>NZ_QRQL01000003.1:0-370171 GCF_003475485.1 Dielma fastidiosa | reverse complement strand
GAAAGTGCATAAAAAAGTCTGTGAGCCTTTACAAATGACTCAAAAATGCCTATAATGAAGGAGAAATGAAGTGTCTCATAAAGTATACTTTTTAAGACACTATACTTAACTGTGATTTTTCCAAAACAATTCCTTTAATAATAAACAACCAAAAGAATATTTAACTATTCCATCCATATTCTTCAAACAAAAAAGCCGAATCAATGCAGATATTAATTATGCATAATTCGGCTTCTTATATTATTCTTTACAGCTAATCACAAACAATTAGCCTTTCATATGACATGAACTTTTATGTTTAGAAAATCAAATACAACATGGCAATTGTCATACCCAAACCAAACAGTACAAGGCTCTTTGCCAGATTAATTGATTGTGCCTTATCAGGATCAAGCGCCGCAATCGTAATTTTATCATCCTCAGGCGGTATTACAACACCATTTTCCTGATTGAAGATAAATCTTCGTGACAGTTTAATCAGCCATTCAGGAATTGAGGCAATCACCCGTGAAACTAAAGCTCCGATAAATGGCAGTACATGCAGCAGCAAAGGCCGGTAAACGCCATTCTCAAGATTAAGCCATGCCGGCCAGCGATCCACATAGACACTAGATCCATCAGCCTGCTTGCTCATCAACCATGTGCGGACAAAACCAAAGTAAACAACAGCACCGATAACAATTGAAATTAAAGCACCCTTTAAATTAGTCAATGAGAAATATGCGACAGCTTCCCCAGCATGTGCGTTCATTGATCCCAGCGTCATAGCCGCAATAGCATCCATGCTCTGATGCGGGAACATTCCTAAAATCGGCAGGATCAATGCCGCAATCAACAAGACAGCACCGCTGACTTTATTCATTGATTTAGCTTGATCCATTTTCTTTTGATCAGCATTTGATTCCACAAATAAAGCTACAAATAATTTTGTCATATAAGCGATTGTCAAGCCGCCCGCAAAAAGGAACAGCATTTCAACACCCTTGAAGAAAAGCATTGAACTGCCTTGTGACATTGCAATCATCTCAACAATACTTTCATGAATTAACGTTTTAGAAATATAGCCATTCCACAAAGGAATCCCACAGATTCCCAATACACCCATTAAAAAGATAAACATTAATAATTTTTTATGCTTCCCATATCCACGGATCTTGTTTAAATCAAGCTCATGCAGATTCATGTAGACAACACCTGCCGCCATAAACAGCACCAGCTTCAATAAACCATGATTAAGAATATGCAGCATCGTACCCTGAGCAGCCAATGTATTATGCTCGCCCAATAAGCACTGCATACCGATGGCCACGGTAATAAACCCAATCTGTGAAAGTGATGAACAAGCCAGCGTTCGTTTCAGGTTGATTGAGAACACTGCCAGTACCGCGCCTAATACCATAGTGATAACACCAAGAATTAAAATCATCATTCCCCAGTCCGCATTATGCAGAAACATTCCGCAGCTCAGCATAATGACACCGAACACACCGCTTTTCGTTAGGATGCAGGAAAGCAATGCACTCGCCGGTGCCGGTGCCGCCGGATGCGCTTCAGGCAGCCAGATATGCAGCGGGAACATTCCCGCCTTCGCCGCGAAGCCGGTTAATACCAAGATACCGCTGATCATCAGCAGCCCTGGATCAGCTACAGTATCCACCGCTCCAATTAATTCATTATAAAATAACGTCTGACATTGATGATAGACCATAAAGATTCCCATCAACGTCACTAAACCGCCGACAACCGCAACCGCCAGATACGTCTTTGCCGCTTTTAATGCCGTATCACTCTCATCATGAATAACCAAGACAAAGGAAGTGAAGGACATAATTTCAAAGAAGACAAAAGTCGTGAATAAATCCGCTGACAGGAAGACGCCCAGCGTCGCTCCTAAGCTTGCCAGCATGAAGAAATAATAACGATTGCGATTACGATAATGCGCGAAATATTCATCAGAGAAAATCGTTGTCATCATCCAGATAAACGCGCACAGACAAGCAAGCACACCATGGATGCCGCTTGCATCAAAGCTCAAACCCAACCCACAAATATTTTCCAAAGTTAATGTTCCATTCTGATTAAGCAAGCTCAAAGCTGCTCCCATCACTAAAACGGTAACTAAGATTGCGAACCAATTTCTGGCATGCTTATTATAACGCCCGATCAAGTAACTGACAGGGGCCATCAGCAGCGGAAAAAATACGGTGAAAATCAGCATTATTTCAATAGTCATCGTCTTTCCCTCCTAACTGATACCCGCAATCAAATTGATTGCCTGCAGCAATGGCTGTGGATATAGTGCCACAAGTATCGTTGCTGCCGATAAAATAATCAATGGTGCGCACATGAGCCAATTTGGATCATGCCCTTCTGCCTGTTCACCCTTTGGCGGGAAATAGGCCTTAACCAATAATGATATACAATATAAAGCGGTCAGCAATGCCGATAGAATTAATACCATCACACCGACATAGGCTAATGGATTACCGCTGTCTACCGCTGCCGTAGCCAATGCCCATTTACTGAAGAAACCAGCGAACGGCGGAACACCAATCAACCCGAAGGATGCCACTGCCATACAGCCAAAGACAATCGGCATCTTTCTGGCCAAACCGCCAATTTCATAAATATATTCCTTATGTGTCTTATATAAGATAGCTCCTGCCGCAAAGAACAAGGTAATCTTAATCAGCGCATGATAAATCAGATGCAGCAGCGCGGCTGACATCCCCTGCGGTGTACACAGCAGAATACCAAAGATAATATAAGAAAGATTAGAAATTGTCGAATAAGCAAAACGGCGTTTGATATGCGGTGTTCTTAATGCCATGATGGAACCATAGAGAATGGTAATCATCGCCAGAATCAGCAAAAATGACTGTTCCCAAGAACCGCTGATCAATTCAGTGCCAAAGCTGAAATAGGTCAGACGAATCATCGCAAATATCCCTGACTTAACAACCGCTACCGCATGCAGTAAAGCAGTTACCGGTGTCGGTGCCACAGATGCCGCCGGCAGCCAATGACTGAATGGGAATAATGCCGCCTTGACGCCAAAACCCAAAAAGGTCAGCAGGAAGACAAAACGCAGCAGCTCCTCATTGCCCTTCACAAGCATCGGATCAAGCGTACCGCCCAAGGTGAATAATTCATTGCCGCCATACAGACAAATGAAAATAAAACCGATAAATGCCAAGGACGCACCTGCCATCATATAGATAATATAAGTCTTGCCTGCATGCCGCGCCTTGCCATCCATCGCATGCATCACTAAAGGAATCGTTGACAGCGTCAAGAACTCATAAAATACATAAAGTGTAAACATATTGCCCGCAAATGCCAAACCAAGCACAACCCCAAAGGCCATGATAAAGAAAGCAAAGAAACGCTGCTCATGTCCTTCATGCTTCATATATTCAAAGGCATAGAAAGTAGTTAATACCCAGAGGATTGAAACCATCGTACCAAAGAAGGCTGAAAGTGAATCTACCCTGAATACAAAAGCCAGCGTATCTGTAAAACTAAACAGTACAAACGGTTCAGCACCGTGGGTAAAAATCATCAATAAAGCTGCCAAAGCATTTAAAATCACAATACCGGCAACCCAAAAATACAACGTCTTGCGTTCCTTAAAACGGAACGTCAGCAAGCCAGCTCCTGTCAAAACAGGAAATAGCACGGGGATGATAGTTAAAACTGAATCAAGCATCTTGTTACCTCCTGTTTTAAAAGAGTGCGCTAAGCAACAGCGTCAATGAATCCATGATTGGTTTTGGGAATAACCCGCAAACGATCAAGATCACTGCCAATATGCCTAACGGCAGCCCCATAAGTATATTCACATCATTCTTTTTCAGCTTCTTATAATTAAACGCAGAGCCTGGAAAGAACGCGTCAATGATGATAGGCAGCGTATAACCAGCTGTCAAAAGGGCTGAAATCATCAATACCGCAATACCCAATAAACCTAACGGATTGCTGAAAGCTCCCTGCGCGATATACCATTTGCTGACAAAACCGCCCAATGGTGGAATACCGATTAAAGATAAGGATGCAATGGTAAAGATAATCATGACAAATGGCATCTGCTTACCAAGTCCTTTATATTCATCAACCCGTTTCAGACCTGTCTTATAAATGATTGATCCCGCTGAAAGGAAGAGCATGTTCTTAGCCAATGCATGATAAATAATCTGCAGAATCGCACCAATCAAGCCAAGCGGTGTCATTAAGAATAAGGCAAACAGCACATAGGATACTTGTGATACGGTAGAATAAGCCAATCTTTTCTTTAAGACTTTTTCCTTATAAGCCAGCATTGAACCCATAAAGATCGTAAATATAGCTAAGCCAAGACAGATTGTCTGCGCGAAACTGCCTTGCAGAAAAGAAGCGCCAAAGACAAAATAAGTAACTCTGATAATGGCCAGCACACCACCCTTAGTAATTACACCGGACAGCAGTGCGGAAGCCGGTGAAGGAGCAATGGGATGCGCCGCCGGCAGCCATGCATGCAGCGGAAACATACCTGCTTTGCAGCCAAAACCAATCATCATCAATAAATAAACGGTATAAAGCAAATTCTCATTGCCCGCAATCAGCTCTGGGACTAAACTTCCACCCGGTACAAAGGCTAATGTAACGGCAAAGTGATTGATAAAGAATATCCCCAAAAGGCCTAAACCAGCGCCAAAGACAGAATAACCGAGATATTTCAAACCCGCGCTGATTGCTTCCTTGCTCTGTGTATGCAGAACCAAAGGCACACTCAGCAGCGTCATCATTTCATAGCACAGATACATCGTCACTAAGTTCTTTGCCATCGACAAGCCCATTAAGGCCGCCAGTGTCAGCATATAAAATAGAAAATAGCGCGGGCGATGATCCTCATGCTTCATATATTCAAAAGAATAAACCGCCGCCATCAGCCACAGTACACTGATCAACAGTAAAAAGATCATTGATATGACATCAACACCAAATACCAGTGCAATCGAATCAGTAAAACGCAGCAATTCAAATTCACTGACTGGATGCATAATAAGCATAACAACCACAAATACCTGTATAAGCAAACTAATTAATACAACACCATTTCTCAACCTGTCCTGTTTCAGACAACCGGCAATAAAACCAGTAAGGACAGGCAGGAAAAGTGCAATTAAACATAATACTTCCATATTGTTCCCCCTATCCTAATAAACGCAGTCCCTGTTCGATCACTGCAACAATCGGCTGGAAAAAGATGCCGAGAATAAAATTAATCATCATAAAAGCTACACATACACATTTAAAGCTGAACGTCGGTTCTGCCTTAGGCTTAATTTCCCCTTCTGGTTTTGACCAGATACTGATCACGGTAGGAATAAAATAAATCGCATTCAAGATCATTGAAATAGCTAAAGCCGTCAATACAATACTCAGCTGAAGCTTGCCGCCGGCTGCTGATAAAGCAAAATAATACTTAGAAGCAAAGCCGGCAAACAGCGGGATACCAACCATTGATAAGGCTCCGACACTATAAGCGACACCGGCAAACGGATTTAAACGGCCAGCCCCCTGAAGATCTCGGATTCCCGTCTTGCCGCCATTAGTTTCAATCAATGAGCCAACGCTGACAAACAGCAATGTTTTGGTAGCCGCATGAGCAAGAATATGAAAACAGGAAGCTGTAAAGCCGGCCATATTGCCGATACCAAAGCCCATGAAGATATAACCGATCTGCGCGACTGAGGAATAGGCAAGCATTTTCTTGATGCGTACCTCCCTGAAAGCATAAATCGATCCCATAATCATACCGACAATACCAAAGACAAATAATACATTCTCAATCTTTAATGCCTGAATGACTTCAAGTGAAAATACCTGAAAGATAAACTTCAAAATTAGAATAATATAGCTTTTCAGCACCAGTCCCGATAAGATACCGGCACCCGCTGAGGTTGAATTATCATAAGCATTCGGCAGCATTGTATGGAAAGGAAACAACGCGCTTTTAATCGCCAGACCAATAAACACCAACCCGCATACTACGGTTAACGGCAGCGCATATTCCCCACTTCTTGATAATAAAATCAACTGTTCCTGAATATTTGGCATCAAGAGATGACCGGTAATATCATAAAGCAGACACAAGCCGATCAAAAACAAACCTGATCCCAGTGAACTCATGATCAAATAATGAATTGATGCGATAATACTGCGGCCATGTCCCTTAGCCATAA
Organism: Dielma fastidiosa; assembly: GCF_003475485.1. Lineage (NCBI taxonomy): Bacteria > Bacillati > Bacillota > Erysipelotrichia > Erysipelotrichales > Erysipelotrichaceae > Dielma > Dielma fastidiosa. The sequence continues at coordinate 363,947 of NZ_QRQL01000003.1, read as the reverse complement.
CCACTGCACAGGAAGCAATCGTATTAATTTCAATAAATACATAGGCGGTAAATACGTCATTAGTATAAATCAGCGCCAAGATTGAACCAAAAATCAGATTGATCATAATAAAGAAATATTTTACTTTATCTGACACAACATCGGTAAAAATTTCTCTTTGACCGCCGGTTACCGTCAGAAACATTAAAATACTGAATACAAATGCCATTAATGCTTCCAGCGGGCCAGCTCTTAGCTCATTTCCCCAAGGGGCTGGAAAATGTCCCATCATAAAAGTAAATGATTCATTATTAGCTGTGACATTTAATAATAAACATAAAGAAAGAATCGCAACGATCAGAGTAATCAGCTGATTCAATCGCAGAGCCTTTTTCCCGTCATTCAGCAAAGCGGTTAAAATCCCTCCCAGCATTGCCAAAAAGATTGAGAAAAAGGGAAAGTTATGAATCCAATTAATACTCACGTTTTTCCTCCTCTCTAGCCAGCTTCATGATCTCATCCATATCAAAAGTATGATATACCTTATACAGACGGATAATTAAAGCCAGTGAAAAAGCGGTCACACTGACAGAAACAACGATACCAGTCAATACTAAGCCGCTCGGTACCGGATTGACAAAACGCTCAATCACCGCTTCCCCGCTTGTGACGATAGGTGCAACCCGGCCATAGATAAAGCCTTTAGCTGCCAAAAACAGGTAAACCGCGGTATCCATGATATTCAAACCAATAAACTTTTTAATTAAATTGCTCTGCAGCAGCAGATTCATAAAGCCAATGCCGAAAAGAATTACAGCAGCTGCTTCATAATAGTTATGCATGAGATGTTCCATTAGATTTCACCTCGCGTAAATAAGGCATAGAAGCCATACATCGTACAAGCTACAATCAGTCCGACACAGATATTCAGCGGCAGAATCAGACCTCCGCTTAAGATATTCCCGGGGATTCCCTTAGGAATAATATTTTCAAGATGGTTAGCACCGGTAAAGAAGGAATAGCTCTTACAGGCACAATAAGTTAATAAGCAGCCGACGCTGATATAAGTAAAGCGTTTAAAATTAAAGAATTTGCGGACTGCGCTTTGACCAAAGGCTGTATCAAAAAGAATCAGTCCGGCACCGATGATTGCACCGCCGGAAAAACCGCCGCCTGGTGAAAGATGTCCATTTAAAATAACATAAACACCATATAGGGTAATCAGCGGGAAGATGATCATGGTAAAGCGTTTTAATATGATATTATCATCCTCATCATCAAGATCCATATCCTCATTTAAAATCTTTTCATCATCTTCATCAAAATTATTGCGGTCGCGTTTAAGCAGCATCACGACAGAAATAACCGCTAAAAATAAGACATTCGATTCACCAAAGGTATCAAAGGCGCGATAGTCAAGAATCATTCCCGCAACCAGATTAATAGCGCCGGTTTCTTCAATGCCTGATTCAATATAGCGCTCTACAACCTCATTGCTGGCTGGATTATTCGGACTGCCGAAGGTTGGCAGCTTACTCACTGTCGCAAGCAGAATCAATACAAATATACTGCAAATCAGCACACCTAGGATACGATAACCAAGCAAACGCTGTTCCATTGTTAAGTGCGGCAGATGCTTTGCTTTTGTCTTTTTCTTTTGATGATGCCCATGCTTTAAATCATCAACGACTTCCTCTCCGTTGACCCAAGCAACAAAACGGGACAGACCGCCCTTTGGCAGCTTAGCCATTATCGCGGGTTCCTTCCAGCATATGCGTCTTTTTCAAAGTGAGGAAGAAAAGCACACTGGTAACACCGGCCCCGACTGCCGCTTCGGTAATCGCCAGATCCGGTGATTCAAGAAACAGCCAGATGATTGACATGATCGTAGAATAACCCATAAAGATCAGGATTGCCTGCATCAGGTTTTTATAGAAAGAAACTGCCAATGCTGATATGATCAGAAATACCAGCAGCAGGATTTGAATAATTTCACTGATTTCCATTATTTTCTACCGATCCTTTCATCTATTTTGGTATTAGTTAAAATTTCCGTTTTAGCAATGATATGCGAACATACCGGACTGGCCATCCATAAGAAGATAACTGCCAAACCTAAACGCAGCACATGGAAAAAATCAAGCGCTAACAGCATTAATCCCAAAACACAAAGCAGCAAGCCCATCGTATCCGCAATCGATGCCGCATGCATGCGGTTTAATACATAATTAAATCTAAACAATCCCAACACTGATACCGCAATGCAGAACATTCCAGCTAACAGCAAAATGGATGCTAATATTACACGGATCATAGTTCTTCCTCCTTTTGTTTCTGATTCAATAAGCGTCCCTTATGATGCAGCGTGATTACATGACAAACCACAACTCCTGACAAACAGCTTAACAGCGTATAAATCAAAGCGATGTCAACAAGCGCCGCTTCTTTCAAGTAAACGGATAAAATACAGATAAAGATTACCGACATCGTACAGATTACGTTATTGGCAACCAGACGGTCAGAATATCGAGGACCGCGGATGGCCCGATAGATGCAGAAGAAAAACAACACTGTCAGAATGATCATACAGAAAATAAGTACCATATTTTTAATCGCATTTGGTTCCATATGTCCTCCTAATCCAGATCCTTATCATCCAGAATCTTCAATTCCTTCACAAATACTGATTGATCTAAATCCTCAGCAAAGCTTTCATCAACCGCTAACACAAGAAAGCGGTCACGGTCAAGATCAACCGTAATCGTCCCCGGCGTTAAAGTAATCGAATTAGCCAGCAATACATTCAGCTTAGAATGTTTCAGCACTGATTTAAACTCCGTCAGCACTGGTTTAATTTCAATCTCCCCCGGTGTAAGGATTAAATCCATGACCTGAAGATTCGCCTTAACGATTTCTACCACCAAAACGCCGTAATAACGCAGGCGGTAAGCAATCCTTTTCAGCATCCGCTGATCAATCTTAAACAGGTTCTGACTAGTAATCATACTTAACAGCAGACAGATTGCACTGCATATAACAATACCGAAAATCAAGATTTCTAAAGTGATCCGGCCATTAAAAAGAATCCAGAGCAAAAGCATTCCAATAACCATTTTCCCATCCTTTCTTCCAGCTGCAACCCTGAATAAACAATCAGTCTTTCATCGCCGCTGGTTCATATAATTATGAATTAGCGTAATTGATTCTGTTTGGTTCCCCTTATAAGAAAAGCAATTACCAACAATGATTGATTATAGCACTTATTTGACAATTCTTGTAGATTTAATTGACGCATAAATTAAAAAAAATAAATATTTCATTAAAATTTATAATGAAAGGAGCGATTTAATCAATAAACCGCTCCCCAGCTTGACATAATACCGTGTTTTAACTGCTTTTAACCTCTGACAATGGCGCCTTCCTTCATGATTACTTCCATGTTTTCAACAGCGATTGCACGGATGTTTTCTAATGGGTTGCCATTAATTACTAACAAGTCAGCAAACTTGCCGGCTTCAAGTGTACCAGTAATATCGCCGACCTTCAGCATTTCAGCGCCGTCTCTGGTAGCCGCAATGATTGTATCCATTGCTGAGATGCCTGCTTTTTCATTAAAGCTATACATTTCACCAATTGCGGTGGTGCCATAAGGTGTCAGACTAGAACAGAATGAATCTGAACCAATTGTCAGCTTGATGCCCTTTTCCTTAGCGCGGCGCAGATTGCCGTACACGCGGTTCAATTCTTTTTCCGCAACTGTATCACCTGGGAATTTGTCATGAACCTCTGGGATATAAGGCGGCTGATAGGTTTTAAACCATTCATTTAAGAATTGAATCGTAGGACAGAAGTAAATACCTTTTTCAGCCATGATATCTAAGCATTCATCATTTAATGTCTGACCGTGAATAATCAGATGCACACCGGCCTTCGCAGAATCAAGAGCGCCGCCATAGCCTTCCGCATGTGACCAAACTGGAATGCCGACCATGTTGCATTCATCAACAACCGCTTTAATTTCTTCAAAGGTATAATGCTGATCCAGCTTTTGATCCCAGCGCCAGATACCGCCGCCGGTTGACCAGATCTTGATCGCGTCTGGATTTTCACGCAGTTTCGCTCTTACTGCTTTGCGTAATTCCCATGGTCCGTCAACTCTTTCTGCCCATGGATGAGATTCATTATTATACCAGGTTGGCAGCTTGTGTGAGTCACCATGACCGCATGTGCGGCAGAATCCTGTACCCGTACCGACAACACGCGGACCGCTCATTACACCCGCTTCAATCATATTGCGGATGTGCAGACCTGAACGAGAGATTTCCCCAACGGTTGTTAAGCCATGTTCCAGACATTCATGTGCCTGCTGTACAGCAACAACAGTTTTTTGTACTGGATGCTCCAATACCCAATCAGAATCATCATCAGTTAAATTCCCTGAGAAATGCAAATGGCTGTCAATAAGACCTGGCATAATTGTTTTGCCGCTGATATCGCGTACCTCATAATCAGCTGGTACTTCTTTACTTTCACCTGCATAAACGATTTTCTTGCCATCAACTAATACCAGTGATTTTTCAATCGGTTCACAGCCGGTACCATCAATCAGTAATCCATTTACAAATGCAACTTTAGACATAGTATTCTTTCTCCTTTTCTCTTTTAAGCCTGATTTATAAGGCTTTCGTGACAGCGCTTTCACTGTTCATGACCCTATTTAACTATGAAATCTAAGGCTTGACAACCCTGTTTCAACAAATGGGATTTTCACTGTCATAATTGGTCAGCGCATCACTCTTTAAATGATTGAAGTTTTAAATCCTTTAGTGTACGCTATAGGTGTAGAAAAAAAAGGGGGTTCTTATGATTCATATTGCTATCTGCGATGACAATGCATCAGAACTAAAACAGATTAAAACAATTGTGGAAAAGATTTCATTAATTGAATATGAAATCCATGAATATACTGATCCGAATGAGTGTATCCAAGCCATTGAACAGGGTATGATTTTTGACTGTTTTCTGCTTGATATCTTAATGAATAAAGACAATGGGATCGATATCGCACAAAAGCTGCGGGAAACACATCCGGATACACCGCTGATTTTTATCACCGCGACACCGGAGTTTGCCTTGGCCGGCTATGAGGTCAATGCCGCCCGCTATTATCTTAAACCGCTGGATGAGGTTTGCTTCCTGCGTGATCTGAAGAAGATTTTAGCGCTGGCTTATGCTAAGAATAATGATTATATGACGATCAGCAACGCATCTGGGCTGACGAGAATCAGATTGAGTGATATTTACTATATTGAGTCAATGCTCAGGACCATTCAAATTCATACAAAAGATAAAAATTATACGATGGTTGGGAAAATCAGTAAGTTTGAAGAATCACTGAGGCATCAGCATTTTATCCGTGTTCATAAAAGCTTTCTTGTAAACCTTCGTTATGTGCAGAATATTTTCAAGGATACGATAACCTTGGATAATGGCGAACAGATATTATTAAGCAAGCACCGCTCTAAGGAAACCCATGAACAGCTGGTGAAATATATTCAGGAGCATGTATGATTGAGCTGTTGTTTAAGCTGTTTCTGGCAACGTGTGAAACGTTTCTGATTGTCTATTTTTTAAATAACCTGCTGACGAAAATTGATGAATTAAAGCATGAGCGGACAGTGGCTTATGTTCTCTATTTTGTTTTTCAGTGCATTACCTATCTGATTGACTTCCCATTCTTTTCAACAAGTACCTATTATGTGCTTTTTACCTTAGTAATTTCACTGCTGTTTTATTTTAATGAAATACGCATAAAGCTGATCGCATCCAGTATGTTTGTGACTTTGAATTATGCGTCGAAGCTGCTATCAGCAATTATCTTTACCGCTTTGACAGATTATACGATGACGAATAATCCGTTTACGTATGTATTAAATCTGCCGACACAGCTAATGGCATGCATCATCATGGCTTTGGTCATTACCCTGATCATCGCCCTACGTAAGATCAGCAACAACGCGGTTAAAATACTTGTAAATATTTTAATTTTTATCCTGCCGCTGACGATTCTTTATGTGTCGATGCATTTACTGGAAAATCTTCAGCCGGTCAATCTGTATTTTAATATCACGATGCTGCTGTTCTGTTACACCTTTCTGCTCTTTTTTATTATCGATCAGATCATTTACTCCAATACCCATTTGATGCAGAGCAATCTGATGCATGAGCGGCTTCAGATGCAGAGTGTTTATTACAAGGATATTGAGCAGTATAACCACAATATGTCACGTTACAAGCATGATATGATTAATCATTTAGACAGTGTCTATGGGATGCTTGAGAGTAATGAAATTGAAGAAGCGAAGAATTACTTGGAATCAATCAGCAAGAAATTAAATCGTGTGGAAGCAGTCATTAATACCGGCAATTCTGTCATTGATGTAATTTATAATGCTAAAGCCTCACTTGCCAAGGCGAATCATATCGTCTGTCATAACAACATTGTCGTACCACCGCATATAGATATCGACAGCGTTGACTTGTCCGTGATTCTTTCTAATCTTTTGGATAATGCAATTGAAGCAAGCCTGAAGCTGGAAAGCGATCGGATGATTGAATCCCATATTCATATTTATAAAGGAAATCTGTTTATCAGTGTAAAGAATCATTATAACGGTGAGATTATTTCCAGTCATGCTGTCTATCTGACAACCAAAAAAGACAGTCATGAACATGGCCTCGGATTAAAGAATGTCCAGCATGTAGTGACTAAATATAACGGCACACAGAATGTTGAGCATGATGATACAACTTTCACCGTCAGCATTATGATCCCGTTAAATAAATAAAGCATTCGTTCATCACAAACGAATGCTTTTTGGTTATTTAATATCTATGCTTTACCAGCCTCAGCCTGCGCTTCCAGCGCTACTTTAGCTTCCTTTGCCTCTGCCTTTTTATCAAGGACAGTCAACAATGTCACAGAGCCGAGAATGACGATACAGCCCATGATTTTCATCGGTGTCAAAGGGGTACCGAAGACAATCAATTCACCGACTACCGCGGTAACCGGTTCAAACATACAGAAGATGGCAGCAGTTGAAGCACCTAGATATTTGATTCCCAGCTGCAAAGTATAAACTGCCAGGAAAGATGTTCCGATACCGATTATAAACGCATATACATAAGCCATCGGTACCATCTGTGATAAAGATAATTTACCAGTAACAAGACTGTATCCTAGCATAACGATGGCTGAGAAGATTGCCAGATATAACGTCAGCTTATAGGAATTAATTTTATTTAGCTTGAAGATTTCAATACCGCTCATGTAGAAAGCATACGTACCACCTGATAATACTGATAATACGATACCTAATAAAGCATTGCTGCCTTCCATTGATTCAAGGAAGAAGAAGATGCCGCAGGTAGCAATCAACAGTACAAATCCCTTTACCTTTGAGATTTTTTCTTTAAATACCACTAAACCAATCAACGCTACGAATACCGGATATAAGAAGTGCAGGGTGGTTACCGTTCCTACCGGCAGATACAGATATGCGTTATACAGCAGCAGCGCGGTCGCTGTCATCCCAAATACCCCGACAATGAATGCATGCTTTAAATCCGTACCGCCCATTTTCAAATCAATTTTCTGTGCCTTGCAGACAATAAATAAAACCGGTATAACGAATAGATTTCTTAAAAATACCAGTGTTTCCGGTGTTGCTCCCAGCTTATTGGCACTGGCGCAAAGCAGCGGTGTTAAACCAAAAGCAGTTGCTGAAACAATTGTGTAAAATATTCCCTTTTTCTTGTCCATTTTTACTCTCTCTTTCTTAGTTTCTGACCTTGTAAAATTCTTCATAGACTGCTGACTTTAGGCTGAAGCAGTGGGTCTATGTTAACTTCATGATTATTTAAACATGAACGATTATGCATTTTCAACCGCTTTCAATAAACGGTCATTTCACTGTCATCACTGGCTTAAAGGGCAAGAAAAAAGATGCACTAGGCATCTTTTTCAATCGTTATACGCGCTTATTTTTTATGCTTGTACAAGCTGCTTTTTAAATGCAGACAGCTGGTTTCAAATTGTGAAATCAACAGCGGCGAGGAGAAATAATTACCTTGTCCGATATTGAAGCCGCAAGCTTTTAACTGTTCAAACTGCTCCTGATTACTGATGCCTAAAGCCACACTCTGCGGCTGCTTAGCATCACTGCACATATTGATGCTTTGTCGGATATGCTTTCCACATTCAGCATCACTCATCAGCATTTGGATACAAGCTTCATCAAATCTAATTTCATTAAGCGCAATTTCATTCGTCAGCGCTAAATCATTCAGCACGTGCGCATTTAAAGAGACCGCAAATCCGCTGGCTAAAAACCGATCAACAACAGCTTTAAGTTCATTTATATGAAGCTTTGAAACAGCTTCATCAATTTCAAGGCAGAATTGTCTTGGATGTACTTCATGCAGTTTCAGCACCCGCTGGATGGACTCAACAATGTTAGGTTCTAAGAGTGTTGTCTGTGACAGCTTAATTGAAATTCTGATTTTCTTTTCACCAAGTTTTCCCCAGCTGCTTAATGCTTTGCATATCGTTTCCAGTGCATAAAAATCAATAAAGCGAATTACCCCTTCATTTTCAAATTCAGATTTGAATTGATCATACCATAGAAAGCTGCCATCCTGTAACTGCCGGCGAATCAACGCCTGTGCTCCGGCAAGCTCATTGCTGCTTAACCATATCCTCGGCTGGAGAAAAACCACAAACCGTTCATTGTTAATTTCACTGATTACCCTCGCAACAGCATCAGCATGATCATTACTTGCATTCGGATGCTGGTCGTGATAGTTTTGCTTTTCCGCATACATTAAATCATCGGCATGATTGACCAAAGAATCCATTTTAATCGTACCCTGCTGCCAAGTAGAACCGATGGAAGCATCAAGCTCACTATCTTCACTAAGACGCCTGCGAAGCAATGCGATACGCTGATTAAAAGCATCTTCATCAAGATCAAGGCAGATCACCACAAACTCATCACCGCCGATTCGATAAATTGGTTCACTAAAAACACCGCATAATATATCAGCCGCTTTTTTGATAATATAGTCACCATAGCGGTGACCAAAACTATCATTAATTCTTTTCAGACCGTTGATATCAAGATAGAGTACACCGCTGTACATGTGGTTTTCAAGCTTTATACTTTCAAGATCTGAGATATAACGGTTGCGGTTATAAACCCCTGTCAATAAGTCTATATAGCTCATATACTCTAACTTCATCAGCATTTTACGCTTTTGAATATCATTAATAATATAATAAGTAATCGATTTTAAAAGATGCAGATTATTCATATTGGCAATCGGATCATCTACACCAATGAAACCGATAATCACATCATTTTCAATTAACGGTGCAGCTATCAGGCTTTTGATTCCCTGAGCCGCTAGGATGCGGTATTCTTCACTGTCTTTATTTAATGTTTCATTTACTGAAGTAATATAAAATTCACCAAATTTTTCAAACTTAGCTAGCCAGCGGCTGATAGTATCGATTGGCATATCTTTCAAATTCTGAATTTCCTCACTGACACCTTCAGCGCACCATTCATAAGTATTGGAAATTGTATCATTATCATAATTGATTTCAAAAATATAGACACGCTGTCCCTGATAATAGGCTGCCACAATGTTCAGAAGCTCATTAATCGCCGCCTGCTGATCATTATATGCTGAGAGCGTCTGTACACATTTAAGCAAGGTTTCTTCTGTTGTCAGCCGCTGCTCGAGATCCTGAGCCCGCTTTTCACTTTCGGTAATATCAACAGCAATTTCCAGACGGACTGCATGGCCCGGTTCAATTTCAATCAGCTTATCATTCATCATAAAGTAACGGTTAAGCGGTACATTAAAATGTGTCCATTGGTAAAAGCTTTGCTTATTCAATAAATGATTTGTGCAGAATTCACAGGGTGAGTCTTTGCCTTGAAGCAGCTTATAACACTTCTGGCCTTGATATTTATTATCTTCAATTTGAAATGCCTTTTTCCCCTTCTCGTTAAGATAAAGCAATTCATAAGTAACAGGATCAGAAACATAAACGATATTATCCAGATGCTTTACTATTAGTTGTTCATATTCAGCTTCCTTAGCCAATGGTACTCACCCTTTCTTATTTACATATCCTATGCAGCAATCAAAAACATGTAAATAGTTATAATTATTTAAGTTCTATCGATATGCAAATCATAGATGTTAAATCTTAAAAAGTCAACCCTGTTCAGGATTTAAAACACAGCTTTGATAAAAAAATATCATATTAAAAATAATAACAGCTCCGCCCCTTTAGAAAAAGCCGGTAAAACTGCTTTTTTTACCTGCCGTCTTATAAAGTATACTTTGTAAGACACGTAAAAATCCGGTTAAAAAGCACAATAATCAGCAAAATTAGTTTTACAAACATCAAAAAAAGCCTTATAATGTGATTAAATACAGTGTCTCATAAAGTATACTTTATGAGACACTTCTCGTTTGATATATAATATCAGATTTAAGTTCTGATAAAATCAATCCGTTAAGGAACACAATTAATTTTCCATTGTCTATTTTTAATCGTACTTTTTTAATATTTTTCATTTTGGTTATTTTTCCGTTTAATCACAATGAAAATAAAATTTCCTATATAATAAAAAAATCCATGGATATCATCCTTGGATTTGTTTTACACTTGGTGACTCGTACGGGATTCGAACCCGTGAATGCTTGCGTGAAAGGCAAGTGAGTTAACCGTTTCTCCAACGAGCCAAAATGGCGCCTAAAACAGGACTCGAACCTGTGACCGTTCGGTTAACAGCCGAATGCTCTACCTACTGAGCTATTTAGGCAAGTGCTTAATTATAATACCACAGGGATATTGATTTAGCAAGCACTTTTTTAAATTTTTATCATTTTTTTGATACCAATTTCTGCCAATATAAAGACAAACAGCCATTTTATAATGGCTGTTTAAATTCACTTATTTAATTTTTGCTAACGCATCTTCAACTGCAGCAATAATTGCCTTGCTGGTTACAGTTGCGCCAGAGATTGTTTCTACTTCTGTTGACTGAGCTTCAACGATTTCATCCGGTACAGCTTCAATTGCCGGATCACTGATTCCTTCTGATTCTGAATGAGAGACAATTTCAACTTTAGCAATCTTGTCGCCATCCATTGTAACTTTAACCGTCAGTGTGCCGCCCATACCTTCGGCTGAGCCGATATATTCATTATCTGCTGTTTCGATTTCCGGTGCGTCATTCTTGAGATCAGTAACATCACCTAAACCAGTAGGCGTTGATTCTACCTTAGCAGCTGGTGTATAAACCGGCAATGCTTCTTTTGCGGCCGCTGCATTCTTACCAGCAATCTGTCCGAATGTGATACATTCTGCAAGGTTTGTACCACCCTGATACATTGAAGAAGTGATACCGCCTAATTCACCCGCACTGTATAAGTGAGGAATTGGATTACCGTTCACATCAAGAATTTCAGCATTTTCATTCCGTTTAGGTCCGCCCTGAGTGTTTAAAATCTCAGGCAGAACTTCAAATGCATAATAAGCCTTGCCATCAAAAGCACGCATTGTATCCGCAGGTCTGTTTTGTTCTAAATCTATACCTGTAGATGCATAATTAGAGAAATTTTCAATAGAAGCTTTCAATTGATCAGCTTTGGCACCGATTAAACCTGCCAATTCTTCGATTGTAGCCGCACTTACGACCTGATTTCTGAATTGCTCAGGCATGCTTTCATTAGCTGCAATCTCATCAGCCTTAGCCTGATCATAAACAACCCATGATTTAGTTGGGTATTGTGGATTTTCCCAAACACCATTGTTATAAACATGACCATGACGTACAACTTCTGATTCATTCAAATAACGGTCGCCGTCAGTACCAACCATAATCAGTGAACCTTGGTTAAAATCATTCAGTGTCAGAACAGCTACCTGAGAAGCACGTTCACCTTCATTAACTTTAAATGAAGTACCGCCTAAACCAAAACCACCTTCATATACATGCATATGCCATAAGTCAGCGCCAACCTCTTGAGCCATACGCAGGCCGTCACCTGTATTATACAAGGCACCGATTACCGCATAATTACTTAAGCCTAAGTAAGTTTCTACCATTTCGGCATTGTCTTCAAAACCACCAGTACATAATACAACACCATTATTGGCACGAACATTCATTGTTTTACCGTCACGTTCAACTTTCACACCAATGATAGTTTTTGAGACTGGGTCCTGAATCAATTGAACAGCTGGACTTTCAAACCAAACATCAATTTTATCCGAACGATCTGTTACATTCTTCTTTAATAAACGATATAATTCACCATCACTGACACCTTGGTGAATAGTATCCAGTGAAATATTGTCTGAATCTTCAAATTCAGGATATTCCGGTGACATATTGCCAATTACAGGCAAGCCTGTCCAAGACATAAACTGTGATCTGTCAGCGCCAAAATCATTAGCTAATGTATCAGCCATATTCGCTACACCTGTAGCAATTACTCTCAGCATTGATTCTGGTACATCCGTATCAGCAGCAAGCTGTTTGTAATAATTTAATGTTTTCTCAACATCACCATGTCCGTTTGCGAATAACTGACCGGCATATTTACTATTACCGCCAGATTCACCTTCACTCATCTTTTCTACAATTAATACAGTAGCACCTTCCTCAGCTGCTGTCTTGGCTGTTACGGCACCTGCGGCACCAAACCCTGCGACAACAACATCATACTGCGCATCCCATGCAATCGTATCTGCGTAAGTGTAGTCACTTTGAACCGGTGTCTGTGTGTTAGAACAGCCGGCAAGAACTGTGCAGATCATCATGCTGCTTAAAGCTAATTTCAATAACTTTTTCATTCTTAAATCCCTCCTGTCCATATTTTATCATGCTAATACATTATCATAGTACGCCAAAATATTTTATTTTCAGAAAATTTATGCTAAACTGGAAACATGGAAAAACATGAGTTAATACAAAAACGCAGCACTGACTTTGTTGCCCATAATATGCCGATGAATTATTGGCTATGGGATGATAATCAATTATTAATTGAAAGCTTCATCAAAAATTGTGAATTAGAGATCAATTTTGATGTCAATCACTACCATTTCTGCATTACCGGTGTAGACAGCAAATATAATAATTATACTAAATCAGATTCCTTTGACCATGATGTAGCTAAAGTATTAAAAGAATATGAAATCATTTATGATATACTTGAAAAATATCATTATCAAGGGAATTGTTTTCTGATCAAAGTCGATAATTCTAAAAAAATCGCTGTTTTATTTAGTGAAAAGGGACAACCGCTTTGTCCGCCAATTGCGGCTGCAACAAAGATTGATAACGTAATCAAGGCCCATTACCGTGACCGATATGTTCCTATTGCAACTTCGTTGGCAGTGAATTACAGCGGTTATGAATCAATTCATTTAGCTTATGAAGAAGCCCGCCGTTTAAATCAGCTGGTTTTCTTTGGCATCAACGAAAAAGTTATTACTCAGGAGCTTGTAAGCCAGACTACAGTTGAATGTGCATTAACCTTAATTGATGAAAATTGCCGTAAATTAAAATATTTATGCTGCAATGCATCCTTAGAAGAAATTCTGCATCAGGTAGATGTTATATTTAATGAATTGGTACGCTTCTCTTTGAGTGCTGAATGTTTTAATACGGCATTCATTCTCTGTGAAATGATGATTCAGCTGTTTCAAAAAGTCTATAATTTGACAAATATTCCTTCTAAAAAACGTCAAAAGGATTATGATTCTTTGGAAGCTTATATTAAAGACTTAAAAGCACGGCTTACTTTGATTTATGAAGCTTGTCAGAATCGTCAGCGCTTCTCACACAACGTATTGCTTGCGATTAGTTTTATTATGGATAACTATACTCAAGACGTATCTTTAAAAATAATTTCTGAATATACAAATGTGAATCCAACTTCCCTCAGTACAGATTTTAATCGTGAGGTAACAATGTCAATCAGCGAATATATTTCTAAGCTGAGAATTGATAAAGCAAAGTCACTTTTAACAACTGATTTGGATATCCAAGAGATCATGACTGCTGTTGGTTTTACAAATATGCGTTACTTTACAGATGTGTTTAAAAAAGAAATGAACATGACACCATTGGCATATCGTAAAGCTATACAAAATGATATGATTTTGTAAAGGAATTTAGATGCTTGAAAATGCGATTTCATATATAACAAAAATCCCACCAGAAACAAATTTTCCGGTGGGATCATCCTTTTTGATTATCAAAAAGTTTATTTATAATTTGGTGACTCGTACGGGATTCGAGCAATAGTGTTTTTTAATGTTTTTATATAATTATAAAATGCCTATAATCAATTATCTATGTATGTAATACCCCATTAATTTATATATTTTTTACTAAAAGTGGACATAAATTGGACATAAAAACTAGTTAAAATAAAAGTCGTTTCACTTCATCCGGCAATTCTTTTTGCTCAAGTAAAACTTTTCTCATTATGAATAACAATTCTTCATTTTTATTATTCCTATTGTAAAAGCTATATAGCTGATGATAGTCATTGGGCACATCCATAATTCTCTTAATCTTATTTAATCTTCTAACTTTCGCTGCCTTATTTATCTCTTCAAATTTCTTGATTTTTTTCGTATTCATCGCCTCTCAGCATTAGTATATATATTTATTATATTTTAGTAAATATATTTATTAGATTTACTTGTTATCACTTAGCACATGATAAATTGAGTTAGGTGATTAATATGAATAAAAATTACATACAAATTATTAGAGAATTGAGAGAAGATAATGATTATACTCAACAGCAAATTGCTGAGAAATTAGGCACATCACAAACCATGTATGCTAGATATGAACGTGGCGCATCGGAATTGCCTATCCGTCATTTGATTGCATTAAGCAAGTTATACGGAGTATCCACTGACTATATTTTAGGACTATCAAAATCTAAATAAAAAAAACGGCTTACCCTCAATTAAGAGAGTAAGCCAATTTTTATATATTAAAGTCTAGTAGCAACGCCACTATTGTCGAAAGAATATCTTACACCGTCAACAGTGAAAATACCGTCTTTATACATTTTCCCGTCAGAGCCAACATAATAGACTTTATCAATCCATGTTGAAACAGCCATTTGTCCTGCTTCAGCACCAGAAGTATATAAGAAATACCACCCTAGCCAAGCGGAGCTCCATACCCAGCCTGTCTGCATTACACCACCATCACCAAACAAATACCAGTGATCATCAATCCACTGCCATCCAGTAAGCATTACACCCCCAACATAATTCTCTTTATGCCCTGCTTCTCCATCCTTCGGATTAAAGTAATAACTTGATCCTTTTTCTGTAAACCAGCCTGTCAACATGGCATTACCTTTATTAGGATCTAAATAGAATCAACCATCGCTAGTTTGTTTCCATCCCGATACTTTTACACCGTTTTCGTAATAGTACCATTCTGAACCATCTGCAACCCAACCATTCCATTGACCAGAATTAATTAGTGTAAATTTTCTAACATATATTGAATTTTCAAAATCAAGCTTCGTACCATTATTATAGAAAATATCCTCAATTGGTAAGTCACCCTCTAAATAATAGTTTTGTTTAATTTTTGTTAGATCCATATCAATGAAATTATCGCCTAGTCTCGCATCAATATGTATATGTGGTCCAAATTCAATTAGATTACCATCATTATCTTTACCATCTTCTCTTCCTTGTGTATAAAAATGATCTCCTTGTTTGAAAGAAGCTCCTTTCTTTACCTCGACTCCTTTGTCAGTTACAATCTTTTTACCGCCATGTGTACAAAAAAAAGTAACCTTATGGTTACCTACAGGAGTCATAACTACATTATCTGAAACAAATACCGACATATATGGTGAAATTGATCCATCTCTATGTATTTTACTCTCATGCATTACACAGTGCATATCAAAAGGTGCGTAGAATTTTCCGTCTGTAGGACAAATATCATTCGCTCTATTTTCCTGATGTGAAAATGTAGTTAAAGCTATATTATTACGATCAATTCCAGCAGTTTGAGTCACAGTTGCACTTCTTGTTGGAAATAAACTTGTTTGCATATAAATTCCTCCTAAAAAAGCACCAAACGGTGCTCTTCTTAACTTATTTTTATTTTAATACTATTGCCAAAATATAATGGATTATTTAGAAAGCCCATGAAATATAAATCATTATTTTCAACAAACAATACGTATCTTTCTAAGTTATCTTGTTTGATACGATTTGGTTCAGTAAAACAATAATTTTGCTCTTCCTCTGTTTCCGCCTTATCGCAGGAAACCGTCGATCCCTTTGAAGCATAAAAATCTAGAAGTTTATCCTTTATATCATCTATACTTAAAGAATAACGATCAATTAGATTTGTGTTAGAAATTAGATTTCCATTTGTTATATCAAAGTTATAGACAAATTTGCTCCCTTTCCAATCTGATCCCGGAATGAAGCTCCCTTCCTTCACTACTATAGAAAGTATGCTATCATTAAAAAAACATTTATAGCTTAAGTATTGATGACCTACTTCTGTTTGCTTACTTTCATATAGCTCTTTAATGTATTTATTAACTGTATCTGCATCCTTACTATCTATATTAATGCTAAATAAAGTGATTTCAGGATTTGGTGTATAGATTGTATTATACCAATTCGTAAAATCATCACTATGCGTAGATACTAAATCAGAGAGCATTTTTCGAAATATTTTCTCTTCTTCTGTTGAATATAAATCTAATACTTCTGTTTTTTCAACAATAACCCAATCCTTATTTTCATCAATTTTTTTAACATACTTAGTTTCTTCCGGCTTCTCCTGTTCCACAGGCTTTTCAGGCTGTTCAACCACAGGCGGTTCTTCTGGTTTCTCTGCCTCCGTCGGGCCTTGCTGAACACATCCCACTATCATTACCATTAATAAGAAACTTGTTAGTATTTTTTTCATAATATCTCACCTTGTTAGTATAAGTATACGAGATTTTTCAGGATATTTCTAGGTTACGGCGAATGACTCCACGGTTTTGATTTACTCATTTTCTTTATCAATTTGCTACTAGACCTTTGATTTTCTGATTCAGTGCATCTACATCATAATTTGATAGATTTCGGCAGTTTCCTTCTTGGTGGTTCCATATAGATGCTCCTTTCTTTTTCTTTTCGGCAATAAAAAATGCAGGTACTCTCCTCAATGAGAATCCTGCATTTTAATTCATGGTCATTATACGTTTTATCAATCGTTTTTACATAAGCGTGATTACACACCTCATCATCTT
The DNA here is from genome assembly GCF_003475485.1 of Dielma fastidiosa. Lineage (NCBI taxonomy): Bacteria > Bacillati > Bacillota > Erysipelotrichia > Erysipelotrichales > Erysipelotrichaceae > Dielma > Dielma fastidiosa. The sequence goes on along the minus strand of NZ_QRQL01000003.1, from coordinate 346,571 downwards.
CCTTCAAGGTAAAGAAAAATACCCTATACAGGTGCTAAAACATTTTTTCTTTAGCTTCTTTGATTTTATCTTTCAAATACTTACGATATTGCTCAATACTGTCATAAGTATCCCAATGATACGGACATCCCTTACCATATAACTCAAAATATTCATGCCTTAGTTCAGCTATCTCTTGATCATTAACTAAAGTTTCCATAATACCATTACCCATTTATCCCACCATCCTTTTATATTCCTCATAAACATCTTTTAATTTCCCGTTCGCTTCTAAATCTAGTATATCAATACTAGATTTATTTGCAAATATTCCTTTAGCTACATTATGTTCTATTAACCAGTATTCATCCGCGTGCCCTGCAGGCAATTCAATTTCGTTCCTTGTTAACGCAATCCGTCGATCGGATTATAATACAAAATCTATTCATCATCACTGAATTTATGAGATTTTTCAGGATTCGAATCATCTAATAAAAAGCCCAAGTTCTCGATACACCCTAATGGATAAAACATTGCTATCTCATTAGCAGGATGATCTTCTTCAACAAATTCAACCATATCCTGAACTAGTTTTTGTATTTCTTTTTTGGTAACTGCTTTGGATGCAGAGTCATCTTTAAGCCTTATCCACAAGTCTTCATTTCTTTTTATTAAATCATCATAGTTTTGCATGTCATCACATTTTCCCTTTTTTATTTCTGTACTTACTCATATGCCTTTGAGCTATCATAGTTAACAAATTTCTGACATTAGTTAAGATAATGAGCTACTACATGGATCATCATCATCATGTAAAAACTCCGAGGAATCAGGATTTGATAAATGATATTCTTTGAGATCTTTCATTAACTTTTTTACTTCTTCTAAGCTCATCTTATCCACATGCAGAAATCTATCATAGATTTCATCAAATCTATTCATTTTAACATTTCCCTAATTTTTCTAATATTTTTATAGCTTCACTCATCTATAAGGAAGCCTAATGATTCAAGAAGACCAAGAGACCCTGCAAATTTAACTTCTTCCTCTCTAGGATGATCTTCACTCACAAATTTTTCATGTCCTGCATCAGTTTCTTAATTTCCTCCTGAGAAGTTGAAGAATCTATTTAATTGTATCTGTTGATTAATTCATTATAATTATACATAATTACCACCTCCATACAAACTTTCTAATAATTCGTAAATTATTTCCAATTGATCTATACTGCTTTGCATATCCATATTATCATAAATGCTTTTCTCAAGCCAATCCAATCTTTCCAGAAGCTTGTGCTTAATCAATTCAATAGAAAATTCATAATCCGTTTCATATGTCTCAATATCTATCTTTGCTAATTTCTTGCGTAGCTAGCTGCACTGATGCTTCTACAATATTCTGATATTTTAAATATGTATATCTATCGAAACTTTATTATACAGGTTGCGCTGCGGTGAAATGCTTGCTGTAACTTGGTAAGATTTTACCAGAAGTACAATCATTATCAATAAATCACTTACCAAGAAAACTAAGACAGCCAGTTACTTAATAAAGTCTGTAAAAACAAATACCTCTAAAAGAGAAATCGTTTTACCTCACAACCTTATCATATCAATGAATGAACTCCTTGAGCATGAAAAAAAAGAAGGAGGGATTTGAAGAAACATGGTTCATTTTTCCAACACCTTTATCCCATTCAATCTTACGAAGAAGGGCTGATGATGCTATGTTGGCAGTTGGTCTCAAATACATCACTATATATGGTTTTCGACATTCTCATGCTTCACTTTTAATTAATGGCAACATGAACATCAAACTTAAATCATCAAGACTAGGCCATTCTGATGTGCCAGAAACCCTTAATACTTACACGCACATGTTTCCTGATCAGCGTACAGTTTGTGTCAACTACCTGGATTCAATTATTAAAAATAACGAAAAAACTGGACACAAATTGGACATTGATAGCACTAAGCATAAAAAAAACGCCTTGTAATAGGCGTTTATTTATAATTTGGTGACTCGTACGGGATTCGAACCCGTGAATGCTTGCGTGAAAGGCAAGTGAGTTAACCGTTTCTCCAACGAGCCAGAACTGCAGTATCAGCAGTGCTTTTAGATTATAGCAAATACCCATAGATGCCGTCAATACTTTTTTTAAATTTAAGCTTACTTTCCTGAACAAATCAATTGTTAACATAGTAAAACAACCATTAGATTCATTTACTTTCAGCCGTCTGCGGCAATGCCCGGCTTACCTTTTGCCTCCACACTCCGCTGATGAAACGCAGAATAAACACACCGGCTCGAATCAACTCATCGGCTGCCATCGCAATCCAGATGCCAACCAATCCCCAGCCCCACTGCACACCTAACAGATAACCCACTCCGACAGCAATTCCCCATGCCGACAACACGCCGGCAATAACCGGCACATTCACATCATAGGTTGCGACTAACGTGCGGGTCATTGCAATGTTCACTGACCGGCCCACCTCCAAGGCAAATTCCACAAAAACAATTTGTTTCGACAATGCAAGAATTTGCGGATCATTTGTAAAGATGCCAAAAATCAAATCAGAATTAAAATAAATAATGCCCGTTAAGCCAACCGATACTGCAATCGATATAAATACACAGTTCCATACTTTGCGGCCAACCTCATTCAGCCGCCCGGCACCTACTAAATAACCAATGATAATTTGGGTAGCCTGAGCAATCGCCATTGAATAAATATAAGCTACATTCGCCATCATGCTGCAATACACCTTTGTCGCAATCACTGCCGTACCCATCATATTAATAAATTTCATGATGATCGTCTGTGACAAATTATAGGACAATGCCTCCGCACCTGAAGGCAGTGATATATACAGCAGCTTTTTACATGTCTCAACAGGAAAAGGCTTCAAATAAGACAGCTTCAGCTCAGCATAGCCTCTGAAACGAAAGAGCATGAATACCAACACCAAACCGATCAGCTTACTGAAATTGGTTGAAATCGCCGCCCCTACGATGCCTAATCTTGGGAAAAAGAAATAGCCATTGATCAGCATCGCATTGCCGATGATATTCAGCACATTCATCACCACCGATATAGTCATAACTTGCTTCATCAGTGCATAACTGCGCAAAATTGCTGAAAACGTCAAATACAATCCCTGTACTAAAATAAAGCTGCCGACAATCAAAAGATAAGAAGCCGCTTCATTGAAAATTTCTTCCGGTATTGAAAGCAGCTGGAAGACCGGCTTATAAAACAGAAACAATACAACCGTGAGCGCAACACTGAAAAAGCCCATAACAGCCAGAGACACATTACATACTTCAGAAACCTTATGCTCATCCTTAGCACCAATATATTGCGAAATCATGATCGTAATGCCGACACTTGTCATATTTAAAACAATGATAATCAAATTCATTATCTGATTGCCATTACCGATTGCTGCCACTGAATTTTGAGAAAACTGCGACAGCATAATCTGATCGACATTGCCAACCAGCATCTGCAGCAAAAGCTCGATAAAAATCGGCACCGACATCATAAAAACTTTACGTGAATCATATTTTTCTGACAGCATAAACAAGTCCCCTTCGCATTAAACATGTTTATGATACAGCAATTTCACTAAATGTAAATAATCAAATCAGATGATAACGCTAACACTTTTTAAAGACTTACTTCACCTACATAATTCACCTCAAAAATAGCCTTCACCACCTGCGGATCTAAGGTTTTACCAAGCGCCCACATCAGTTTTGTAACCGCTGCTTCACTGGTCATGTCAAAGCCTTGAATCACACCTTGCTTCAGTACCTTCTGACCAGTCTGATAGATAGAAAAATCGCTTCGCTCATACAAGCATTGAGAACATACCACAACACTGATGCCATGATCTACCAATAACTGCAGCTTAGCAATTAAATCACGGCGGATAAAATGCAGCCCACCGGCACCAAAGGCTTCAATGACAATGCCCTTATAGTGCATTGATACAAGCAGATCAAAGAAATCCGGATTAAAGCCAGGTGTCAATTTAATTAGAATCACTTCACTGCATAAATCAGCCTCCAGCTTAAAATCACCAGTACGCTTAGGCAGCAGTTCACGATGAATCGTTAAGCCACGGGCATCAACACAGCCTACGGGCTCACAGTTAACACTTTCAAACGCGTCAAAGCCCATCGTTCTCACCTTTACAGAACGCGAACCAAGAATTATTTTACGATTAAAAGCGACAAACACACCACAGCTATCACTGGCAGCCATCGCAATCGCACAGCGAATATTATCATACCCATCGCTTAACGGATGTGACAAAGGCAGCTGAGACCCTGTCAATACGACGGGAATCGGCAGATTGCGCAGCATAAAGCTTAAAGAAGAAGCGGTATATGCCATCGTATCTGTTCCGTGCGTCAGCACGATACCATCAACCTCATCAACATGGCGGGCAATTTCTCTGGCAATCACCTGCCATTCCTCCGGCTGCATATTAGAACTGTCAATCTTCATCAGATCAATGCAGTCAATACTAATATCGGATTGCGGCGGCAGAAATTCAAGCAATTGTGAACTGGTCAGTTCAGGCTCAAGTCCCTCCTCACCTTTAGCGGATGCGATGGTACCGCCCGTAGTAATCAATAATAATTTTTTCATAAACCTCGTATTATCAATATAGGAATCGTCTATATTGATTTTTCCTTCCTAGACCGAACTTTAATAAGTATATCTTACGGCCATCTGATATATTTTTAAGACACTGTGAATATTTTCTATAAATTTAAAGCTTAACGGTTACAATGAGCATCCTGCCACAGTTCTTTTCTAAAGCTGATTCGTTGATTAACAACTTGATGTTTTATAAATAACATATTTATTTGAACTGAACATAATGTGGATATTATCAAGCAGTTCCATTTATAAGGTAGTGTCATCATGACATCCTTTATTGGCATTGATTTTACCAAATATAAGCATGACTGTTTTATCATGAATCATAAGGGTGAAGTTATTCATGACTCTCCTTATTTTTTTATTTGCCAACCGCAGGCTTTTCAGACCGCACAAAATAACCGACCACACAACCTATTATGGCCGGTATCAGCCAACCCAGACCAAGATTAAACAAAGGCAATGATGATGCCCACGTGCTGATGCCAGGAAGCAGAATTCCCGCGTTCTTTAAACCATCAAGCAAAGAAAATGGAAATACACAAAGCATACCGCACAGCATGATTCGATTATGATTTTTCAGCCATGGATCAAGCAATGAAACTACAATCAGCACAACTACGATCGGATATAAAACAATCAATACCGGCAGCACGATTTGAATCAGCATGCTTAAGCCCACATTAGAAATCACAAAGGAAAACATGCATACACCCGCCAATACCCAGCGGTAAGCCAGCTTTGGAAAATGCGAACAAATAAAATCAGCGAAAGAAGTGGACAAACCAATGGATGTGGTAAGACAAGCTAAAACCACCGCGGCGCCAAGAATAAATCCGCCAAAACCGCCAAATAAAGCTCTTGAAGCATAACTCAGCAAAGCGCCGCCATTGGCAAATAAATCCATCGATGATGTTTGCAGGCCAATCAGCGCTAATGCCGCATAAACAAGAATCAGCAGCAAACCCGCCAGACAGCTGCATAAGAATGCCGATTTCACCATGGTTTTATGATCGGTAATCTGAAACTGCTTCAATGCCTGATAAACAAGAATAGCAAACACTAAACCAGCAAAGCCGTCTAATGCCAGATACCCCTCAATGATACCCTTAAACAGCGGAATCTCCAGATACTCACCGCGCGGCATTCCGATACTGCCCAGCGGATTCATTAACGCCGCGATAAATAATGCCAGAATGGTAAGCAGCAGAATCGGTGTCAGCACTTTACCGACAATATCTACAATTTTACCTGGTCGAATACTTAAAAGAAAGGTCAGGCCAAAGAATACTGCAGTAAACAATACTGAAAATAGCATCGGCTGATTGTTTATGTAAGGCAGCAGGCCAATTTCAAAGGATACTGACCCGCATCTTGGCAATGCAAAGAGCGGACCAATACATAAATACACAGCAAAAGACAGAAATAATGAGAATTTCTTTGAAACCCTTGAGGCCAGCTCATTCATTGAAGTTCCAGCGATAACGACAGCCATAACACCCGCTACCGCAATACCTACATCGCTTAAAACAAAACCTAAAAGGGCAATCGGCGTACTGCTGCCCGCAAGCTGAGCCATAGATGGTGGAAATATCATATTTCCAGCACCAAAAAAGATAGCAAAAATCATACAGGATAATCCTGCAATTTGTGATAAACTCAATTTTTTCATAATCGTCTCCCTCTCTTTAATTATATTAATTCAATCCAGCTTAGAGGCAGACTCGCACAAGAAAAGGATAACAGACGCTGACCGCATGCTTATAGGATATTATCGATAAATTTTTATGTAATTCATGACTCATGCCATACGTCCTCCGCTTTACTAATCATTATAGCATAAAAAGATTCCTATTCACTACAAATCATAATTTTATGTGTGCTGACTAGGGCATAAATGGTTCAGATTTTCTTTAAATTTATGATGAATATGCTATGATAATACCAAAAGAAATGAGGAATTGTATGAAAACCCAATTAGTTTTATTAGGCTGCGGAACTCCCAATGCATGCCCTAACGCATCTGGTCCTGCTTCCGCTGTAACCTATGGTGAAGACAGCTATCTTTTTGACTGTGGTCCAGGTATTGTCAGACAGGCAGCAAAGGCATATCATCAGGGAATTGATGCATTAAGAATGGATCGTTTAAAGTATGTATTTATCACCCATCTGCATTCTGATCACACGCTTGGCTTAAATGATCTAATCCTTACACCCTGGGTGCTTGAACGTCATGAGCCGCTGCATATTTATGGGCCTAAAGGTATTAAAGCGATGGTTAATCATCTGATGCTGGCTTATCAGGCTGATATTGAGCTGCGGATACATGGTTTTGAAAAAGCGGATGCGAAGGCATGCCAGCCAATCGTTCATGAGATTGAAGCCGGTATTGTCTTTCAGAATGACACGGTCAAGATAGAAGCCTTTAAGGTCAGTCATGGCGCATGGCCTTGCTATGCATATAAAATCATTACCCCAGATAAAACGATTGTCATCAGCGGTGATACTTGTCCGTTAGACTTAATGATTCAAAAAGCTGAAAACTGCGATATCCTGCTTCATGAAGTATATTATGCCGCCGGTCTTGCGCAGCGGACACCCGCGTGGCAGAAATACCATGCTTCGATGCATACTTCTTCCTACGCGCTGGCAAAAATTGCGCAGGCTGCCCATGTCAAATTATTAATTACTTATCATCGCATCTATCACATGAATATCCAGGATAACCATGAGGATATCACGATTAAAATGCAGGAACGCGACAAACTTATCGAACAGGAAATCAGAGAAATATACGACGGAGCTTTGGCTATGGGCAAGGATCTTGATGTATACGAATAACCACCAGCACATAGAAAAAAGGAAGCCTTAAAATCATTATAATGAATTAAAGCTTCCTTTTATTGTATGAGCTATTGCTCAGCTTATTAAACTTATTTAGCTAATGCTTCTTTAGCAGCATTCATACCGCCTAATTTACCTGAATTCAAGGCAAATCCTGTTGCCAGACCTTCATATGAAGGATAAGATGTAATATTGCCGTAGAAACCGCCAGCATCATTACCCACTACATATAATCCCTTAACTGGTTCAAGATCAATATTAACTGCCTGTAATTTTTCATTAACGCGTACACCGCCTAATGTACCTAAATTACTGATCTGCATCTTAACAGCATAGAAAGGACCGTCGCTTACCGGATAAACCAGGTTTTCAGCACTCTTGCCGAATGGATCCGCTTTAGAAGCGCATGCGGCATTGTATTCTTCGATGTTAGCAGCGAAACGTTCAGGATCCATACCAGTATTTTTTGCCAGTTCTTCTAAAGTTTCACCCTTAAATACATTTCCTTGCTTAACACCTTCTTCAGCTAATTCCACAAAATCAGCCAGATCAAAATTAGCGCCGCCAACCGCTGGGTCAGTCACTAAATGCTTGCCTTCTGTATAAGCATTTAAAGTCGCAGTATCGACAACGATATAATAGATACCACCCACTGAATAGCCCAGATTTGATGTATACGCTGTATCATAAACAGCTTCTTCATTACCAAAACGGTTACCTGAACGGTCAATCCATAATAATGGTGAACGCACAATCTGATTAAATGGTGAAGAAGCTAAACTTACTTCTGTTGGATTAGTCGCAGCTACAATACCTGAACCATGCAGCAGTGAAGATTGAATATCCCATTTTGCAGCACCGGCATTCCATGCCATCTGTACACCGCTGCCTGTTTCACCCCATGTAGAGATGTATGGTGTATGATAATATTCACTCATCATATCAGCATTGCCTGCAAAACCACCAGTGCCCAGCACTACTGAATCAGCATGTACAATTAATTTACTGCCATCTTCTTTAGTAGCGATAATGCCCTTAACAACACCGTCTTCGATGATTAATTCATCACATGTAGTATTCATTCTTAAATCAAGACCAGCCGCTACCATGTTATCTCTTAATACATCACTTGCGGAAATATCCGTAGGTGCATAAGAGAAAGTATCAAACCAGTGATAGATCCGCCATCTCAGACCATCTGCCTGATGAGCCAGCTGCGGTGCTTCTGGATTGACATGGAAAGTCAAACCATAGCTCTCTAAGAATTCAATCGTATCCGCACTTGTTTCAATAATTTCTTTTGTTAATGGCGCGTAATTAATAAAATGACTGTAATCATTTAAAGTTTGGAATAACTCTTCTGTCGTAATAGCCGCATATTCACCGCCAGCTTCTTTCTGCAAGTGACTTTCTACCGCAAAAGGTCCGCCGGAGAAGAATTTACTGATACCGCCGACATTGCTTGTCTTTTCAACACATAATACATTAGCGCCTTCTTTTAAAGCCGCTCCGGAAGCTGATAAACCAGATAAACCAGCACCAACTACAACTACATCGACAGTGATTTCTTCATCATCCGCCTTTACAACTTCTTTTTCTTCAACATCGACACCGGCTTGTTTCAAACAATCTTTACTGGCTTCGATGATAGCTTTGCTTGTCATTGTCGCACCGGATACCGTTTCTACTTCAACCGTATTGCCGTCAATGATTGCCTGCATAACTTCTGGTGCAGCTACTTGACCGATTTTATCGGTTTCAGTTGTGGCATTTACCTTGCCGTCAGTAATCTTTCCATTTTCATCAATCGTTAAGGTTACTGTTACATCACCGCCGTAACCGGCTGCCGCTGCTGTATATTCACCAGCCGTAATCTTACCTTCAGGCTGATCAGATGGTTTGTCATTATTGGCAGTACATCCGCTCATAACCATGAAGATTGAAAGTGAAAGCGCCGTCAACACTTTCCATGATTTATTCTTCATATGTCCCTCCATTTTTGTTCTGTTACCGAACAAATACACTAATAATTTAACAATTTCACATTAAAATGTCAATAAAATTTTGATATATTTTTCACATTTTAGTATGATATACGAACATTATAATTAATACACACATAGGTTGATGATGTGAACATACTTGTATTATGATTCATCTTACAAAATGGCATGGTATTATGAAAAACGTTGATACTAACAAAGCGCATTGCATAAAGCAAGACTGCACTCAATGTCCTGAATGCAGTCTTGTTAGTTTTTATAATTAAATTTAGTTATCAGCTTCTGAAAAACTTCAATCTCTTCTTCACTGAAATTCTTATAACAGCGGGCGCAGTATTCATCAAAATATGTTTTGATAGCGGCCGCGGTTTCACTTCCTTTAACAGTCAAATAGATGCGGGACACACGTTTATCACTGGCATCTCCGCGGCGTTCAACAAGCCCTGCTTTGACCATTTCCGTAATAATTTCTGAGGTGGTTGAACGCTTCATCATAGAAACATTGGCAATCTCCTGTTGGGTAATTCCCTCATGATCAGCAATCAGATGGATAATTTTCGCATGTGTTTCTTTAATCTTTAACGCGTCGATTTCCATTTCATAATATGTATAAAAACGGCGTACAACATCGGAAAAGCCAATCAACAGATCAGGCTGTATTGCGGTATACATCAGCATCACTTCCTTATACCAGCATTTTATCACAATCAGTTCCATTTTGCATTACAATCCGCTCAGTCTATTTGATAAGATAAAAGGTACTGGTTCTCAGACCAATACCCATTTACAGTAATTCAAGGATTTCTTTTAATGATTTCTTACCAAAATGTACCTTTTCATCATTGATTACCATACACGGAACACTCATGATTTTATATTTCTCTTTTAATTCAGGGAAATGCGCAAGATCATAGATTTCCGTATCAACATGATGATTTTCCAGTGCGATTCGCTGGGCAGATTGGACTACTTCCGGACACATCGTACAGGATAAGGATACCATGACTTTGATGTTCTGCTTAGCTGTCATTTTTTGAATGGCTTCTAAGAGACTTTCATCAAGCGGCTGCTTTGGGCCTGCGGCATTATAGACTGCCAGCGCAAAGGATGTGAACTCATGGCCGCCGGGAACCGCATGATAGATCAAGCCCAGCGGTTGTTTATCAGCATCACAGAACACAAAGCAAGGCTGTGAATGTGCGGCATCAAGCGGCTGCTTAGTCACCTTGATGTGGGGGCTTGTCTGAACAAATTCATCGATGAAATTACTCATCTCCAACCCAAACTTACTCTCATCAACATAACAGCTGATCCATACATCTTTATCCAGCTTTTGGTAAAGTGTTTTGAGCTGGGCAGTCATATCACTGCTGATAAAGCTGTCTGCGGATGCCGCTGCTTCAACAGTATCTGCCAATGTATTTGCTTTTACTTTCAGTTTTTCAGTTTTCAAGCCATGCTTTTCCACCACTGCCTCAATCACCCGTTCCAGTGAGGTAGCAGCGATGGCGCCATCACTCACTGCCGTTACCACCTGACGCAGATTTTTTTCACAGATATCACCCGCCGCATAAACACCATCCAGGGAAGTTTTGCGGTTCATATCAGTGATGACATTACCAACTTCATTAAGCTTAACCTGATCCTTAAATAAGGCATTGGCCGGTTCATAGCCGGCAAAAACAAAGATACCAAAGCTTTCATTTGCTTTTGCTTCATAAGTCCATGTTTCTTTAGTTTCATTGTTGATGAAGACAGCCTTCTTCAAAGAGCCTTCACCGCTGGCCTCAATGATTTCAGTGTTGGTATAAACCGTGATATGCTCATTGGCACGTGCTTTATCAGCGATCGTCTTGGCGCATGTGAAATCTGGTTCACGCACAATGATATTTACATGACGAGCATATTTAGTAAGGAAAATGGCTTCCTCAGCTGCCGCAAAGCCGCCGCCGATGACAAAGACCTCCGAACCGGTGAAGAACTCGCCGTCGCATGTAGCGCAATAGGCGACTCCGCGTCCCTGAAACTCTTTTTCACCTTTAAAACCAAGCTTGCGCGGACTTGAGCCGGTTGCCAAAACGATGCCTGCGCATTGAAAAGTACCTTTGTCTGTTTTAACGGTTTTGATTTCATCCTCAAGCTGTAATTCTTCAACCTCAGCCAGCAGGAATTCGGCGCCAAACAGACTCGCCTGTTCCCGCATTTCCGCTGTCAGTTTTTTTCCGTCGGTTTTAATTACCCCCGGATAGTTAACCACTTCTGAAGTAATCGTTATTTGCCCGCCGAACTTTTCTTTTTCCAGTACCAGTACACTGAACTTGGCACGCGCCAGATAAATTGCCGCCGATAAACCAGCCGGCCCGCCGCCAACGACGATAGCATCGTAGGCTTTATTCATATTAGATAATACCTACCAGATCTAAAGATGGTTTTAATGTATCAGCACCTGGCTGCCACTTAGCCGGACATACCTGATCACCGTGTTCATGAACAAACTGAGAAGCCTGAACGCGTCTGAATAATTCATCAGCGTTACGGCCAACATTACCAGCGATTACCTCATAAGCTACGATCTTTCCATCTGGATTAACGATAAAGCTGCCTCTTTCTGCCATACCGTCAGCTTCGATATAAACCTCGAAATTTTTTGCTAAGAGAGCTGTTGGGTCCGCAAGCATTGGATACTGAATCTTTTGAATTGTCTTAGAAGCATCATGCCATGCTTTGTGTACAAAGTGTGAATCACAGCTTACTGAATAAATTTCACAATTAATTGCTTTGAATTCTTCATATTTGTTGGCTAGATCTTCTAATTCAGTTGGACATACAAATGTGAAATCCGCTGGATAGAAGAAGAAAACACTCCATTTACCTAATACATCTTCTTTACTTACTTCTTTAAATTCATTATTTACATAAGCCTGAACTTTAAAATCTTCAATTGTTTTACCGATTAATGACATATTTTATATCCTCCATTGTCGTATAGTCTATGAATATGAAGCATAAACCTCATGAATCAAAGCACCCTTATTAGCATGCTTCGACTTTATGCTATTATTCATTAGTTAGTCTTAACTAACTGTATACAGGATACCATGGCTGTCGACATCACGCAACTTTAATGCTCTGGGTTAAAAGAAAAAATCTCTGACTGATGTCAAAGACTTTTCTCAAAGTGATTCTACTTAGTTTTCATTCACCGTTAATACAGAGAACACATTTCCTTTTTCTTGGCCGTGTCGTATCAAAATCAACAAACCAGATGGAACCAAAGGGGCCGCTTTGCAAAACACCTTGATCGATTACAAAGGTTTGACTTGCACCAATCATTGTAGATTTTAAATGCGCAGGCCCATTTAGACTTATGCCTTGAAAATCAAAGTGCGGACGGCCTTCGCGATTCATATGCTTAGGTCCCGGATAATAATAGTTGTCATTAAATGCAACCTCATCGGGAAATATTTTTCTTAAACAGCGGTTCAGATCCAGCTGCAGATAATCGGTGCCATTCGGATCTTCATCATGCACATATTCTTCAAAGAATACCGCGCACGTCGTATGCAGCGACTGAACTGTAACAGTGCCATTAGAAATCCCTGATTCAGCAATCCGCGCTTTTATTTCATCGGTAATATTAAAGAAATATATTTTAGGATAACGGGTTTCAAGCTCAATATAATTTATTTTTATCATGCTTCATCATCCTGTACGATTCTTGAGCCAAAATCTTTTCTGGCTTTAAGAATGCCGGTTAAAAAATCATCAATTTTTGCCAGCGGATCATCGCTGCAGAAAATACCTGAAGCGCCGCCGCCTGATTCCGAGCCATATTTGATATTATGATAAATATCCTCGCCATTTTTAATGCCGGCTCCCTGTAAGACCATGATATTGGCATCATAGTCCTTAATGGCTTTCGTTGTCGCTAATAGATAATCTTCAGAGGCCACTATACCGGTGCCGATCAGTTTTGATTGTTCGCAGATAATGCCGGTTGGATGCAGTGATGCGATAATCAATGCCTCCTCAACCGAATCAGCACACACAAAGGTATACAATCCTGCTTTTTTAGCCAGCTCGATGGATTTGATTAATTGACTTAAGGTTATCGGTTTGGCGGATGCATGATTGAGAATCACACCATCAGCGCCAGCCTGTGCCAACGCCTCAGCAAGCACGCCGCCCATCGTACCGCCAGGTTCAATTGGGTCCATGAACTGAGCATTGATGATTACATGGGGGGCCGCCTGCGCAATGCAGTAGATATCAACGATAGGTACATTCAATGTCACTGTTACATCATTATCAACCGCAATCTTTTCGCAATATTTCGCAATTGTCAGCAATTCCTCTCCCCACATATAAGCTTTCGCATTTACTCCCAAAGTAGGTGTTTTAATCTGTTTTTTATGTTTCATTTCACAACCTCCTAATCACAGTTAAAGACGTGATAATAATGTTCAAGAACAGCCTTGATTGCCTTATCGGCGGTACTCATCATCTGCTTATAATTATTTGCATGCTCCTCATTGATTGCCTGCGCGCCGGCTGTGCAGAAATCCGTGAAAATATTAATCTTGCTGATGCCTGATTCAGCGCATCGCCGTAAGTTTTCATCACCGGTCGAAGAGCCGCCATGCAGCACTAATGGAATCGATACCGCGGCTTTCAGCTCAGCTAAGCGGTCAAAATTAATCTTGGGTGTTCCCTTATAGAAGCCATGAGCGGTGCCGACGGAAACAGCAACTGAATCAATGCCGGTCGCATTCACAAACTCCACCAGATCAGCCGCTTCAGTATAGACAGAAGCATCCCCTTTTTCTTCTTCATAATTGATTCCCGCTCCCACATGGCCGATTTCTGCTTCTACACTCACATTACGCGGATGTGCATAATCAACGATAATCTTGGTTTTTCTGATATTCTCAGCAAGCGTATCGGCAGAGGCATCAATCATAACAGACGTAAATCCCAAATCGATTGCTTGCTTCACAAATTTAATAGATTTGCCATGATCAATATGCAAAGCTACTTCTACATTGGCTTTTTCAGCATAATAGCGGCCGATAAAATACGCATCCTCCAAAGAGAGTACTGACTGCATCGCTTCACTATATGCTAAAATTACCGGTCTGCCGACAGATTGCGCGGCTTCAACATACGCTCTTGCCATATTCATGTTGCAATAATCCGGTGAAGGGATTGCATAATTACTGTCATTAGCCGCCATCAGCATGGCTTTTGTATTTACGAGCATATCTTACCCTTCTTTCCTAATCATCCTGTTTTTCAGCCTTGGCAAGCTCAGCTGCTGACTGCATTTTCTTCTTGAAATAGATTTTTTGTAAAACAACACAAGCGATGATAATTGCTAAACAGCAGACTGCCCCTATCGTAGAATTGATATTAAACAGCAGAAACAGCGGGAAAGTTGACCATAAGGTACCTGATATAGCTGAAATCAGCGTATACTCACTCTGACTCCACGTATAACCGCTGGATAAGGCAACCTCCGTGATTTTCGGTGCCATGAAGGAAGCGATCACTAAGGTTAAGGCTAAAAATATCGTACAGGATAACAAGGTTCTGCCAACCTTGCCGCGATGCACAACATTCAGCATGGAACAATTGTAACCGCAGGCCGCCAAGGAAGCGATTGGAATGATTCGATTGCCTGGCACGATCGCACATAACGCGACACAGACCGGAATCGCAATTACTGAAATCAGCATTACGGTTGTATGTCCTAAACCAACAGCATTATCCATACCAATATATAATTCACCGCTCTTATTCTTCTCAGCCATAATCTTACTGCATGCCTGAGAAATCGGTACTAAGCCTTCCATTAAAATCTTCACCATTCGCGGGGTTAAATATAATAAAGCAGCCATTGCCATACCTGTTGTAAAAGATGTTTTCGCATCCTGACCGCCGATAAACGCAATCACGGTACCTAAGATAAATCCCAGATAAATTGGATCTTTAATGACCTTTAATACCGGATTATCCTGCAGCTTCTTAGCATTTGTCTGACTGATTGTTTTCTCTTCACCCGTTTTCCCTTTGCCGAGTAAATTATATAAAGGCTCAAGAATAAAACCGACAATCCACTGACCAAGACAGCCGCCATGCGGAATTGAAATCCCCGGAATACCGATAACCTCCTGAACGCGTTTTGCTGTTCGATCCGCAATTAAGAAGATAACAGCCGCGTGCGCCAGCGCTGCCAGTAAACCAAAGAATAAATTATTCGTAATGACATAAATCAATGAACCAGTTAACGCATAATGCCAGAAATTCCAGATATCGATATCCATTGTTTTCGTTGCGCCGACAGCTAACATGATTAAATTAAACGCCAGCATAAGCGGAATGATGAAAGCACCGATTTCTGTGCCATAGGCAATCCCCGATAAAGCGGTCCAGCCTACATCGATGACATCAAGATTCAAATTAGCTTTACCGACCAGTCCAGTTGCTACCGGCCCCAGATAATTAGAAACAATGGACAAGGCTAAATCCAAGCCAAATAAACCAATACCAACGGTTATACCACCCTTAACTGCTTTATTAACATTACACTTGAAGGCAATACCGATCAATGCAACCATTAATGGAACCATCAAATATTTGCCTAAGCCAGAAATCGTACTGAAAAATGTACTTAGAAATTCCATAGAATCCTACCTCCTTTTATTTATCTAAGATTTCTAACAGTTTACTTGCCGCTTCTTCTGCCCCTATGCCGGAAATAAACCCAATACCCATGACCGACGGAATTGAATATTCATTTTGTAACTGAGTGGAACTGACAATAACATCACCGCGGTCTTCATAGCTTTCAATCTCATTAATGCTGCATTGAATAATTTCATGAGAAATATTATGATCATCTAACAATTCATCGATCCGCATGGAAATCATCGTCGAAGTAGCAATGCCACTTCCACATGCTATAATTACAGTCTTCATCTACGCTGCCTCCTTTCTTTTTTTTATTTTTCAATCATAAAAACCTAAAAATAAACTGCCGGATAAAACTACTCAGCTTCAGCCTGCTTAACCAAAGCCACTAATTCCTCCTTACTTTTCACAGACAAGACAGCATTCATGAATGTCTGATTGAACCAGAGCTTTGCCAAACTGGAAATGGCTTGAGTATGTACCGATATATCTTTGATCAGCAGCATAAATACAATCTTTACATGGATCTGCTCATCAAGCTTATCCATCCGCACATAATTGATCGGATGGTTTAATACAGCGATGATTAAAGCGTTTTTCTTCACATGCACAGCATCGACATGCGGCAGAGCGATGTTGTAACAGGTGGCGATAATTCCCGTTGGAAATTTTGCTTCCCGCTCTTTCAAGGATCCTGCACATAATTTTGCGCATATAAATCATCTGCCAAATACGCATATAAATCATCTCTGCTTGTGAAATCACAAAAGTAAACCTTGCCATTTTCAATTAATTCACTGATATGTACCATTCTCATTCTCCTAACTTTCAACGATTATAAGCCTTCCTTTCAGCTTATTAAGTGTAATCATATACACAGCTGTATTTATTACTTATACTCTTTAATAAAACGAACAAATTTATCATATGTGTTGATATAGCTGTGATGCGCCATCCATCTTGATGATGAAAACATCTCAATTAATTGTTTTAAAATCTTTAAAAAATTATTCTTATCCTTCTGTGATACTGAAAGCAGGAAAATGATATTAATATCATTCTACCGCCAGCGGAAAGGTTTTTTAAATATACCAACCGTTATGAACGTACTCTTTTCATCACACTGAATGGGATGCAGCACCGCGATGTTCAGATATTCTGAGGGTGATATTTCCTCTCTGATCATGACACGCTTCAAAAAATCATCATCCAGCTCTTTATGTGCCGCACATAGCTGCTTTATTACTTCTTCATAATTCTTTGCATGTTCAAAGTAACAGAAAGTACCATCAAAATATTGCAGCAGTGAATCATTCTCCATCATGCGTTTCTTCTTGATATCACTGATAGCCGCAAAAATATTTTCGATATCCTTTTGTGAAATAAAGACGGTGACATCAACAATCTCACAAGTGTAATAGCCTTTCAGCGGCATTGTAGTCAAAATTAAATCGATGTTTTTACTGCCGATTTTCGCTAGTTCACTTTCATCAGAAACCATTGTGATACTTAGATCATTCAGAAAATTTGTTTCCAATTTCGAGTAAATCAGGGCATTTAATTTCAGATATTCCGGATTGATGACTACCGTCTTGATTTTTGTCAGTGTCTGCTTTTCAATTTGAGCGCCGACATGCAGGGCAATATAGGAAATCTGATGATCATTCATATCGATGCCGGCATATTGATCCTGAATTCGCTTGGCTATAAATACCGATATTTCATAAATTGTCGGATAAGAATCTTTAATGCTGGTCAATAATGGATTGCGCAGTGACATTTTACGGTTAATGATGTTATTTAAATGTAATGCGAAATTGGAAATGAATTCATCATTGTCTAGGTTGATATAGTATTCATTGTAAATTTCCACGATTAATTTCTTAACAAAGCTAATAATTGATGGTTCCACAAATTCATTCAGCCGTGCATAGTTTTCCTTTACACCTATTTTTTTCATACTTATCAGCAGAAACGCATAGATGCTGTCAAAATCATTTCTGCTAGCCTTAAAATCATATTTATCCGTTATCCGCGCTAAGATTTGAGCAGCACATTGAGAAGGTGAGTCAGCGTCAAGCAGCGCTGGATTCATTTCAAAAAGTTCTGGCTGAAGCTCATACTTATTACGGTCAATGATGATGCATACATGCAGGACGATGTTGTTTAAGGCAAAGTCATTGATTTCAAACTGCTGTTCACTGATGATTTTAAAAATGGTATTTTTTATTTCAAAGACATCAATATCCACGAAGAAAGCATTGAGAATGGCGGTATTTAAAATGCTGTTTTCAGCTTCTTTATAAACCATGTCACAGAACAGACGGCGGATGTTTTTCTCAGTCCCTTTCAGCGCAAGTGTTGTCTTACGGCGGATAATAGTAACTTCATAGGGTGCAATGATTTTCTTTAATGCGGTGATTGAGGTCAGCAGTGTCTGTTCACTGATAAATAAGGAGTTGGCTAAATCAAAGTAATCGAGAGGCTGTTTACTGATTAATAATTCCTTGAGGATGATTAATTCACGATTATTTTCATCAAGGTTTTCTGGCTGATCTCTATCCTGAAGCAGTTCTTCAATTTCTTTCGTCTTTTTAATAATCCGATACCCTTGATTCGACGAAAGAATATAGCTGCCTGATGTATTGATGTTTTTGACATCGCTGCGCAGTGTTCTTAATGATATGCCGAAAAAGGATACAATTTCATTGGATGAAACCCAGGCATCCCTTTGCGACAGATATTTGATTAACTTTTTTTCTCTTGATGTGAAAACAGACATAATGGTTCCTCCAATCACACGGTGACAATCTAACTTATAATAAGCACTAAATAGGGTTTTAAGTTGGTTCAGCATATCGTTGATCCTAATTATGAAATTACTTCCCCTTTGATGAGCGGCTGAGCCTTTCTTATGAGATCGGTTAAGCGGCTGCTTATTTTAAAAAGATGACATGAATATTGTGCGTTGACTGAATTCTGAATATACTGTTTTAAATGTTATAATTCCTTGACTGGCTGGGCAAGGCAACGATATTCTTGCTGAATCATATTCTGTTTTCTAAATTGTTTTTGTATGATGCTTTTTAGATACCCATGGCGCAAAGATGGCAGTTTCTTTTGCGGGAGCGGTTGCCGTCATAGTCAACAAAGTAGATATAGCCATAGGTGCCGGTCAGGATTTCACCATTTTTGATAATGAAGGTTTTATCTGAACCTAATAATGTAGCTTTGCAGTGGGCATCGCCATTTAATAGGCTGGCCGGACGTGTGGCCATGGCGCCGCCATTGTCTTTGGAGAATTGACGATGGAGCGGGCCTGGATATTTATAATCGTCATCGTAAGCAAGCTGTTTTGGAAACAGTTTATTGAGACCTTTATTTAAGTCAGCCTGCAGATATTCATCACCGAGTGCATCAAAGTCATGGACCATTTCTTCAAAGAAGACAGCGCAAGTGGTATGCGGTGACTGTACGACAAGGATGCCATTTTGGATTCCTGTTTCATTGACAAAGTCGCGGCAGTCTTGACGTATTTCAAAATAGGTGGCCTTATTCCCCTGTGTTTCAAAAGTCAGCTGTTTATGATAGATGTGAAATTCATTCATAGTATCCCTCCTTTTGGTCTACAGACATTCGTTGAGTATTTGAACAATGTCTTGTTTAGATAATTTGCGATAGCCACTCGTAAAATAACCGTGGTCTGAGGCAAGCTTGGCAGCCATTTCATCAAAGTATCGGTTGTCGATGCCTAATGCCGATAAATGTGATTCAAGTTGCAGCTGTTCATAGCAGAAGGCTTCAATCGCTTCAATGGTTTTCTCAGCCAAGGTGATATCGTCATTTTCACAGCTTAGGCCGAAGGCATTGATGCCGAGATTTCTAAAGCGTTTTAGGCTTTTCTCATCAATGATGTGACGAAGATAACGCGGCATAATAATTGCAAGTCCTAAACCATGAGTGATGTCATAGTAGGCTGAAATTTCATGTTCAATGGGGTGCATCGTCCAGTTATTTTCTTTGTCATAGCGTAAAAAGTCGTTGATTGCCCATGGAGCGGCCCACATCAGATTGGCTCTTGCTTCATAATTATCAGGCTGTGCATAGGCTATTGGCGCATATTGAATCACGGTACGGACTAAGCCTTCCATAAAGGTGTCAAGCATGAACATGCAGTTATCACTGGAAAAGTAAGTTTCAAGTGTATGACAAAGAATGTCAACGGAGCCGCAGGCCGTTTGAAATTGCGGAACGGAATAAGTATATTCAGGATTCAAAAAGGTAGCCTTAGGCCGTTGGCTGGGTTTGCGCAGGCCCAGTTTATCTTTAGTTTCAAGATTGGAGATGATAGCACCGAAGTTCATTTCAGAGCCTGTGGCAGATACCGTGGAAATTGTGAGTAATGGCAGA
The DNA here is from genome assembly GCF_003475485.1 of Dielma fastidiosa. NCBI lineage: Bacteria > Bacillati > Bacillota > Erysipelotrichia > Erysipelotrichales > Erysipelotrichaceae > Dielma > Dielma fastidiosa. The sequence continues at coordinate 325,967 of NZ_QRQL01000003.1, read as the reverse complement.
CTGTTTTCCACTGGATATTTACCTAATACGACATCCCAGATGGGGGCGTCGATCAGCACACCTGAAGCGATTGCCTTGGCACTGTCAATAGCGGAACCGCCGCCGGCAACAAGAATTAAATCACATTGTTCTTGACGGCAAAGGTCGATGCCTTCCTGGACATCGCTATGACGCGGGTTGGGCTGAATCTTGGTGAATTCAACAATTTCAAAGCCGTATTCTTTACCAGTGCTGATGACTAAATCATAGATGCCCAGCTGTTTGATAAAGTCTCCTTGATAAATGAAGAAGAGTTTATGACCATAGCGTGTGATTTCCTGTCCCAGCGAGGACTTATCAACAGGGCCGAAATATACTTTCGTACCAATATCATAGACAAATTGCTTAAACATGTGATCCCTCCTTAATGTTGATGGTGTATCAACCTTTTTCTTAATTTCATTATCATGGAAATAGGGGGATAAAAAAAGTTAATAATTGCACAAAGTCATGCAACTAATCTTTACCTGTTAATAAATGGAAGGCATGAAAAGCGCTGAAATAAAAAATCTTCAGATTGCTCCAAAGATTTTTGTGTTAAAACATATTTATTTTTTGACAGGCTGATTGTCATTGGCATGTTTCAGCAATTCTTCTTTATTTAAAACATGGCGTGTGGCAAAGTAGTCCAGATCAAGCTTGTTTAGATCTACAACTGGTTCGTCCTTGATTGCTGCCAGCAATTCTTTTTCCAAGGGCCATAGCTGTTGGCATTCTTCTTCATGAGCCAGATGGGATGGAAAGAAAGGCGGATTGCATTCACGATAGAAGTTCAGTGTGAAGTCTGGATAAGACACAAAATCATCATTGACGATGCAGCCTTCAAGTCCCCATTTTTTCTCATGGGCAATCAAGTCACGCCGCAGTTCAAGACGTTTGGCATTATATGCTTCAGGCTTTGTTTCCAATAGGTTCTCTGTTTCCTGAGGGTCATTTTGTAAGTCGAATAATTCCTCACGCGGGCCGCCATAGTAGTAATTGTATTTGAAGCTGCCTTTGCGCAGGCTAACCCAGCGGCGGGCTCCATGCTGATGTTCGACGTATTGCATGCTGCGGTCTTTCTCGTTTTTAAGCAATGAGGCACCCGGCAGTTCTTTATTTGATGGATAAGGGACGTTGGCGGCATCAAGGAAGGTTGGCAGGATGTCGTTGAGATCCACAAAGTCATCGCAGAAGGTGTTGGGTATAACTTTTCCTGGATAGCGAAGAATCATTGGTACGCGGCAGGAAGGGTCATAAGGCAGGAATTTTTGATATGTACCCAGATCGCCCAGCATTTCGCCATGATCGCTGGTGAAGAGGATCAATGTATTGTCAAGTTCACCCATGGCTTCCAGCTGGTCGAGAATCAGGCCAATGTTTTTATCAACAAAACTGATGGAAGCATAGTACAGCTCCCTTGCACGCATGAGCGTTTCCATGTCAGGATAATCGGCGATATTTTTGTTTTCTTCTGCAAGTGTTGAAAGTGTGGTTTTGGTGATGGAAGGCTTAGGGATTGCTTTACCTTTGTACATTTCAGCATAAGATGCCGGTACGTCAAACGGCGGATGTGGTGCGATGAAGCCAGCCCATAGCATGAAGGGTTTATCCTTGCTCTTGTTTTTGAGGTAGTTGATGGTTTCTTTGGCTACCCAGCTTGAGCCGTGATCTTCTTCTTTGACTAAGGATTGCTGAGGCTGCATGTACAGCGCGTGACGGACACCGTGCAGGCTTTGCAGGTGCGGATATTTTTCTTTTAGATAGAGTGCGTATTCATCATCTTCTCTGAATCTTGGTATTTCATCCATTAAGAGCAGGCGGTGGAAGCCATTGTGTCGGCGATAAGGCTGAAAGTGCATTTTACCGACAGCGATGGTGTCATAGCCGGCGTCGCTTAAAATCTGCGCGAAGGTAGGCAGGTCATAAGGGATTTGATGGGAGTCATCGAAATAGTTGTCGTCAAAGGTGTGTTCTTTGCATGGCAGGCCGCAGAGGATGTTGTGACGAGCTGGGATGCAGACGGGGTTTGGTGAAAAGGCGTGCGTGTAGCTGCAGCCTTCGTGTGCCAGGCGGTCGAGGTTTGGCGTATGCATAAATTCATAACCGTGAGCGTGGATGGTGTCGTAGCGCTGCTGGTCGGTTGTGATAAATAAGATGTTTGGTTTGTTCATGAAAAAAAGCCTCCTGATATGAGTACATCATAGCATATTGGAGGCGTGGGGGAAAGGGACTGAAAAATTTATATTGATTTTTGGAAAAAATTATTAAGCTGATATTAAGATCTCATATCGTTATAAGTTGGTAGAACACATTTAAACGATAAGTTAGGTAAAAAAGCCTTTAAATCGAGAGTGGAACTGATGGCTAGGTCATTTGTTCTTACTTTTGAATATTGTTTATTTGTAAGTAGCATTTTACCATTTTATGTATATTTAAAATCATAATTTAAATTTGCATATTATTTAAACAAATTAATTAATAAAGATAAGTTTTATTTAGAGTTTACCTCACAAGTATTATTTACCAATTACTAATTATATTTTGTCCTATTTTGAAGGATATTGGCTGTAGATATATTTTTGTTCCCAAATTTCATCATGATAATGCGAGAATTCTGAAATTTTACAATCATTATACAAATCATCTGCCAGCTCAATGATAATATCTTTTAATTCAAGATTGTCTAAATATTTCTGTGGAATGGCTTTTAGCCCTAAATAGGCTCCTAATATGTTTCCAGTGACTGCTCCGGTTGAATCACTATCACCGCTATGATTCACAGAGGCAATAAGTGCTTTATCAAAGTCATCACTATATTTTAATGAACAATAAATAGCAATCGCTAAAGTTTCCTCAGCTACCCAACCTTCACCTATTTGCTTGATGGCATCCAAGTCATTAATATCACTTTTTTGAGATAATTCGATAGCTTTATCCACTAAATCAAGGAAATCTTGTAAAAACATTTTATCAGAAAATAGTTGAGCAATAACTCTTTTCATATCTTTAACCGCATCTATAAGTGATATATCATCATTATGAGCAACAAGATTAATAATGTGAACCAATCCTGCTGCAGGAATGTAGCCCAGCGGATGTCCATGTGTTAAAGCTGCAACTTCAGCTCCAATCATATCAACCTTTTCGCTACTCCATTTTTCACTAAAATATAGACCAACAGGAGCGACCCGCATCACACCGCCACAACCTTTGCTTTTATTGAGCGGTCTATTTATTGTCCCGTTTATGCCATTTGAAATTGTAGAAATACATGTATAGCCAGGATCTCTGCATACAAATAATTCAGGAATATCTACTAACCAAGAAGTGTGTTGTTCCTTTGGCAAAGGATAACGCTCAATTTGGGTTCTATACCAATCTTTATAGCTTTCAAATACATAGTTAGGATAACTCCCCATTATGCCTCGAGTCATTCCTCTTGTATGACCATATAAAAGACCTGTAGCGGTAAATAAGGTCATCTGGGTATCATCAGAAATTTCAGCAACACCATTCTCAAGCGAATATTCAGTAATGCCATTATTCCCGTATTTTGAAAAGATATCAGAGTCTTTCATAAACTCCACGGGATAGCCTAAAGCATCACCAGCAGCACCGCCAATTAAGCAACCTCGATATTTGTCAATGTCCTTCATTACAACACCCTCCTTTTAGCTTAACGTCTTCTATATCTAATTGTAAATCTAATTCTATTCTCTTTAACTCAGAAATGTTTAATTTGCATTATCTGTAATTTTCAGCAATTATCAATCACTGTAATTAATTTGTTTTCAATGATTTTATTTCATAATGAGCATAATTATATGCAGGCATAACCATTCATTTTTCTCTTCTTAAAAGTACAACGGTCTCCACATGATACGTCCACGGAAACATATCCACCGGCTGCAACCGCTCCACCCCATATCCTCGCTCCCCCAAATACTTCAAATCCCTCGCCAGCGTCGACGGATCACACGACACATACACAATCCGCCTCGGCGCCATCGTCAGCATCGCCTCCAGCGTCCGCTCATCACAGCCCTTACGCGGTGGATCCACACAAACCACATCCACCCTTTCCCCGCTATCCGCAATCCGCGCCGCATACTCTCCAGCATCCGCGCACACAAAATCCACATTCACAATCCCATTCCGCGCCGCATTCCGTTTCGCATCCTCAATCGCCGCAGCCACAACCTCAACCCCCTGCACATGCGCTGCCTGCCTTGCCATAAACTGCGTAATAGTCCCAATTCCGCAATACAGATCAACCACACGATCATCCTTCGATAATCCCGCAAACGCCACCGCCTGATTATACAGCTTTACCGTCTGCACCGGATTCACCTGATAAAACGACTTCGAAGAAATCTCAAAACGCAGCCCATCCAACTCATCTACAATCGTCGGCCGCCCATAAAGCAGCTCCTCCTCATCCCCCAAAATCACATTATCCGCACGCTGATTCAAATTCAAAATGACACTCTTAACCTCTGGTACCTCAGCCACCAGCACGTTTGCCATCTTCTTCAGCTCAGCAACCCTTTTCTCCCTAACAATAAAAACCACCATTACCTCGCGGGTACTGAACCCCACCTTCACCAACAAATGCCGAAACACCTCCGCGTTGCCAAACTCCCCAATAAGCCGCTTCATGCACTGCACCGTCTTATTAATCAGCTCATGCTGAATCAAACACACATCCATATCGATAATATCATTGCTGTTGATCCGATAAAACCCACACACCGTCTTCCCAGCCTTATCCACACCAACCGGCACCTGCCCCTTGTTGCGGTAATACCAGCCATCCTCCATCATCAGCGCATCCTCAACATGACAATCCAAACCGCCGATCCGCTCAAGCGCATCCTTCACCCGCTGCGTCTTAAATCGCTGCAGCTCCACCAACGAAAAATGCTGCAGCTGACAACCGCCGCACTGCTTAAAAATCTTACAAGGCGGTGCTGCCCGCTCAGGACTCGCACTAATCAGCTTCATCAGCCTGCCGTAGCCAAAATTCTTCCTCACCTGCGTAACCACAATCTCTCCGCATTCACCAACCAGCATATCCTTCACAAAAAGCGGAAAACCATCCACCTTCACAACTCCGAGACCTTCAAAAGTATAATTCAGGCACGTCCCTGTAACACGATCATTTTTCTTCATCATCAACACTCACTCTCATCATTAATTATCACCATTATAACATAAAAAAGCCGCCTAATTTTCATCAGGCAGCAAGTTCGGCAGCAGATTTTTAATATTCCTCAAATTCGTAGAATCCTTACTGATCCAGCAGGAAATCAAATTTCCATGAATCAGCGTCAGCAACATCTTCGAATACTGATCCGCATGCATCTCATCATAACCGCACGCCATCAGTTTCTCACGATACAAAACCTCCCACTTTCGATACACTTCCTTTGAAGCCGCATCCAGCTCCTCACTGATATAAGTAGCCTCAATCCCCATAAACGTGATAATCAGCGACTTCAGACCTTCCCTGCCATTTTCAATATCTCTGGCAAGACATTCCGCCATCCAGCAAAAAACCTCCACCGCATTATCAGAGACTGAAAATATATTCTTGCGAATCCCCATCTCCATCTTATCATAAGCGTCATGAACAACAGCCACCGCCAGCTGATTCTTACCGCCAGGAAAATAATGATAAAAAGATCCTTTGGGAATATCACATGCACTTACGATCTCATTGATACCAACACCAAAATAACCCTTCTGCGAGAATAATGTAGACGCCTTTTCAAGAATCATCTCCCGCTTTTCCGCACTGTGATTCATACTGCCACCACCCTTACAATTAAATATATAATAAAGGGGCTGACTTCTAATATCAACCCCTTATTTATAAAATTTTCGCTTATTTCTTCTGCTTTTTTACATTCACAAGCATTATTTAATCATTGAAGAAGCAGACACACCAGCATTTCTACCGCTAGTCATAGCCCAACCGAACAATGAACCGCCATAATAGATATCGCCTTCAAGACCGCCGACAACCTCACCGGCAGCAAACAATCCATCAACAGCCTCCTGCTTCGTATTCAGAACCTGCATCTGATCATTAATATGCAAGCCGCCTAATGTTGCATAATAACGCAGCCACATCTGCACTGCATAATAAGGACCATCATTGCTGATTTCAACCGTTAGCTTTCTGCCGAATTCATCAGTACCTGCAGCCACATCAGCATTATACTTCTCTGCCGCAGCAGTTAATGAACCTTCAGGCAGATTCAATGTCTTCGCAAGATCTTCAAGCGTTTCACCCTTGACCATCACTGGATTTGATGAACCATTATTTTCAAGCCATTCCTTAACATTCTCTTCAGTATAAATTGCACTGCCGATCATTCCCTTATTGAAGGCATCAAAAGAAGCCTGATCAAGAATTAAATAATTAGTCTTATTCTGTTTCATAGCCTGAATCAGATCATAAGCCTTACCTTGTTCATTCGCAAAACGAACACCGTTTTCATTTACTAAGAATGCACCGCTTGTCGCATAAGCACCGCCGACACCTGGATTGCAGTATTGACCTAATCCGCTAGGCATCACAATACTGTTAGGCTGTACATTCACAAATTCCATATTGATCAAATCAGCATCAACAGCTTTAGTCATTTCAATTGCATCACCTGTCGCACCAGCTGCACCGGCATAAACAAATTCCTGATATTCAGCCGGAACTAACTCGTCATTAGCACCAAAGCCGCCAGTCGCTAAAATAACAGCCTTCGCATTAATTGTATAAATCTTATCCTTGCTTTCAGCTTTAGCACCCACAACCTTGCCATTTTCAATAATCAATTCAGAACCTGCAGTATTCAAATAAACTTCACCGCCGGCATCCTCTACACGCTGAAGCAATGTCTTAACAACACCAGCACCGCGTCCAACACCTGAGTAAGTACGTCCCGGTTCAGAATTATCGTATTCAACATTAGCGCCTTCCGGATCAACCAACCAGTCAAAAGCAGCACCTACTGTATTTACGAAAATATCCAAGGTAGCTTCATCATTATAATTATGTCCATTAGCCAGCATATCCGCCTTCAGCATTTCAGGACTGTCTTCATAACCTGATTCAATCTGCCATTTACTGCCTGTCGCCGTCGTTCCAGCGCCAGCCATTGATGACGCACCACCGGCAAAAGACATCTTTTCTAATAATACAACTTTATTACCTTCCTGAAGGGCTGATAATGAAGCTGTCAAACCAGCACCACCGGCACCAATTACCAAGATATCCGTTGTTAATTCAACTGTTTCCTTCTCAGTATTGCCAGTTACAGCCTGGCTCATCTTATCCAGATCAGCACCAGCCTGAGTCAGTGCATCCTTTAATGCTTCAATAAAGCCATTGCTTGTTACTGTAGCACCGCTAACCGTATCAATCGCAATACTTTGACTATCCAGCACTTCCTGTACCAAAGTTGGCAGTGCCGCACCGCCAATTGCTTCAGTTTCTGAATTCTCTAATACATCAATAGCCGTGATCTTATCAGCATCCACAGTCACCGAGATCTTTAAATCACCGCCAAACCCTTTTGCTGTTGCTTCATATGTTCCAGCTGTCATCCCTGTTTTGTCATCGACAGGTGCATCGCTCTTAGGCGCACAACCGGAGAACAACATTGCTCCAGCTAAGCATAAACTCAATAATTTAGCCTTTTTCATAGTTCCTCCTATCCCGTTTGCATTTTACTAGACGAACGGTCTACTATTAGTATACCTGAAGTTGCTTCAATGTCAAGACAGTTTTGTGAATTGTTTAGCTTACAAGCATCAATAATCACTTGTGGATTTATTATCCCTTACATGTAATGTCATCATAGATCTATCAAAAACTCAGCTCCACTTACAAAGAAAAAGAGAAATGCATAATACATTCCTCCACAAAAAAGCCCCAATTTTTCGAACCTATTATTTCTGCTTCAGCAATCCCATAAACGAGCTGCCATTCTGCGGCGCCGCCACTCCAAAGAAATCGCAGACGCTCGCACCCACATCCGACAATGACTTCCGCAAGCCTAACTCAACGCCATGCACCTGCCCATGCCATACCAACAGCGGCACATTTTCACGCGTATGCTTATTATGACCGATATCCGGATCGTTGCCATGATCTGCCATCACGACCAGCACATCCTCATCATTCAGCAGTTCAATGATTTGAGCAATCTTCGCATCCGCCAGCTTCAGCAATTCCATATACCACTTAGCATCCTGACTGTGACCGGCAAGATCGGTCTCCTGCACATTGGTACAAATAAAACCATGCTTCATAGACTTCACGGCATCCAGCGTCAGATCCAGCACTTCACCGGTATCCACACAGGAAATCGACTTGCCATCATCATTTGCGACAATATCTGCCACCTTACCAAGCAGCGTTACTTCAATCCCTGCCTCACTCAAAATCGTCGGTGCCTGAACGCTCTTATCCACACCATAACCAAGATGGCGGCACATATAACCTTGTTCATATGACTTTGACTTCACGGCATGAATCCCGATAAAACGATCCTCACGCGTCTCCTCGGCAGCCAGAATATCCTTAATCGTATTACCTGTACCGCCAAAAGGAATCACCCGGTTGACCGTTACTACCTCTCTGACCTGCCGGGCCAGCTCCAGCTCTTTTTCAAACGGCATGACATCCAGCGGCGCCGTACAATTATACGCCATGCCAAAATCTGCATCAATATTATCCGCCACCGTACACGCATCATCCACTAACAGATAACGCAGCTTGCCGCGGCTGATAACATCAACCTTATGACCCAAGGAAAGCAAATGCTCAGCAACCTCATCCACCTTATCCTGAAAAGGCTGTACCTTTGGAACCTTTGGCAAAGTGCCCATAATTTCCTGATGTCCCATAAACGTATCAGCGCCAAAATGCATCAACTCACATTTCCCAAAATTAGCTTCCTTGCTGAAATGCATATTTTTGCTTGTCTTGCCAAACGCATTCATCAATCCCAGCCGTTCCAATGCCGGCAGCTTTAAATCCGGATAATCATTCAAAATACTGCCTAATGTAGAGCTGCTTTCATCGCCGGGCCGCGCCGTTGCCGCATCACTCATCGCGCCGATGCCAAAACCATCCAGTACAATGACTACAAATCGCTGATTCATTTTATTTCATCTCCCAAGCTGTTGTAAATTCCAAGCAGCTTCATCTCGCCTGTATGGATGCCTTCAACAACCGCTACATTGCTGCGCGTCACAAAAATCTGAAAACGGAAAGCCATCACCACTGTATCACTCACCGTACAAGGCTGATCCAATTCAAAATAATAATCAATACTTTCCAGACTCGGCGGTTCTACATGGTACAGCCTTGCATGATCCGCGGACTGACCAACCAAAGCATTCGCAACATGAGAACGGCGATAAAAACCACCGCCATAACAATAGGAACGCTCATCAAAATTATGCGATATCTCACTGACATAAGTCACGCAGGGAATCTCCACACACTCCTTATGCGCATGAAGCGGCGTTGTTCCACTCAAGCCATGCCCTGGTTCACCGCTGTTTACCGGATAGCCCTTCATTTCATTCAAGGTAAAGGTACAAGTCGCTGACGGCGCATTCACATTTTCAATCTCGATGCCATGTTCTGCCAGCATTTCCTGTGCCTTCAGCAATGATTCCATATTCGGTGTCGGTGCAATCGTATCCTTTTCTTCATCATAAAGAAAGCATGGGAACGAAGTCACACCGGCAATTTCAATCGCTTCAAGTTTTTTTAATTCCTCAATAACCGCCGGCAAAACATCTAAGCGAAAGCCCGCTGTCTGGCCGCTGTAAATCATATCCCTTGGACCGACAACTTTCAGCAAAACCTTTTGCCTGATACCAAGCGCTTTCGCACATTTATTGATTTCATGTGCCTTTTCCACAGAAAATATAGTGAAATAATGACAGCCATAGGCTACTAATGCTTTAAGCATCGCTTTCGGTGCCTGAACCAGATGACCGACATTGGCGATTGGTATCTGATGATCCATCATCACCTTGGCTTCTTTAAAGTCTACCACCACAGCTCCTTCAAACCCTAATTCAACAAGCGCCTTCGCAATCAAAGGATTACGGCCCAGCTGTTTCAGCATAAAGTACAAAGCGATATGCTGCTGATTTGCAGCCGCCAGCATCTGTTTCGCATTCTTTTTTAATGTATCAAGATCTACCACATACGTATCCGGCAAAATAAGTCCCTGCTGATGAAGCTGAAACGATGCCTCGATAAGTTCACGGTTTCTTCTTAACGTAGAGCTTAAGAACATTCTTTCACCTTCCTTATACTTTCCTTTAAAATCCGCAGAATAGTCTCACTGCCGCCGCGCATTGGATTGATACGAATCATTCGTTTTTTCAATGTCGGATCGTTTTTAAGGAAAGTTCCCGATACCCGATAAAACATCGGTACCACTTCATATTTAGATTCAGCACCAACCGGATTTGGCGCCGCACCCAGTTTTTGCGCTTCTTCTAGTACAGCTTCCGCAATATCTTCCCTAAATTCAACCAAAAGTACCTTTGATTGGGCATTTGCCAAGAAGGCATCTTTGATTTCCGGGATTCTGCCATCATTCAATGCATGTACGATTCGTTCATTTTCCCCTGCCTGAATCGCCAGAGCTACCGGAGCATAGACAAGCATTCTCAGCAGCTCCATCGCCTGCCAGCCCTGTACCTTACTGCCGCCGGAATAATTATTGCGTTCTACCTCATCAATGAGTTCAGCCTTGCCAAGCAGGATGCCGACACCTTCCGGGCCCAGCAGTTTGAATGCTGAGAAAGCACTTAAATCCGCCCCTAATTCAACACCGATTTTGCTGACCTTCATCGCTGCGTAATTATCATCAGTGATAATTGGAATATCCTTGCACGCTTTAATCGTATCAATGACCGCCTGCATTTCATAGCTGTCGTCAGGCTTCTGCCTTGTGTACTGCACAATGGCTCCATCGACATCCTGTTCCTGCATCACTTTGCGAATATTCTCTAAATCATTAAAATCAGCCTCTATCAAGGTCGCATTCAAACCATTTAAAGAAGTCAGCGTAGTTGGATAAACCGGTGCTTTATGTACCAGCACACGGCTGTTTGGCTTCAGCATTGCGGTTAAGCCCCAGCGAATCGCACCAGTACCGGCACCGGTTACCAGAATTGCTTTCTCCGCATGGAAAAAACGTGCCAGCACCCGTTCAGCTTTTCCCGCATAGGTTGGCTTATTACCTGGCTGAACAACACCTAAATCACCCAGATTCAAAAATTCTGCGCCTTCAAATTCACGGCATATTTCATCAACCAAAGCAAATTGCTTTTGTTTAGCTTCCTCCAAAGAAATGGAGTGCAGCGGATATGTTTTCATCATCTTTCCTCCTCGCTGAGATAACCTTTTGAAAAATACATTGATAGATTTTGGAAATAGCGGTGTACCATCACATCTGGTTCCCCCGCCAGCTGACCTGCCAGTGCCAGCATTCCCGCAATCTTTGTTTCTTTACTTTCACATATTAATACAAACCCACAGCCCAATGCCGAAGAAGGTACGCACAGCGCTGTAGCATTTACCATATTGACAACCCGGATCAGCCCTTTTGAGGCTGCCTTTTGAATTGCCTGCGACCGTTTATCAAAATGACCGAATAACGTATCGCCATACCCCTCCAAATCAATAGGACCTTCGTAGGAAATCAAACAATCGCATGTTGGCAGCACGCTATTCAAAAAATCAATCAAATCCAAGCGGCTGCCGCCAAGATCAGGAAAGGAACAAGATCTAACTGCAAATGGATAGTTCTGCGAATCCCTATCGCTGATTAAAATATCGCTTTGCGTTTCTGCCTCAGGCAATGGATAAGCATCCTTTACAACCTTGATCATGGTCTCATAATCTCGGGTCATGAAACCGATAGAAGGGGTAAATGAAATTCCATCCGTTGATTGCTTCATATATCGCTTCATACTTTCCGCCTCAATCAAGGGGGAAATAAAACCAAACAAATTCACTGACATAGCCGGAGCCAGCACAGAACCGCCGCCATCAGTCCCAATTCCCACATCATTAATATAAGTTAGCACATTGATGGCTGTACCGCTTGAACTGCCGCTCATCCACCGCCCGCTGATTGGATTAATCAATTGAAGATCAACCGCTCGGCCGCCCAATGCATGAGCATCTAATGTATGCAGCGCATAACGATCCTTGCTCTGCAGACGCTTTAATAAAGAAGCAGGGATTTGTTCAACATTTTTAATACCCACCAAGAGTTCATTATGATGCACTTCAAAACACTGTTCCACCGAATGATAAGGATTTAATTCAGCTAACGCATGACGCTCTTCAACATCAGGCATCATCATTCTCCAAAAATCCTTTGCGGATTATGAATCAGCATCTGATCCAGTGAAGCCTTAGATAAACCAGCTTCAAGCAGCTTGGGAATAAAGCTTTCAAACAAGTAGCAATAACCGATGCCGCCTTTATATTTCAGATGGGATTTGCGGGTCAGATCCTCCGACAGCACCACCTGATTCAGCAAGCCGTCTTTTTCTAACGCAAGCAGGAATTCAATTCTTTTTTCATCTGGGAGATAATTATTTTTGCCAATTGTGTCAAAGCCAACTGTAACCCCGCATGCTATAACGGAACGGATCATATCAAGATCACCGCTTAAATCAACATGCCCAATTACAACCTTATTTGGATCTGCGCCATGATCAACTAAATATAATGCCTGATCTTTTGCCAGTGTAGCCAATGTAGTATGGGTATAAATGGGTTTATGTGTTTCCTTATGGGCGATTAATGCCGCTTCAAACAATTTGTGTTCATTCGCTGTCCATTCATTTTTACTTGTTCCTATCTCACCGATGGCATCTGCTTTAACTGTACTTCCATCAATGCCTTCCATGATCTCTTTAATCATGAAATAAGCCAGCTCTTCTGCTGTCAGCCGATTCATCGCCTCTGGAATAAAAGGATCCTTATAGCAGCCGGTAGAGATCATAAAATGAATGCCTGATGCCTTTTCCAGTTTTAAAATCGTATCTACATCACGGCCCATGCCAACATTAGTAACTTCCCAAATATTGCGTACCCCATAAGCATAAAGCTGTTTCAATTCAGCACAGATTTCATCAAAACAGTCAAGACAGCAATCCTGATCTTTTTTCACACCGGATAAATCAATATGCATATGCTCATGCATCATCGTATAGCCATCGTTTAATTTCATTATTCTTATCCTTTCTTAAAATAAATGACGAGCAAGTGATTGTCACTTTACCCGCCATTTTCATGAAATTTAAGCTGCCAGTGTTACTAATTGAATAACAACCAGCAGGTTAATCAAAATACCATAGAGAATACAAGCAACCGGTCCAACGGCAAGTTCAACAATCGGTTTCTTGGAAACACGGTTCAGCAGCAGACAGCCGATTACAAATAATGCACCGATACCGCTCAACCCAACTGCCGCAGACATAGCTTCAGCTGATGCGACAGCACCAACAAGTAAGGCAACCTCTAAGACTTTATTCATTGAAGTACGGATATGCTCACCCATGTCTTTTACACCTGGGAACTTATCCATGCCTTTTGCGAAAACATTGATCAGCAATAATTCAATAATCATAACCGCCGCGCCGGCAATCATTGCAACTAATGGATTATTAAAGAATAACAGACCCATAACGAAGACAAATGTACAGCCTGCCGGACCATAAACACCAGTAACGATTGCTGTTGTGAATACCAAAGGAATGAAACCAATAGCCCGTGCCGCCGCAGCCATAGCTGCTTCAGAAATTGCGCCATTGCTTACTAAAGCTAATGAAATTGGGTCACCGGCAATCATTGCCATACTTGTACCGCAAGCCAGCAAGCCGCCCATGATAGCAAGCAAGAACCAATTCTTTCTGATTTTAGCTACTTTTTCTGAGAACACATTTACCAGATCCGTATTGGCCGTACCTGCTTCTCCCTTTACAGAAGCCGCGAAAGCCAGCATCGCAATCGTACCTGCGAGCATTGCCATACCCTCGCCATTTAACGCGATACTAACACCTTCACCAAGTGTAATAACACCAAACTTTTTAATCAGGAAATAAACGGCAACCACAATACCTGCCGTAATCGCGCCTTTTTTAAAGCCATGCTGATAAGCAACCGCGAGAGCTGGGAAAATGGCAAACGCAACTGTTACATATTTAGAAACACTGCCTAATGCATCAAGGAAATTATATGGCAGATAACTAAATGCTGTTACGACAAAATCAAGTCCGACCAGAATCAGCAAACCATACAGAGCACCGATTACACCAGCCATGATTGTACCCTTATTATTATCAGGACACCATGTACCAATGATATCCGTAGTCAGAAGCAAACAGTGAATTAATATAATTGTAGCCGCAATTGAGGTTGGAATACCAAAACCAATAACTAAACCAAAGCTAATTGCGAAACTCATGGTAGCCAGTTCTTTACGTGAAATCTGACCATCAAAATACTGCGGAACGATGGGTCTGAAACCATCATTAAACACCGCAATCCCCTTGTTCGCCAGAATTGATGCCAACGCACCAATTGCCGCGATGATAATGTACTTCATTTTCTAGTCCTCCATTTTTTCTAGAATAGCCTTCATTAATACTGGCAGCACCTGTTCAGCATGCTGGGCTGTAAAGCCAAATGCCTTTTTGCCCTCTTTCACTGCCGCGATGATTTCCTCATCAGGGAAAACCTTGCCCGGCATTGAAATCGTCTTGCATTGATTCTGTCCCAACAAAGCAATTGCCATTGCCAACGCACCGCCGCCGCCCGTATTACAGGCACCTACATAATAATCAAACTTCCCCATCTTTAAAGCATTTACTGCGTCCAGATCATTCTTAACAGCTAATTCAATGCCTTCATAATTTTTTTGAAGAAAGTCATGAATCTCCTGCTTATTGATCTGACCGCCAACTACGATTCTCACCATCCCGCAAATCCTCCTTTCTTATTGATATAGATTGCATAGATGCATCAGCAGAAAGCGTTTCTCACCTTCCGGGAAAGTACAAGGCGACTTTTCCATCAATGTTTCATAAAGCTTTTCTGCCTGATGAATACCCGAACTATTCACTACCTCATTCCAGATGCTCTCATCTAATGTTTCTACTTCCTGACCTGTGCATATCCGTTGGGCAGCCATTGCCAAGTGAGTCGTAAACATTTCAAGAACACTTTCTTTATCCATGAATGCCACCAGATCCTCATCGATGACTTGGTTCACAAACTCTGCAACTTCCGCTGAGATAACTCCTGCATTTTCTAAAATTGATATACGCTCCTTCAGCATAACTCCTCCTCTAATATACATTTTTTTGTATATTGATTGAATGAATAAGATTTGCATGATGCAAATCAATATTTATAATTTCCAATATACATTTTTTTGTACAAATAAATTATAGACTGATTCCCAATGAATGTCAACCCTATTATTCGCAAGTATTCACATTCACATTAATAACTGTATGCTAATAAAGTAAAAGGCAACGTAATACCGTTACCTTTAGTTAGATTTCAAAAATTAATAGCTTGGTGTGATCTTCCCTTCCAGTACCAGCTTCTGATTATCCAGTACGATCTGTACATCAATCAACTCACTCAGCAAGCCAGCCATTTCACGCCGCCGTGCATTCACTACCATAACAGCTTCCGTATCATCAATGTTATCGGATGGCAGCGATACATAATTGATATGCAGATGCTTATCAGTAATTTCATCTTCGTTCCAAATCGCCGCATCAAGCTCACCGCTGATAATTTTCTCAAGGATTTGGTTATATTCCACCTGAACAAACTCCACCTGCCTGCCTTCACATGCATGCTCGGTCAATACCTTTTGGTCAATAGAATCATTATCGATACCAATTTTCATGCCATTTTCAATTGCCTTGCATTTGGCATCATGAAATACAATCACATGCTCCGACAAATAAGAATGTCGGCCAAAGGCTTTCACAATCTGTACGGAATCATTCTTCTTCATAATATTATTCGCCGCATAGCGGGATATAATCGCAAAATCATACCGATCCGCAAGCAGCATCGCGATACGGTTGGTCGCTCCGCGCATATAGGCCATGGATGCCGGTAAATTATACTGGTTTTCCATCGCCACAATCAAACCCGTCGCAAATCCCTCATAGCGTTTTGAATACGGCAGCGGCATAACTCCGACAATCGATGTAATGCCGGCAAAGGCCAATAAGATCGCCGTGTTCTTCGCTATCAGAAAGGTTCCCAGATGTCCCTTAGATTCAAGTTTGATTGCACCATTTTCCTGAAGGAATTTAATTGAATTTTGAATTGTCCCCCGTGCAAGTCCTACTTTCTCTTTTAGATCAGAAACGGTTGGTATCTTCTCCCCAAGCTGCCAAAATAAAAACTCCTTCGCTAATGTCATTGTTGAAAGACCGTTTTTACTCAATAATTTCTGATGGTAATCCATCCCCTCACCTGCTTCCTCTTATAATTAATTTTAATCAGCAATTGGCAAGAAAAACCCGGATCACTCCAGGTTTCACTTATTAATTGCTGTCGGCTTGATTAACAACCGACCAGTCCGCGGCATCAGCCATCTTTGCCTTTACATAATAGATCTGCGGCAGATCATCTGATCCCTCCGCTATATTATAAACATGGACCTCAAGATTCATATTCTTAGCATCTTCCGCATCTGAGAAATATGTTTCGATCGGCAATACTGAAACAACCTTTTCAGCGGCATCATTTAAAAGCCAAAGCAGATCATCTTCGCCAATGTTATCATTAGCGTCAATGCTGACCCGCAGAAGATTGTCTATAACACTGACCCGAACACTATCGACATTGTCATAGCTTAATGCAGCCTTCACATTTTCAATATCGGTATCTGTAATATTGGGATCAAGAATTGATTTTGCCAATTCAGGATTTTTGGCCACGGTATAATTATCAATGACCCAATCCTCATTAGCCGCATTCTTTGTTTTCACATAATAAATCTGCGGCAATGCTTCACTGCCCTTGGTTGTGTTATATACATGAATTTCAAGATCATACATCTTGGTCGCAGCACTGTTTGTGAAATAGGTTTCTATCGGCAGTACCGCAGCTATTTTATCAGCAGCATCGTTTAAGATCCAAAGAAGATCTCCCTCTGCCATATCATCACTGGTATTAATCATCACTCTAAGCGTTGCGCTGATCAGATTTACTTCCAAATTATCGATATTGTCATAATTCAAATTACTTCTGATACTGGCAAGATCAGTTTCGGTAATTGCCGGATTCAACTCGTTCTTAAAACGATCCGCAACCACTGGTTCACGGCTGTTTTCTAATGAGTTCATCAGCACGACACCAAGGATGATACATGGTACCAATACAATGATAATGCCCAGCCACAAGATAACGTGCGGCTTTTTCAGCTTAACGGGATTCGATGTTTTTTTAGCCATCAACTCACTCCTTCACGTACTATTGTACTTCAAATTATGCTGTTTGGCTATCTTTTCTTAAGCTCTTCCTGAACCATCTTATTGGTCATAGCCGGATTAGCAGTACCCTTGCTGGCCTTCATAACCTGACCAACTAAAAAGCCGACTGCCTTATCTTTACCATTTTTAAAGTCTGTTACTGACTGCGGATTGGCTTCAATAGCGGCAGTAATCAATGCCAGAATTGCAGACGGATCACTCATCTGCTTCATGCCCTTCGCTTCCGCAACCGCTTTTGGATCTTTACCCTGCATCATTTCCTCAAAGACAACCTTAGCCTGCTTGCCGGAAATCTCACCCTTAATGATCATATCAATCATTACTGCAAGATGTTCTGGCTGCAGCTTATTTTCTTCAAAGCTGATGCCTTCCTTATTCAGATAAGCTACCATCTCAGTAGTCACCCAGTTGCTGGCAAGCTTATACTCATTAGTATGCTTGATTACCTCATCATAGAAATCAGATAATTCCTTCGTAGCAGTCAAGGTAACGGCGTCATAATCACTCAAGCCATATTGATTCATATAACGCTCTTTGCGCTGTTCAGGCACCTCATTCAAGTTCTCCTGAATACTCTTAATCCATGCCTCATCAAGCTGAATCGGGAAAATATTAGGCTCTGGGAAGAATTTATAATCGACATTGCCTTCCTTTTTACGCATTGAAATGGTCGTTTTGCTCGCTTCATCAAAACGGCGGGTTTCCTGAATCACCGTACCGCCTTCAAGATAGATTTTACTTTGCCGCTGGATTTCTTCATCCACTGCTTTCTGTACGTTGCTTAATGAATTCAGATTCTTGATTTCCGTTTTTGTGCCATAGCCGTCATAGCCATAAGGGCGCAGGGAAATATTTACGTCACAGCGCATGCTGCCCTCTTCCATCTTACAATCTGATACACCCAAATAATAAAGCATATTGCGCAGCTGTTCCACATAGGCAGCCGCTTCCTTACCGCTGCGGATATCCGGTTCTGAAACGATTTCCACAAGCGGCGTACCGGCACGGTTGAAGTCGATCATCGTACCATTAGCAGTATGGAACTGCTTAGCCGTATCCTCTTCCATATGAATGCGGTTAATGCGGATCTTTTTCTTACCGGCTTCTGTATCGATGGTTAGATAACCATTGCTGCCGATTGGGTGGAACTGCTGAGTAATCTGGAAGCCCTTTGGCAAATCAGAATAATAGTAATTCTTACGATCAAATTTAATCAATGGATCAATCGTACAGTGAGCGCCGCTGCAAGCGCGGATTGCTAATTCTACCGCGTGCATATTTAAACATGGCAGCGTACCCGGCATACCCAGATCAATTTCATTGGTACAAGTGTTCGGCGCCGCACCAAAGCGTACCGGTCCGGCGGAGAACATCTTGGTATTGGTTTTTAATTCACAGTGGATTTCAATCCCGATGATGGTTTCAAAGTTCATGCGTTTACCTCCACAGTCTTTCCTTCTAATCCTGTTTCTTCTTCAATTGCTTTTGCGATATTCAATAAATTCTGTTCATCAAATGCCTTGGCTGTCAAATTCACACCGATTGGCAGACCTTCCACAAAACCGCACGGCACCGTAATACTTGGATATCCGGACAGATTGCCCAGCACCATATGGTTTTCAGCAACCAAATAAGTATCTGACATCTTTTCATCATTCGATTCATCCGGTTTCGGTGCTGTTGTGCTGGCAGCACTTGCCAAAACCACATCATAATCCTTTAATACATCCGCATAAGCATCAACGATTACACGGCGTACCTTCTGAGCTTTTCTGAACAATTTCTCCTGGTTTTCTACAAACAGCGACCAGCTGCCTAAAACAAAACGCTTGCGCACTGCGGATGAGAAGCCCTTGGTTCTGGAATTGATCATGATTTCTTCCAGATCAGCACCCTCTTCACGCATACCAAAACGCACACCATCAAGGTTAGAATGGTTTGCACATGCCTCCGCATTCGCGATAATCAAATATACCGGCAGCAGGGTTTCTAAGAGCTCATCATTCATTTTAACCTTTTCGACGATCGCGCCGCGGGCTTTAAGCTTTTCACATAAAACGTCAAAGTTTTTTAAGATAGCCTCATCCTTGATGGAATCCATCACATTGGCAAGCACCGCAATACGTTTTCCTTTTAAATCACTGTTTAACGCTTCAGCATAATGTCCGACTGGTTCATAGGAAGAAGTCATATCCCGATCATCTCTGCCCGCCAGCACTTCTAAAGCGGCAGCCGCATCTTTAACACAGGTTGTGAAACAGCCGACATGGTCTAAAGAAGAAGCATATGGAATGACACCATAGCGGGAAATACGCCCATAAGTAGGTTTAAAGCCAACAACCCCACAATAGGCTGCCGGTTTACGAATCGAGTCACCGGTATCGGTTCCCAGTGCTAACGCAACAACACCCGCTGCGGTCAATGCCGCGCTGCCGCCGCTTGAACCGCCCGAAATACGTTCAAAGTCATATGGATTATTCACCTTACCGGTATAGGCATTCAGATTAGTTCCGCCCATACCCAGCTCATCCATGCTTGTTTTCACAGCAACAACGGCCCCGGCCGCTTTCAGCTTCGCAATGACATGGGCATCAAAAACCGGCACATAGTTATCTAAAATTCTTGAAGAAGCAGTGGTACGGATACCCTTTGTGGAAATATTATCCTTAACCGCCACCGGTACACCATAAAGCGGTAAATTCTGATCCAGCTTTTTAACTTCTTCAATCTGCTTTTCACAATCGACAAAAGTAACAACCGCATTCAGCTTATCCTGACTCGCGTGAGCCTTAGCCAGCACACATTCTACATTTGCTTCAACATTCTTTCCTAAATCATTCAGCTTCATTATTTCACCACCTTTGGCACTACAATATGATTCGCTGCCACCCGCGGAGCATTCGCCAGCGCATCTGCCGCGCTTAATGCATACTCATGCTCATCATCACGGATAAATGTTGTAGGTGTTTCAAACGGATATACCATTTCCTCTACATTTTCCGTATCTATGCGGTTTAACAAATCCATCTGCCGCACATAAATCTCAAACTCTTCCTGCAATTCGCTGATTTCCTGATCATTTAAATCAAACATGACATCATTGGCCAGTTTTTTCAGCATTCCTTTTTCAAATTTCTCCATCGATCTTCCTCCTGTTAATTCAGCATAATATCGATATTGCTGCTCCCCTTCTGCCTCGATAAAAGAGCAACTGTTTCATCATCCGATTTGATATCCACCTGAATAGAATAATTCGTATCGGTAAATAACGAACATAATTGTACCACATATTGAATCAGACTTTGCGTTTCAACGTAAGTTTTAGCCTGCATATTCACACTTAATTCAAGCTTGCTTAACGCGCTGTCCTCAAACAGCCCCATGCCAAACAAGCCGACATCTGTTGGGAAATGCTGAAACAATGACTGCTTCATCTGATTAAACTGAGAAGCAATTACCCCGTTGATCGCGTTGGCATCATCACTTGGAAAGTAAATCCATTCCTGATTGATCGGCGTATAGGATGATGAACGGTCAGTCACATAAGACTCTCCGATTACCACTCCCGGCGTTTTTGAATCAGCCGCCGGTGCCATATAGAGCACTACATGAATCGGCAGACTGCCGACTTCCGGGTGATTGTTGCGCAGATAATTAACCAAACGCTGCCCCGCCTCTACACTGCCGTATGTATAAAGCTGTTCCTTCGATACCTGAGTGGTCTGACTGCCGCCTTTTAAAAGCGTCTCACCATTCTCATCTGTTTTCACACTGCCGTCATCATTCAATTCTGCCTCACGATAAGACACATAACTGTTTAATACAATCACAAAGGTAAAACCGGCATAATCATACTGACCGTTTTCCTGCTTCATAAAATCAATTTCATACAGATCTGAAATCAGAATCGGATTATACATATTGGTACCGAATCCATTTGAAATAGCAATTCCTTTTTCCGGATTCAAGCCTTCGGTGTTTTCGGTTGATTTAAACTTCAAAAGTCCGCGTGCCGAGCCGTCAGTTTCATAGCGTTCAAGCTCTAAAGCACTGACAATCTGACCCTCCTTCACCAAATACTCACCCGGATCAAAATATTTCTTGGCCAGCTGCTGGGCAAGATAGCCCATCGACAGCGGATCATATTTTGAGGAGCGATAGCTGTTATGCACAATTCTTGTGTCACTGGCTTCATAATCCAAAACATAACCATATTCACCGCTGATTACCGGTTTAATCTCAGTGATTTGATCCTGATCGTCGATCTCCTGCTTCGTACATGCACTGCCAAAAAGCGCGGCACAAAGCAGCAGCACTGCCGTTTTATGTAGTTTCATAGCGGTTCACCTCGCTTATAAATGAGACTTCATCCATTGTTTCTATGTTTAATTGTAATGCTTTTTGCAGCTTACTGCCAGCGTTTTCGCCATAAATAACCAGATCGGTTTTTTTGGAAACGCTGCCGGAAACATTGGCGCCGTATTTTTCAAGCAGGTCTTTCGCTTCATCTCTTGTCATTCGTTCTAAGGAACCTGTCAGGACAACCGTTTTATTCGTGAAATAGCTCTCCACTTTTTCAATTTGATCACTGTCCATACGAAGCCCTTCATGCTTTAATGCTTCAATCAGCTGCTGATTCTTTTCTTCCGCAAAGAAAGCCAGTATCGCATCAGCGGTAATTTCACCGATATCATGAATCTTAGTCAGCGTTTCTTTTTCCGCGAGCATTAGCTTATCCATCGTCTGAAATTGCTGCGCTAAAATTTTCGCCGCCTTTTTACCGACCTGACGGATTCCTAAACCAAAGATCAAATCCTCCAAAGGATTCTGTTTACTGTCTTCAATCGCATTTAACAGCTTATCTACTGATTTTTCTTTATAGCCTTCACATTGCAGAAGATCCTCACGGTGATTTTTCAGCTTATAAATATCTTCAACCGTATTCAGCCAGCCATGGTTATGTAGAAATTCAACCTTTTTATCACCCAGCGTATCAATATCCATCGCATCACGGGAAGCGAAGTGAATGATGCTTTCCACAACTCTGGCCGGACAGTCCTGATTGATGCAGTAATGATTCGCTTCATCTTCAAAACGGACTAATTTAGAACCGCAGATTGGACAAACCGTTGGGAATACATAAGGCTTTGAATCAGCCTCACGGCGTTCAGGCAGCGCTCTGACCACCTCTGGAATAATGTCGCCGGCCTTGCGGATTACCACAAAATCATTTACCCGCACATCCTTGGCGTTAATCATATCTTCATTATGCAACGTTGCCGCTGACACACTGGTACCCGCAACTCTTACCGGTTCCAGTACCGCATTAGGGGTGATTTTACCGGTACGGCCTACGGTAATCATAATATCATGCAGCTTTGTAATAACTTCTTCAGCCGGGAATTTATAAGCAATCGCCCATTTAGGTGTTTTAATGGTAGCCCCCAAACGGCGCTGATCAGCGAGTGAATTTACCTTCAGCACCATGCCGTCAATATCAAAAGCCAGATCATTGCGCTTTTCTGTCATTTCCTGAATATAGTCCCAGGCATCCTGAATTGTTTTACACACGCGGCGTTCCTCATTGCAGTGAAAGCCCAATTGCGCAAAGCGCTCTAAGCATTGTTCATGCGTCGTCATGCCATCATTTTCCGCATTGACATAAGTATACCAGAAAGCGTCAAGCTTACGGCTGGCCGCGATTCTGGAATCAAGCTGACGGATTGAGCCGGCAGCCGCATTACGCGGATTCGCAAATTCATCCTCACCGCGTTCACGGCGAATCGCATTCAGATGCTCAAAGCTGGCCTTGGGCATATACACCTCACCGCGCAGCTCCATCGGCCCTTTAAACTCAATAGTTCTTGGAATTGATCGAATCGTTAACACATTATTTGTCACATCTTCACCCACTGTACCATCACCGCGGGTAACCGCCATCTGCAGCTTACCTTCATCATAAATCAAGCTCATCGCCAAACCATCGATCTTGCATTCCACAACATATTCCACATTGCCGACTTCATTGCGCACCCGCTCATCAAAAGCCTGCAGATCCTCAAAATTATAAGCATTGCCTAAAGAAAGCATCACTTCTTTATGAGCTACCTTATTAAAGCCTTCCAATACCTTGCCGCCAACCTTTTGAGTCGGTGATTCAGAATCATATGCCTCTGGATACTGATTTTCTAATTCAATCAGCTCCTGCATATAACGATCATATTCCTGATCACTGACACTAGGCGCATCCAGTTCATAATATTCACGGGACAGTCTGCGTAAAATATCCCGCAATTCATTAATTCTCTCTATGCTCATACCGATACCTCTCTTTATTTTTTAGTGATTGAAGGATGATTCGCCATGATCTTGCGGATGCCGAATTTATTATTGAAAGCAATTTTCCAGACACCCTGGGATGTATCAAGCACGACACCCTCCCCAAAACTAGTATGTACCACTAAATCACCTTTACGGATGCGGCCCGATGTTTTTACCGGCGCATGACCTTCTTCATCCACATAGGTGAGCGCTTTGGCAGCTTGACCGGAAGGCAGCTCTTCCTGCCGGGAAGCTGTATGCTGAGTCGCATCCTGCACACCAAAATGTTCAATCGTATCCGGATCAATCTCTTTGATAAAACGCGATGGCAGTTTAATGCGGTCCATAACATAACTATACCCCTGCGCATCAGATATAAACAGCTGCTTACGCGCTCTGGTAAAAGCCACATAAGCCAAGCGCCGTTCTTCCTCAAGCGCCGTTCTTCCGCCTTCACTGATAGCTTTCTCACTTGGGAAAATACCATCACACATACTGTAAACAAACACAATATCAAATTCCAGACCCTTGGCCGCATGAATTGTCATCAGCTGCACAAACTGACCGTTATTTTCCTGTTCCTTATCGGTATACAAAGCAATCTGCTGGAGATATTCATCCAGCGTACCATCAGGATTGGCGGTTTCAAAATCCTCGATATCATTAATTAATTCCTTAACGTTCTCAATTCGCTCAGTTTCCTTATCATCCTCAAGCATCTGCATATAGCCGCATTCATCCATTAAACCCTCAAGCAGCATCGAAATAGACATTGAATTTACTAAATTGCGATATTTCTCTATCAGCTTAATAAAATCATTCAGCGCCGTCTGCGCTTTGCCGCGGGCTACATCATGATTTTTAATCACTTCATACATATTCATATTCTCACTGCGTGAATAATCTTCAATCGTCTCTACCGTCTTATTGCCGATACTGCGCTTAGGCACATTGATAATACGTTTTAATGCCAGGTCAATGGCCGCGTTATCATGTATCAGCATTCTTAAATAAGAGAGTGCATCCTTGATTTCCGCACGGTCATAGAATCGTACACCGCCATAGATACGGTAAGGAATCCTTGCTTCAAGCAGCTGTTTTTCTAAAGAACGCGACAGATAATTGCTGCGGTAAAGCACCGCGATGTCACGATAAGCCGCGCCGCTTTGAATGCACTTATTGATCTGCTGGCAGACCCAGGCTGGTTCAAGCGCTTCTTCAAAAGCAGAATAATGAATAATTTTATTATCCTCCTGCCTTGATGTATACAAATCCTTATCAATACGATTCTTATTATTTTTAATTACGCTGTTGGCACCCTTAAGAATCGACGGGCATGAGCGGTAATTCTCATTCAGCATCACGGTATGAACAGGCGCAAAATCTTTCTCAAAATTCATGATGATATTTACATCCGCCCCGCGCCATGTGTAAATCGTCTGATCAGGATCTCCAACCACACAAAGATTGCATGTATCCGATACCAGATAGCGGATAATGCTGTACTGAATCTTATCAACATCCTGAAACTCATCGACATGAATATAATCAAAACGGCGCTGCCACTTAACCCGTACCTCTTGATCCTTCTTTAAAAGCCGATTGGTAAACAGCAATAAATCATCAAAGTCAAGCGCCTTCATATGCTCCAGACGCTTTTCATAATAATCATAAACCTGAGCTTTGATTTTCTCACTCGTAAACTCATTGGCAATGCTCATAGCTGCCTCCGGGGAAATTTCTTCACCCTTGCAGGCAGAAATATAAGAGAGTACATTCGCATAGCTGTAGCTCTTTACCTCAATGCCGTACATCTTGTAAGCTTCCTTAAGAATACTTTTCTGATCATCGCTGTCTACGATTGTGAAATTGCGCGGATATCCATCGCCCATTTTATGTATATCTTCTCTCAATAAACGAACACAAAAGGAGTGTATCGTTGAAACAAACATCCCTGACGCATCATCACCAAGGATGGAATAAACACGCTCTTTCATTTCATTAGCCGCTTTATTCGTAAACGTTATCGCTAAAATACGATAAGGCGCAATCCCTAACGATTCAATTAAATAAGCGATACGTGTAGTTATAACTCTGGTTTTTCCTGAACCCGCACCGGCAATGATCCGGATATGGCCATCTGTGTATGTTACCGCGTCATATTGACTCGGATTTAAACTATCTAAATAAGACATGCGATCACCTCTGCGTATCATTATACCAAAAAACCTGTCTACTTTTTTAGTGAATTACATAGAAAAGATTCCTTTTCTATATATTTTAAATATCTCACATATATAATGGCAGTTTAATGTTTCTTTCAATTTTCTGAAACTGCTGTTAATCTTTATTTGCTTAGGGTATAATGATACATGAAATAATTGGAGGTTTTTATGAAGGCGGAAAAAAGACCAAGAAGGAAAAGGACAAGGATTCCTGATCTGATTCTATTACTGATCCAAGTCAGTGTTATGATTTTATTTATTTATACACTGATTAATTTGAATATGCTGAATTTTAAATGGCTGGTATTAATTATTGCCCTCTTACTCGTCTTATTGGCAATGTTTACTGTATTAATGATTATGAAGCTTGGACGCAGTGTTACCACGGTAAAAAGAGTAGTTCAGGTTCTGCTGATAGCTGTCATGCTGGTTGGCAATCATTATGCCGGAACGCTGACCAATACGCTTAAAACTATAACGAATGAGACACAGACGCGCATTGACAAAATATCACTGCTGACATTGGCTGATAACGAAGGTAATTCAATTGAAGATTTCAATGGCAAGACTATTGGTCTGCAGACAGGGACGGATAAAGATTTAACTGAATTTGCGCTTGGCAAGATTGATCAGCGCATTGAATACGGCAAGTATGAGTATGTTGATTACTCGGTGATGATTAATGATTTCCTGCTGGGCTATGATGACGCAATCTTAATTAATGACGCATACATAAAAATGATGGCTGATTCAGTTGAAGGGTTTGCTGGTTCTTATAAGGTAATCGAAACATTTACTAGAGAGATTGAGCTGACACCGGCAGAAGTTAATGCAAAGCTGCCTGATGAACCATTTGCGGTCTATCTCTCCGGCATGGATGAATTAGGCGATCCGCATCAGCAGCTGCGCAGTGATGTAAATATCCTGATGCTTGTTGACCCGGTGGCGAATCATGTTACGATGATTTCAATACCGCGTGATGCCTATGTGCCGAATCCTGCTAAAAATGATCAGCTGGATAAACTGACACATACCGGACTTTACAGTATTGATACCACGATAGCAGCCGCCGAGGAGTTGTTTGGTTTCCCGATTGATTATTATGTGAAGGTGAGCTTCTCATCACTGATAGAAATTGTTAATACTGTGGACGGTATTACGGTGAATGTGCCGGTTACCTTCTGTGAACAAAATGCTGAGCGTTCTTATTTATGGGATGATCAGATTTGTCTTGAAGAGGGAGAGCGTTTCATCTATGGGCCAGCGGCTTTGGCACTGGCAAGACATCGTGCCAGCTATGCGAATGAGCTGACCCGCAATCAAGTACAGCAGGATATCATTAAGGCTATTGTTAAGCGAATGATGACACCGGTTGGCTTCAGCCGCATCCCTGATGTGCTGAGCATTATTCCGCAGTATATGGTAACGAATATGCCTTATTCAGCTATTACCAACTTTGTATCCGCGGAGATGAATAATATTGGTGACTGGACATTTGATTCAATCGGACTGACAAACGGCATCTCCCAGCTGATGCCAACGGCAAGTGTTCCTGATCTGTATCAGGATGTGATGATTCTCAGTTATAGTGATGTCGTAAAGGTGTATGAGCGCTATCAGGCAATGCATGATCCGGTGGAGCTTAATGACTTAAAGTTTGATTTGAATGATTTGAATCGTTATGTGAAGCAGATGCCGTCAAATCCAAATTTAGTTTGGGCTGAGAATTATGAATAGTCATTCATTGGCATTCGCAGAATAGTGATAAGCATATAAAAGGAAGATTTGAAGTTATTGAATATTCAATAGCGACAAAGCTTCCTTTTTTTTATAGCTTATATTTTATATTTAAGATAATGGTACTTGAATATCCACAATAAATTGATATTTCTTATCATTTATTGTGGTTTTAAAATTTACTCTGCATCTCAATTTAACAGTATCAATATTGATAATACATGTTTCGCCGTCACTAATGTAGGTATATGAACCATCCAGACTGTTACTTCCATACCATGAATAAGATATATCTTCTATTATACTTTCAAAGTTAACTTTATTTGTCACTTTGAATTTTTTATGTTGATTCACAGATCCTGCATATTCAATTAAAATATTATCATCTAGCATTTGTGAAATGCTTACCCCATCAACACGGTAGCCATTAATAATTTCATATTCTTCATAATCGTCTCTGTTGTGTTGCTTTTTTTCAAAATAGATCAATGGAATATCATCATATCCTGTCATTTTAACCTTGGATAATGATATACCATATCCATCATTTTCTATACTAGAATATTCTTTATTGAAATAGGCATTTGTTAAAGTAATTGGTTTGGTATATTCAAAATCATTAATTAATGAACCACCTCCCATATTAACATAAAAATCACAGTTTACAACAGTTAAAGCAGAACGAATACTCTCTAATTCGCTTAGCTCATTATATGAAGAATTAATTAGTTGTGTTCCAGATATACTTACATTACCATCCTCACCATATATTGATTGCAGATATACAGGGCTGTTTCCCTTAATAGTGGATTCTTCTACGTGTATATATCCATTTTCGATATCTTTAAACCATAATGTGTGTGTAAAAGGTTTTTCATTTATTAGATTTGATTCTACTATTTCTATATCCGTAGATTTGATTCCCATCATTCTTATAATTCCATCTGCAGCACATAAATCTTCATCTTCAATTGAAATATTATGTAAAAACAAACCTATACCTATATGTTTATTCACACCAGTATAATCACCGCCAAATATTGCAATTGCGGTTTTGTTTTCTTCAGAAGATTTATTAAGCCTGATTACCACATCTTCCAAACTCATATATTCTCGATCATTATTTGCTTTAATGCCTGAAACAGGAAATATTATTCCATCTTTTTCAATATCTCCAGCAGTAACTTCTAAAATAGAATTTTTCATATGTAATGATGATATACCAAACATATCTATCACATTTTGGTTATATAAGTTGGATCTAATTAAGGTATTAATAAATTTTACTTTAGATTCAATTTCATTTCCTAATATATTAATTTTAGCATTTATAATGATATTTTCATTCTCGTTTCCCTCAAATGTAACTGATTTGTCTATTATTAATGTATCCAAACTTTCAGATAAACCATAAGAACCAGCTGAAAGTTTAATAATATCACCATCTTTAATATCATTCATCATTTTATCTAATGGTGTGTTAGTATCAAAAACTCTGACCCATTTTGCTGTAATAGTTCTACTGTGTTTTGAAGATGAACGTACTGTCATTTGATTATTTGGGAATGTACGCGTTTTTCCAACATCCATATACCAACCATCAAAAACATAGCCCGTTTTTACTAAATTGGTTGGTAAATTTATAGTAGTTCCCACTGTCGCAATTATACTCTCCAGTTCAGTTTCTGCCGAATCAGTATCAAAAATAATTTCAACTTTCTCAGCATCGGGATCAGTATCACTGCCACTGCCGCCTGATGAGCCTCCTGAAGAGCCTCCTGACGCACCGCCGCCTGATGAGCCGCCAGCGCTTGGTTTATTAGCTTCCGGAACATCAGTAACCTCTTTATTCTTTTCAACTTCATTTATATTAATGCTTGAAGATGATTTAATTCCGTTTGCATTTGCTTCAAGTTTATTAACAGTCCCCTTGCCGTCAATTGATATTATTGCATCAGCAATAATAGTCTCGACAGTTTTCCCACTTGCGATTTCTACTTGACTATGCGCCGCAGAGCCAGTGATTACTATATTTTTAACATCAGCCGCTACTTTCACATCCGTAGTTGCATTCATTATAAGCATTTCAACCGGTGATTGAACTTCTATATTCGCATAGGATCTAGTGACAACATTCAATGCTGGCGCGTTAATTACGATTGTATCTTTGACTGTTGATTGAATTTCAATATTTCTTATCGTCTTTTTAAAGCTCTTATCAGCTGTAATATTACCTGCTTCCTCTAATATCACATTTTTAATATCCGCATCTTTAAATAGAACGATTTCAGTATTCCTGTTTTGATTACTAATCGTTTCAATTACTGAGTTTTTAATATTAATATTTGCTGATGAAGCGTTGTCACCAATAATCACTAGCTTGCCTTTTACTGTTACATCGCTCAGTTCAATATTTTTCTTGTTGGTAACATCAATGTATAGATTGCCTTCAATAACGCTACCCTTTAAAGCTTCAATATCATCGGCAATGACTGAATTAGAATCAGCTAAAGGAATTGCCTGTCCGTAATCATTTAATTCATAATCATCTTTGATATAATCTTTAGCCATTTGCCCTGTACCTTTTACATAGTACATACTGCCTTGACTTTCAATCCACGTTCCTGACTGCATAACACCTGATTCACCCATATAATACCAGTGTTCATTCGATGCAACCCAGCCTGTACGCATTACGCCTTCACTATTAAATGCATACCAGCAATTTCCATCTTTCAGCCAGCCCGTCGCCGGTTCACCATTTTCTTTAATGTATGACCATTGACCGTCTTTCTTAACCCATTGAGCTTCTGCCGCTTTAACATTTAATGTTGTATTAAAGACTGTAAATGCCATTGAAATAGACATAATTGAGCATATTTTATTTTTAAGTTTCATTTTTTATCCCCCTTAATTTAACATTTGTCTCATAATGTATACTTTTTAAGACACTAGAAATCATGAGTAAATTCATTAATTTTAGCGCAAATTTCATTTACAAACATAGATATTCAGCTTATAATTAATTAAAATTGAGTGTCTCAAAAAGTATACTTTTTAAGACACTCTTCATTTTGTCTTGGATACTTTGTTACTGAAAACTCAATAAAATTATGGAAAATTATCTGAAATCCTTTCAAATAGGAACTTTTAATGTATAATAAATAAACGAGGTGATTGAATGCATATCGATTCACAATTAATAGAAAAGCTGAAAAGAAATGCTTTAGATATCGGACTAGATGTCTTTTATATAATTTGTATGCTGATTTTTATGTTTGAATGCTTCCATTTAAACATGATACCTACTAAATTTCTTGTATTAATCATAGCCGCTTTACTGATTTTAGCCTTTATCCTTATTATTATAGATATCCTTGAATATAAGGGCTGGATCAAGATTACTAAACGAGCGTGCAGTGTCGTGCTCAGCATCTTCTTATGCTTTGGGGCTTTCTTCATGTGGAAGGTCAACAGCGCGATGGCCAGCATTGACAATAGTCCTACGGTTATGACAAATCGAATCACTGTGATGGTACCCGCTGATTCATCCGTTAATGCCTTAGCTGATTTAAGCAATGCCAAAATCGGCTATCAAGAGGGTAATGACGCTGACAATGCGAATTATGTAATCGATCAGCTGCTGAGTGATACAACACTTGTCAATCCAACATATGAATCCTACACTAATTATCTGACTTTGGCTCAAGATGTGCTGAGCGGTAAAGTAGAAGCGATGATTTTTACTTCTTCTTACGCATCAACACTGAATGAACAAATTGAGGATTTTGATACTAAATTTAAAATTATCGCAACCTTTGATCGCGCGAACAGCAACACCGCTTCACAGTCAACCAAGGATATCAGTAAAGAACCCTTTACAATTTACATTTCCGGCATGGATGAAGTAGGTGAACCAACCATCAATTTACGCAGTGATGTCAACCTTCTGCTGCTGGTAAACCCGCTGACCAATCACATTGAAATGGTCTCCATCCCGCGTGATGCTTATGTTCCAAACACTGCAGCCGCAAATTTCCCGGACAAGCTGACACATACGGGCATTTACGGTATTGATACAACGATTTCCACCATGGAGAAAGTATTTGGCTTCCCTATTGATTATTATGCCAAGGTAAGCTTCACTTCACTTATTGAAATTGTTGACACACTGGGCGGTATCAATGCGAATGTGGCCGTTACTTTCTGTGAACAGGATGAAAACCGCAGCTTTGCCCCTGAGGATCTGATTTGCCTTAATCAAGGTGAACAGACGCTCAACGGAAAACAGGCACTTGCTTATGCCCGTCATCGTAAATCTTATGGTGATATTGAGCGAACCATGGCTCAGCAGGAAATCATTAAAGGCATTATCAATAAAGTATTATCAGCCGATGGTATCAATAAGGTTCCTACCCTATTGGAGATTGGCCCTAAATATGTATCAACAAATATCCCTATGGATCTAGTAAAACGGCTCATCAAGTCAGAAGCCGAGGAAATTCAGCCATGGACATTTGAAACACTGCATATGGAAAATGGTTACTCTGATATGTATCCGACCGCCAGCATGGGAGCGGATCTGCCGCTGAGCGTCTATATTTTGAATCGTGAGGATGTGCGTACAGTTTATCGCAAATACCTGCAGATGTTTGAAACCATGAAGCTAAATGAATTTGCATTCAGACTTGACGATTTAAGTGATCCTGTTGAATATCCGCTTGAAAGTCCATATATGCTGTGGACAGATAATGTTACAACTAAAATATACCAATTCTATTCTTTGGAATATCCAGAAACTGAACCAAGTGAAGATGAGGAAAATCCTGAGGGTGAAATTGATCCAAATGATCCTGAAGGTGAAAAACCAAATGAAGATCCGAATATGCCGGATCATCCAGGTGAACCTTCCGATCCAACCGATCCTGAACCAGGTACTCCAGAACCGCCGGCTGAAACGCCGGATCAAGATCCTGAAGCACCGGTTATTGATCCGACATTGCCTGTCGATCCGACACAGCCAATCGATCCAACGCTTGAACCATAGTCCAAACCCGCTGTCTAACAGCGGGTTTTATTTATCAATAAGCCGCAAAAAAGCCCCACATTGAAATGAGGCTTTTTGAACTTTTATTCTACTGCAATTAATCCTACGATGCCGTTATCTACAATCATTGTGGCTGTAATTTCAGTCTTTAATGTAGTTTCATCCATCTTGGTTTTCTGATATTCAATGGATGCCTTGACCACATAACCATCATATGCATTGCCAAGGTACTGCACCTGCTGAGAAGTTGTGGAATTAATCGTCACCGACTTAACGCATGGCAGTGATTCCTGACCATAATCATTTACGATTGTTGCATAATTTTGATAATAATGTGAGACAGCATAAGTTTTAAATTCTTCAATGCGGTCATCTGGCAGATAAGTTAAGCCGCCGACATCATCCTGACCGGTTTTATTCTTCATAGAGAAGAAATCAAAGGCGAAACAGATCGCAACATTTTTCGCAATCTCTTCTGTATTGCCGCTGGCAACCGCGTCCGTCAGTGCATTAAATGCCAAAATCTGTTCATTGGTCGGATTAACTGGTGACGCGTAGGCATCATTGCCGCGCAGCGTCTCAACTACATCTTCTATCGGAGCAGGTTCTTCCTCCGGTTTTGAACATCCGCTTAATACAAGGGTTAAAGCAACCCCCATGCTCAGCAATGTTTTTATCTTCATTTTCATGCTTTACCTCCAAACCGCATTAAGTATATCATATTTATTAGAATATCGGACTATTTTTAAGAAATTCAAGAATTTGCGGATCATATTTCCCGCCGCCCTGCGCAAGAGCCGCGTTGCCGCCGCCATGCAGGCCGAACTTCTCTGCCAATAATTTAAAGAATACCTGAGAATTAAAAGCGATATTCGGACTATGACCAATCGTTATATGCATATTTTCAGAATCTGTATGAGTAATAAAAATTGCCACTCGATCATAGTTATTGACAAACGCTAAAGTGAACTGACTCAAATCCTTAGCATCAAAGTCTGTAAACTCATGAATTACTGTATTCTTCTTATTTGTCGTTGCTATTTCCTTCGCAAGATAAGTATAATAATTATTCTTCATTTCCACAAGCTGCTCAGTCAGTTTCTTTTTGTCATTCATTAGCTTATTGACACCGCTCATCACGTACAGATGCGGCAGTGCTAATGTATGAGACATTTCTTCCAATACATCATAGCGCTTTTCAAACGCGTCTAAAAACTGATCACCGCACAGATATTTAATTTTGATACCGCGTGTTGTTTTCTCAAAGCCCAGTATTTTAATCATCTGAATATATTTCAGACTTGGCACATGAATGCAGCCGCAGAGATTATAATCAAGATTGCCAATCTTAACGACACGAATCTCATCATGCTCACATTTATCCTTTGGAGCAAATTTCATCGCTT
This sequence comes from Dielma fastidiosa, assembly GCF_003475485.1. Lineage (NCBI taxonomy): Bacteria > Bacillati > Bacillota > Erysipelotrichia > Erysipelotrichales > Erysipelotrichaceae > Dielma > Dielma fastidiosa. Next base: position 291,627 of record NZ_QRQL01000003.1, on the reverse strand, counting down.
CAGCCTTGCTAGGATAAGTGATCGTTACCGGCAGATCATCACGGATCAAGCCGTTGGTCAGAATCTGTAATTCACTGCATTGCCGCTGCGTAAACGATGTCATTTCAAACTCTACATCATTCTCATCATCACCTACATGATGTGAGATTGTCTTAGCCCCATAAATTCCCCCAATAAGCGCTGAAATCAAATGCTGGGCAGTGTGTACCTGCGCTTTGCGGAAACGCTCATGCAGATTCACTGATAAAAATACTGTTCCATCAAGCTTTTGATCCAGCAAATGCCAGACTTTATTGTTTTCAACTTTCAATCCAAGTACCGGAAGATTGTTGATCGTTCCTATATCACTGCGCATGCCGCCTGACTCTACAAAGAAAATTGTATTATCCAAATAGTGCCAATAAAAGTCCTTTTCTTCAACTACTTCTTTGACACGGGCAGTACACTCACAATGAAAGCACTGATCATAATTCTTATTTATCATACGACCCCTCCTTTTGTTCTTACTTTTTATTATACACCCAATCAGGGTCAAAATTGAATCATATCATCAAAACAATGTGTGAAATTGTCGTAAATCCTTTCTTATCTATGCTATAATGATTAAGCAAAATGAGGTGTACCTATGAATCAAGTCGCAGAAAATTGGAAAGATTATGAATGTATTGATACTGGCAATGGTGAGAAATTAGAACGTTGGAAGGACATCATTTTAAGACGTCCTGATCCTCAAACCATTTGGCCGATCGATCATGAAGATAGCTTATGGAAACATCCCCATGCGCATTATCACCGCTCATCATCAGGCGGCGGCAGCTGGGAGTTTTTAAAACCGGTAAAGGATACTTGGACCGTCAATTACCGGCATTTAACCTTTAAAGTAAGTCCTACGGGTTTTAAACATACAGGTTTATTTCCTGAACAGGCAGCAAATTGGGATTGGATGATGAAAGCCATTCATGAAGCTGACCGTGAGATTCGTGTTTTGAATTTATTCGCTTATACCGGCGGTGCAACTATGGCTTGCGCAAGTGCCGGTGCCGCGGAAGTCGTTCACGTTGATGCCAGTAAGGGAATGGTTCAATGGGCAAAGGAAAACATGGCCTATTCGCATTTGGAGGATAAAAAGATCCGCTTCATTGTTGATGATGTATTAAAATTTGTCGCACGTGAAAAGCGCCGCGGGCATACATATCATGCAATCATCATGGATCCGCCTAGCTATGGCCGCGGGCCTAATGGTGAAATCTGGAAGATTGAGGAACAGCTGTATCCTTTAATCAGTGCATGTTTGGAAATTCTGGATGATGAGCCATTGTTCTTCCTCGTTAATTCATATACGACCGGATTCCCGCCTACGGTATTAAATAATCTGTTAGTCAGCACGATCGGTAAGAAACACCCTGAGGGCAGCATTACCGCCGGTGAAATCGGGCTGCCGATTACGCGTTCCCATACGGTACTGCCATGCGGTATCTTTGGCCGCTGGATTCAAAAATAGCAAAGAGTCATGTTTGAATATAAACATGACTTTTTCTTTATCTCTTTATTATGATTTAGCTAGATTCTTTATCCAATGCTCCTGCTTAAACAAGCCGGTAGCTACCAGAAACTTAACCATTTCCGCAAAAATATTGACACCCATCAAAGCATAAATATTTAAGCCGGTATAATAGGCCACACCTACCAATAATGGCACATGAATGATCCAAACCAATCCACAGTCCATGATGATGATAGAGCGGGTATCTCCGCCAGCTTTAAAAATATAATAATTCATCATACTTAATTCATAAAACAGGAAGCCCGCGCTTTGCAGAAGAATCAGCTTCTGACTTACCGAAATTACTTCCGCCGGTGAACCGCTGTAAACAACTGGTATGATTGTACAGCTGCAAAGCATCATGATGAATAATATCACAGCGGCACTCATGCTGAACCCTTTTGCCTGATAACCGCTCTTTTGAGCATGGTGCAGATCTCCATTACCGAGCTTCTGAGATATAAATACGGTCACCGCACTTCCTATTCCGCCATCAAAAGTATGGAAAATATCCATGATTGTCGAGGCAATCGCATAAGCGCTGTAATTCACTTCCCCGCGGGTACCGAAGCATTTTAAAATTACTGAATTGCTGGCCTGCCAAAGCATATCATTCAGATAGAAGGGAACTGCCTTATATACAATTCTTTTCAGCAGCGGCCATGTGATTTGATGCATTTCACGCAGCTTCGTCGCAAACACAAACGCATTGATTTTCATTGCCGCCGCATATAAGCCTGCTTCAATAAAACGTGTAATTACTGTCGCGGCAGCGGCTCCTTCTACACCCATCCCCGGCATTCCAAAAGCACCGAACATAAAGATAAAATTCAAAAGAAGCTTAATTGTCACGCTGATACCACAAATCGTCATCGGCATCTTCGGTTTGCCAATTGATCGCATTGCACTGCCGACAGCTGATGAATAACAAAGCGGAATGTAAGAGAAGCCCATGATCCGCATATAACGTACACCCACATCTATAATCTGGGGATCATCAATAAAGAAAGAAATGATTAAATTAGGAAAAACCCAGGCACCAATCAGAAAGGGAATCATTAACAGAAAAGAAATCCAAATCGCAATGCGAAAGCTTTCTTTTATCTTTTCCTCATTATTTGCACCATAGAACTGTGAAATAAAAATCCCACACGTACCGGTAATGCTGGCAGTGCCTGAATTCATGATTGCAAAGAAACGATTTGATGCCGCAATACCGCCGATTACCGCACTGCCTAACTGTCCTACCATTAAATTATCAATGAAATTCAGGCTTGAATTGATCACGTTCTGAATCATAATCGGCATTGCCAGCTTCAATAACTGCCCATTAAATTGCCGGCTGCCAAAATACTTGCGCATCCTTGAACCTCCTTAAGAAGAAAGTCTGCCGCTTTCGCAGCAGACCAATCATTATCCTAAATCTTCGCCGTTAGAAGCGATCACCCGTTTATACCACTCATAGCTGTCCTTAGGCATGCGTTTACCAGTGCCATTATGATGATTATCATAATCAACATAGATAAAGCCATAGCGCTTTTCCATTTCTGAGGAAGAGCAGCTTACAATATCAATAGGCCCCCAAGGATAATAGCCAATTACTTCAACGCCATCATAAACAGCTTCCTTCAGCTGTTCAATATATTCCTTCAGACAAGCAATTCGGTAATCATCATGAATCTTTCCATCATCACTGATGTTTTCATAGAAACCCATGCCATTTTCTGCGATAATAATCGGTAATTGATAACGGTCATAATATTCATTCAGCGCATAACGCAAACCAATCGGATCAGAAGTCCAGCCCCATTCATTCACTGCCTTGCAGAATTTATTACGCGTGCGGGTACCATGCTCATCCAAGGTTGATGAACCATAGTAGGAAAAGCTTACAAAATCAACCGTATGCTTCAGATCCTCAATATCCTGCTCAGTAATTTCAATATGATAATTATTCTCTTCATAGAAACGATACATATAGCCAGGTATTTTTCCTCTTGTTTCCACATCTGTGTAATAAAATTGAAGCTGATTATATTTCAAAGCTGCCATTTCATTTTCAGAACTGCCCAGCTCAGAATATACATTTCCATAGCATGGCATAACTCCCAGTTTAAAATCAGGATTAATTTCACGAGCAGCGGCAATCGCTTGTCCGCAGGCAACTAATTCATGATGCAGCGCCTGATATTTGGCTTCCATCAGATTATCAACACGATCGCTGGGGATGCCGAGATGATTAAAGCTTTCCACATCGAATAAGTTGATTTGATTCACTAAGATCCAATATTTTACCTTACCGCTGAAACGTTCAAATAAAGTTTTGCAGTATCTGACAAACAGCTCAATTGTTTTACGGCTGTACCAGCCATTATATTTCATACAAATATTTAAAGGTATTTCATAATGTGAAATAGTAATCAGCGGTTCCATGCCATGTTTAAGCATTTCATCAATCACATGCTCATAAAACTGTAAGCCTTCTTCATTGGGTGTCTCATCATCACCATTTGGGAAGATGCGGGCCCAGTTGATAGAGGTTCTTAAGGTATTCATCCCCATGCCGGCCAGCATTGCGATATCTTCTTTATAATTATGGTAAAAATCAATACCGTAGCGTTTTGGGAAATATTTATCGCTGCTGTTCAGCAACTCTTCAACTTCGATTGTACTCAGCTCTGTATTACAGCGTTCTTCTGGGGGCAGATTGCCTTTAAATTCATTAATATCCGCGACGCATAAGCCCTTGCCGCCAGTCTTATAGGCACCTTCCCATTGATTGGCAGCAGTAGCGCCGCCCCACATAAAATCTTTTGGAAATTGCTTTCGATTTGACATTGTATGTCCTCCTTTAATTTGTTTCTATTTCTGCAGTTTCTTTAGCTACCATATCTTTCTCAACAATGCGGTAGAATGGAATATATAATAAGCCTTGGATCAGCATATTCACAAAGAGCAATACAACCGCCTGCCAGCTGAAGGTTGAAATAGCAGCCGCAATGGGCGCCGGCAGATTCCACAGCGCAGCTTCTGGATTTACCATCGGTGGTACAATACCGGAAGCAAATGCCAGCCACGTTGTAAGTACGGTCGTTACCTGACCGATCAAAGCCGGAATAATCAAAGTTGGATTCAATACGATTGGCAGACCGAACAGCATTGGTTCATTAATATTGAACAGCCCTGCCGGTAATGCGAGTTTAGCCAGATCTCGGTGCGTTTTACTCTTAGATTTCAGCATAATGAAGTTAAGTGCCAGCGTACCGCACTGTCCGCCGATGAAGACAAAGGTGAAGAAGAACGGTTTCACAAAGATATGAGTTGCCGGCATGCCAGCCGCATAGGCATTCATATTGGCCACTGACATAATTGTCCATGCCGGTGTAAGCAATGAAGCTAATACTTGCGGATGCAGACCTGCGAACCACATTAAGGTTGCCAGAATAACATAGATTAATGCAGTAAAGATTGAATCGCCTGCCAATGTGATAATCGGTGTTAAGACAGTGGCTAAAATGGAATTTACATCAAAACCGATGAAGTAAATCAGTACGATTGTCATCAGCGTTGAAAGCGTACATGGAATCAATGCAGTAAATCCGCCGGCAATATTGGCCGGAACTGCTTTCGGCATCTTGATTGCGATATTTTTTGCGACACAGAAACGCGTTACTTCCACATTGAAGATTGCCGCGATAATTGCGGTAAACATCCCCTCAGCTCCTAGATAAGAACTGTTGATACCGCCAGCCATGATCAGGAAAGTGAACAATGCGGTAATACCGCCAACCAGTTTATTCAAATTATAGCTCTCTGACAGATAATAGCCGATGCCAAAAGCTACATAAACGGAAATGATACTTACAGATAAATTAAATGGTATCATCAGAATTGACTGTAATTCAGGATTAGTAGCTATAAATTCTACATAGCTTTGCGGAAATGGAAAGGTTGCGATTAACAGACAGAGAGAACCGATAATTGTCAGTCCCATAGTGGCGATCAGTGAATCACGAATAGCGCCGAAGTATCTGTTGTTAGCCATTTTATTCATTACGGGTACCAGATGCTTTTCAAGCATAGTGGTCAGCTTATTCATTAGATCTTGCATATTATTTCTCCTTATAGATAATGGTATTTAAGCTATTTACTTGCCAATCACTTCTAGGACATGTTTCATGACTTTTTCGCCCTTCATCATGCCATAATCCATCATATCCATCGCTTCTACGGGAACCCCTGGACATTGTACTTTTATTTCATCCATACTGAAACGAACCTGCGGCCCAAGCAAGATCATATCCGCATCCTTCGCATTTTTAGCCGCCGTATTCACCGCATAAGCATTTATTTCACATTCAAAGCCAATTGAGTCAGCGTAATCCTTCATTTTCGTAACCATCAGACTGGTTGACATTCCGCCGGCACACAATAAAACAATTTTTTTCATAATCAGTTAGTTTCTCCTTTCAAGCTTTTCCACAGATAGACAAATTCCTTGGCTAAATCGATGGTTGTGATCGAGTTCATCATGTGATCCTGCGAGTGAGTCAGCAGCAGACTGAACTTAAAGTCCTGACCGCTTGCCTCCAGCGTTAATAGCTGCGTCTGGATGTTATGGGCAAGATTGATCGCATCTGATGCTTCACTGATTTTGGCTTCAGCTTCCCCTAACTGATTGCTGCGTGCAAACTTGATAGCCTCCATGGCTAAGCTTTTAGCATTGCCGCTGTTCATAATCAACTGCATGATGAGTGCTTCCATCTCACTATTATTCATAATGTCACCTCCTCTTTCATAATTGTGTATTTTTTTGATACAACTATTGATGACTCCATTGTATATTCACTAAATTCCTTTGTCAAATCGGCTATATAAAAGGAAAAGATACAAACTTCACCGAGTTTGTATCTCTTTTTTTATATTTATCAAAACTTATTTCCATAAATTACATATACACTTTTTGTCATAAATTCATACAGTTATTTGATTCTTCAAACCGTGTATAGAAAAGCCTGTGTTTTTCCTCATTAAATGTATACAAATAAAATTTTAAAATTTTTTTATTTTTTTTTAATATTACCGATAAAATCATTCAAAAAAGCGTAATTTCCTAATTATCCGCCAGCCTAAGCAATATCGCTAGCTGCGGCTTTTCTTTAAAATATAGATGATATTGCAGATTTCGTCATCACTGACATTAACTGAAAATGCCTTTTCTAACTCAATCATATGCTTCACGATAATTCTGTAAAGGTACATATTTTTTCTGATGACTTCCTCTTTATTTAAATTATTAGGCGTGATATTGCCGGCCTTTAAACGATCCAGCGTACAGGCAAGATGAACAAGCAGACCGATTTTCTCATTCATTTCCACTACGATTCCCATATCCTTTTCCACATCAAATATGAATTGAATCAGCTTATCTTTAGCTTCAAGAGCATCAACATTTTTTAATTCTTTAGCAAGATGTTCAAAGATTGTTTCAGAATTACTTAGAAAATCCTGCTTATTCAGATTATCTTGGTAAAGCAGCTGACTGAGGTCATGATTATCGCTGTTGAAGATATCCTCAATAGGAATGAATGGGATACCATAAACATTAGGATTAAAGGTTCCGACAATGCAAAGAATCTCTTTCTCTTTACTGATGGTATTCAGCTCCTGAAGAAAGAGACTTTGTTCGGCAAGCTGCACCGGAATGATTTCAATTCCCTCAAGCTTAAACTGCTGTTCAATATAACGCTTGATCTGTACCGCGCCGCCCTCGCCGGTCATGCAGAAGCTGACAATCACCTTGGACTTTTTCATGGTTTCATACTCCGCACTGGCATCTAATGATTTGAAGCGATTCACAAGTACATCATAAGCATCATTCACGTTTTCTGAAAGCATGAGCTTGCGGCAAAAGTCCATCAGCATCAGTGTTACCGGCAGCTCAATCAGCTTGATGCGAATCCCTGTTTCAATCGCAACCATGTTGAATATATCCTTCAGCGATCCCATGTCATAAACAATTAGAATCCCGTTTTCATACGGTATATTTAAGACTGTTTGTTTGATATCTTCATATGCATCCAGCGGTTTCTTATTCAACGACAGATCATAGGAATAAATGGTCATATCATTAAGTATCTTTACTGTTTCCGCCAGTGCTTTTGCAACGCCGACACCATGCATCGCAACTAACAGCGACGGATGGCGGCTTTGATCATCACCAACATTATGCGTGCATAAAAACATAGCGATAATCACTATTTCATCAATTGGCAGTTCAATATCATAAGCAGCTGTAATGCGGTCGCAAAGACTCATTGCCAATGAATACTCTTCCTTGTTATGTTCAATAAATTCCATCATTTTTTCAATTTTTATTGGATGCGTAGCCACTCGCTTCCCTACCAGTGCCTGAATGTGAAGACATAGACCATAATGGATAGAAGCAGCATAATATCGGTTCAGCAGGCTGCTCGCTTTCGCAAGCAAATCATCCACCAACTCAATGATTTTAGAATCTACAAGCTGGGAAAGCTGTTCCTTATTGATCGTATTATTAAAGAGGTTTTTACGATACTTATTAAACTCAGTCTCAATGCCGACATTAACAATCGTATTAATCTCTGATGATGAAAACCCGCGCTTATGCAGCTCCAGCTTCTTTGCGTTAATCCAGTCATAGATTGACTCGTTTTCTTTAGGTCTAATATCTAAAATAGACAGCTTATCAGAATTAAACACATAATCTGATTCTTCACGAATGATATTATCCACATCCATCCGTTTATTCTTATAATTCAATAAACCTGAACGGACATTATGTGAGAAGTCAACAATTAAGACATTAATGGCTTCCTTTTCAACCTCTAATTCGCGTGAATAGGCGCTGGCGCACGCTTGCCGTATGTCGTGAAACAGCTGCTTAATGTTATCACACGGATACAGTAAGAGAGCAATCAGCACTTCAGAATTAACCTTTATCTGACAGCCGCTCTCATGAGCTTCATTGCAGAAAAACTTTTCGATAAACTTGAAACGCTCATATAAGCCCCGCTCATTTAATTCAGGCAGTGAAATAATGATTGAGATTTTTGAAGTAATATTGTCAAAGAATGCATCGGAGCTCATCATTGGCGGCATTGAACAAACAATAATCGGCGCATGATCAATATCTGGATTCTTCACATAACTGTTATCAAGAATTGTTGAAAGATGGGTTTTAGATTCCGCATCAAGAAAATGGCAATTATCAATGAAAAAGAAACCATTTTCACTTGCGATCAATCCTTCATTAAATTTCGCATTCATCTCTTCTGCATTGTCTTTATAATAAAGACAGTTCATTTTCACAAAAGGCGCGTCTTCAGCACAGACATCAGAAGCAACCGCAAATTCAAAAATCTTTCTGATGAATAAATCTTTGCCTGTGCCATGCTTCGCCAGCAGCAGCATATTCAGACTTTTCTTAGGATATAGGACTGCTGATTTAGCAAGATGCACAGCACGCTTTAAACTGCCGTCATAGCCGATCAGCGTTTCAAAAATCTGTGCCTCCCGCGATTTCCCCATTTTAGTTCTTCGATAAATTACCGGATAATTGGTACTGTCTTTCTCAACAAGACCTTCCGCACACAATTCATTTAACAGCTTGCTGACATTGGTCCGCTGCATCTGAAGTGTTTTAGATATGTCAGAAGTCGTCGCGCCGCGGCTTTCATTTTCATAACACTTACCCAAAAATTCTAAAATTAGATCACGGTTTTTTATTCGCATATATTTTGAAGAAGCCGCCTGCCGGCTCTCCGATTCCCTCCCTTTCCTTTTTTGGATTGAATTACCGCTCATTCACAATAATACATTCCCAAGGTTGTATTCATTTTATCACACTTTTCTGACAATAATAAAGGATATCGGCCTATATTCATACACATTATTTATTCAATACTAAAGCTGAGGACAGTATAAATCGCAGTATCTGTTATTATTAAGCCATTATTTAGACTTTAAAGACAAATGCATAAAAAAAAGATTGTGTTATAAAGTGTATCAAACAGCTGTCTGCTTTACACCTCTTCACAATCTTTTTTTATTTCTCATACTTCAATTTTACAGCTCAACCTTAACATTCGCCTTCACATCTTCTTCAGCCGCAAAATATTTTCTCGTCTTCGCCTTCATAGCCTTAGCCACCAACGCACTTGGAAACGTCGTTACCCGATTGTTGTAATTCGTCACATTGGCATTATAGAAACGGCGAGCAGCCTGCAGCTGTTCCTCAACATCGCTGAGCTGTTTCATTAATTCGAGATACAACGCGTCAGCCTTCAGATCCGGATACCCCTCAACAACAGCCAAAAGCTTAGTTTCCGCCTCATTCAGTCCCTCATTATACTTATTCTTATTTGGTTTAACATGACATGTATTTCGCAGTTCAACAACCTTGCTTAATACATCCTCCTCATATTTTGTATAACCCTTTACCACCTCTACAAGATTCGTAATCAGATCAAAGCGCTTATTCAACAAAATATCAATTGTTGATCCGCTCTCATCCATCTTCAGTCTTGCTCGGATGACCATGTTATACAACATTGTAATAATAACTGCCAATATCAGCAGGAGTACCGTCCCAATACTTAATTCCATAAAAATGCCTCCTATGTATTCCATTCAATCTGGTTAATCAGATTCAGAATTTCGCATAAATCCGCGCAATCCCGATGCAGCTTTCTGAGCAGTGACTCATCAATAGTATCATGTAACTTAATTTCAAATGGATCATTTTCATCAGCTACCGCCACATATAACTTATTATCATAAAAACTGACACTTAAATCAAGCCTTTTTTTCAAATCTAACAGAATCTCCATCACTTTTGGTGTCAGCAGATAAAAAGCCTCATGACCATCCTCACTATAAACTACAAACTGCCGGTTAAATTCAACACTTTCAAGCTTTACCTTTTCTGTTTGCGGCGTATCATCAAAGAAGCCGCCGGAATGGTTATCATTGCCGATCAGCACTTTTGGATACACCTGAGTCAGTGAATGAATCTGACGGCTGATATCAAGAATAAAGAAATGACCCTTAAATATATCTACGGTAACCGTAGTTTTACCAGCCGAACGCACTTCATTGATATAAACATCACTGCAGATAAACGCTCGTCCCTGATACCGCGCGCGGATCAAATCGTTGGATTTATAATTCGTATAATGATTATACAGTTCAGCCGCATCAAAGCGTGACTGAGATAAACCATTAGGTGAATACGTTAAATCGGTAAATTTTTCCGCCAGTACATTCTGAACCAGCAATTGCTTGGCATCCAGCTTAAATTGTTTTATCTCTGGATTGATAGCTCCATAATAAACGGCTAAAGCAATAAGCAAGACAATCACAAAAGGTATTAAAAGCAGCATTGAGGAACAAATCATTGACAGCATTAGAAAAATCACTGCCAGCACGCCGGTTAACGCAAAGAAGCGGCTGACCCGTGAAGAGAGCTGACGTCTTCTGATTTCAAGCGCCTGAATATTTGTTTCCATAAAAAAATCCCCCTTTATGTTTTCTATTATAAAAGAGGGATTTCGACATTTCAATCTTTCTTACAGAACTGATATTATAGGATATCTACCTTACCGTGGTAGTTTTTAATGTATTCCTGATTCACAGCATCGCCGCGGTCAAGATTGCCGCTGACCCAAATCGGTACTTCAATGCCCTGATCCGCTAGCTTAACGATAACCTCACCTACTAAGCCAACCAGTATTGACATGCCGATGATGGTTGACGGTGAACAGAAGTTTTCCTTCACATTCTCGCGATGCAATGCTGCATCACCCTTAATGCCGCCCATATCGATAACAATATCCGCTACATCACGCACCAGCTTCCCAGATGAATGCCGCGAGGTTACACCATTGGTATACTTTAATGAAGTCAAGGTGATAACCTTCATACCCATGGCCTTCGCTGCCAGCGCCATATCCACACCAGCCGCATTGCGCCCAGATACTGAAACGATAATCATCGTATCATAACTGCGCGGATGCATCGCTTCTAAAACACCCTGTGCAAAACCTTCTGTACGCTCCATCATCTGTGAATAGCGAACCTTGGGATAAATATTATACTGTGGGATCATAATCGCATTCACAGGCACCAAGCCACCGGTACGGAAACATAGCTCCTCACCAAACATCTGAGAATGACCGCAGCCAAATACATGGATAACACCGCCTGCCGCCACAGTTTCACTCATTACCTCTGCAGCTTGATTCAAAACCTCCTCTTGTGCCAAGGAAGCTGCCAGCTCCTTTTCAATCACTTCATAAAATTCCTTCATGACTTTCATATTTGTACCTCCGCTTATAAACTATTATAAGAGTTTATGACAGCGTTTACAATGCGTTTCCCTTACCTCTCGCTCACCTTTTTAATACCAGTCATATAAATCCACAATTAAAAGTCACTTTCAGTACAAAGAAAAAAAGACCACATCCGGTTAACCCAGATATGATCTTAAACTTATTTACGGCTGTTTCTTCCTAAAATTTGAACAATACGCAGGAAGATATTAATAAAATCAAGATATAAATCAAGAGCGCTGAAGATTGCTAATTTATTCAAAGCCTCATCATTACCCTCATTTGCTTCATATAAGCGTTTCATCTTCTGAATATCATAAGCCGTGATACCCATAAACAGAATAATACCGGCATAGCTTAATACAAGATCAAGCCCTTGAAGACGCAGGAAGATATTAGCTACACTGGCAATCAGCAGAGTAATCAAGCCAGCCATCACAACGCTTGAAAACCTCATTAAATCACGCTTCGTTGTAAAGCCGATCAGAGCCATACTGCCAAACAGCAATGACGTATAAGCAAAAGCGACGAATGTTGTATACATTCCAAAGATAAACGTAATACCTGCCACAGTCAGCCCTGTCATCACAGAATAAAGCAGAAAATAAACTCTTGCCGCACCGGCTGAAATCTTATGCAGACTTGCACTGATTTTAAACACCAGGAACAATTCAACGATGAACATTCCCCAATAAATCAGCTGATTACTGAAAACAACCATCCACAGATTAGTTTCCGTAAACACTAAGGCGCTTGCCGCTGTAACCATCAATCCTATAAACAGCCATAAAAATACTTTCCTAGCATATGAATTCTCACTCACGCCAGGTACATAAGTTGGACTTTCGTACATTTTTAACCCTCCATATATGCAATATTATAAACTTTTTCGATGATCTCAACAATACTTTCGCAAAAAACTGCCGGATATTTGCATTATTTGTCTGATCAAAAAGCCATACTATTGATAAAACGTCCTTTTCTACTCAACAATAATTTCTAAATAATTAATAATATCTTTGAAATGAATCTCTTTCGAATCATAATAAAGCCCTTGATAATACAAGACATAATGACTGACACGCTCATCTCTCACATTAACAATACAGCATTTAGGTAAAATAAATTCTTCACCATGTGTATAAGTAACCCGATCCCCATGCTGAATTCCAAAATAATCAAGTGTTTCAATCAGCTTGGCAAATGAACACTGCCATGCTTTCGCATTCATAATATCTATGATTGCCTCTACGCTTTGTCCTGTCAGCATCGCAATACATGTCTGACCGCAATAGCCCTCTTTCGGATATACTAGCTTTTGAATATTATCAATTTTTCGTATTGGATGCTGCTTTGAATACGGACTGTCATGATTAATTCGTGTTAAACCATCAATGATTTGAAAGGTACCCTCTGCTGCTTCATCCATGATTTGAGAAACCAATTTCTTTAATATCGGGATGTAATAAACACCATTGCCTTTAGGTACCAGACGGCATTCAAAATGAGTGCTGCCAATTGAAACCTCCACAGGTATTAAACCCTTTTGTCCGCATTCTTCCCACACATTAAAGGGAACTTTGACAAAATAACGATTGCCTTCTTTAAATATTTCATTCTTAAATGTGTACCGCATGAGCTTCACTCCCATCGTGTAGATGAATCAAATACTTGCTATTGCGTAAATCACAGTCCTATATCCTTTTAATCAATTTCAGCTTTGATTGGACAAGCTCTTCAAAAGCCTGTTGCTCATCTGAGTCTTTAAAAACTCTTTTGGGAATTAATGTATACATCCGTACAGCTTGGATTAAATAATAGAAATTATCGTTATGCCAAAGCTGTGAATAAACATTCCACTGCAATTCTGAATCAATGCTGTCGGTTTTGAAATAAATCGCATCCTCTGAAAATATCAGAGTATATGCTTCATGAAATTTTGAAGTGTTTTTATACTTAAGGATTGGCATTAAAAAATATAAACAGCAACCCATTATGACAACAAGAATCACTATCCCAAAGAGTATTACACTCAGGGTACTGAATGCAGAAGCAAGCATATAAATCATCGCAATTAATAAGCATAAAACCGCTAAAACAGGATCATACTTATGTGAAATTTTAGCTGCAATTAAATACTGTCTTTCTGCACGCACATACTCACTTTGTGTATATTGAAATCTTAATTCTATCCTTGCCAACAAAATCCCCCGCTTTCTTTAAATTACAGCCTATGATATGCCTCAGTCAATCATTTCTGAATCAAGAATAACATAATTAGCCCGATGAATATATAGGCTCTTGCCATCGATATTCAAACGTGTCATTTTAGGTAAATCGTTAGGAATCTCTACATACACACTATTTCCCTGATAAACAGCGATCGGTATTCCCTGCTGGGATGAAATCAGGATCGTCTTAGCCTTGCCGATATCATTCTTATATTGATTCAGCACCCGATCAAATGGGATAAAATTAATAATCCCGTCATCGGTATCGATTTCATCCTGCATTTCAAAGTCAGTGATTTGATCCAGTCCCGCTTCCGCGAAAACCATCGTATTGCCGATCTGCAGCATTTGATTGCCGTCAATCGTAATTTCAAGCACCTCTGAGGTAAAATCAGCATTTTCACTGGCTCCCTCTTCCTGCTTGACTTCAACCTCAACATTCTTGCCATGCACTGTTAATGTCGTATTGCCATAATCATCATAGGTATAAATATCAAATTCAAGACCGATCAGTGATCCCTTCCATTTCTGAAAAGCATTTCTGATTTTAGCACAGCCGCCAACCCCGCCAAGCATCAGCAATGCCGCTAATGTAATACAAATTGTACGTTTTTTCATCGCTGGCTCCTAAAAGTTCTTCACAAAATTTTTGTGATCCTTGCGATGTGTATAACCGCATTTTAAATAAAATTGATGAGCGCCGGTACGGGCAAAACCACTGATCAATCTAACACCGGCAACACCGCATTCACGTGCCCATGCTTCTGCCTCATTCAGCAGTTTACGGCCGATGCCATAGCCCTGATAACCCGGCAGCACAGCCAGTTCCTCAATATCTTTATACGCTTCCATATACGTACATTCATAATCTGTCGCATGAATGTAACCAGCTGGCTGATCATCAACACATGCCACCAGAAATAAATCCTGCGGGAAACGATCCATGATATCATGAACCCTGCGGATCGTATCTTCAAGGGCAAATGTATATCCCAAGCCTTCACAGTTACATTGCCAGATCATTTCTGCATCTGACTTTTCAGCCTTGCGAATGGTAACCTTTTTTTCCATAATTTCACCTCTTGCGACCATTATAGCTAAATCAATACGCTAATACAATAACAATGTCGTCATTTAAAACAAGTAAAAAGTCAGATGCTTTACATCTGACTAAATGCTAACTTATCCCCGATATCATCGATCACATTTAATGAATTAAACTGTTCAATCAACTTTTCAGTAGTCAGTTTTTTCTTTTCTTCACCGCTGATATCAAGGATTACTTTTCCCTCATGAAACATCAGCAGCCGATTGCCATGCTGGATGGCATGTTTTAGATTATGTGTGATCATGATCGTCGTTATTGCCTTTTCTTTTACAATCTGTTCAGTCAAATCGATGATTAAATCACTCGTCTTCGGATCAAGCGCCGCTGTGTGTTCATCAAGCAGCAATAGATCCGGAGTAATCATCGTTGCCATCAGCAGTGATAAAGCCTGCCGCTGACCGCCGGATAAAGCCCCGACTTTGACATCCATTTTGTTCTCAAGATTAAGATGCATGCCGGCCAGTTCTTTTGAAAACAGCTCTCTTTGCTCCGGTTTAACACCGCGGCTCAAACCATAAAACTTCCCCTTATTATAAGCCATAGCCATATTTTCAAGAATCGTCAATGAAGGTGCAGTCCCTTTCAGCGGATCTTGGAAGACTCGGCCGATAAACTTTGAACGCTTATGTTCACGCAGGTTGGAAATATCCATGCCTTTAAACAGAATTTTACCCTTATCCTGACGAATATTGCCTGACACAATATTAAAGAAGGTCGATTTGCCGCTGCCGTTAGATCCGATGATGGTCACAAATTCACCCTGCTTGATTTCCACATTCAGATCGGTATAAAGGACAACCTCATTAGCCAGTCCCTTGTTAAATGTTTTTGCGATATGCTTCAGCTCCAGCATTACTCTTTGCCTCCTTTAGGCAGCCATTTGGTAAAGACGCCATTGTTGCTGATTAAAGCAAGAATGAAAATCACCGCCATAATCAGCTTCAGATAATAAGCCGGTAAACCGAATTTTAAGGCAACTGCAATCGTCAAACGATACACAATAGCGCCTAAGATTACCACACTGGTTGATTTCAGATGCTTGCTCTTGCCAAAAACGGAAATACCAAGAATTACGGAGGCAAGACCCAGTACGATAATACCGTCCTTTAACTGCATATCAAAGTATTTTAATACTTGGCATACCACCGCACCCGACAATGCCGCATAGCCATTGGAAATTGCCAATCCGATAATCTTGATCAGACCGATATTCTGTCCGAGTGAAGCAACTAACTGCGGGTTGTCACCGGTGATGCGAAGCATAAAGCCCAGCTTCGTATTCAAGAACCAGTCCAATAAGAATTTAGCCAGCAGCACCAAAATCAAAAGCAGGAAAACCGGATAAAGCTTAGCCAGCCAGATTCCCAATTCACCATCAATCTGTTTAGCCAGCTTGGTACCGATCGTAAAAATCGTATCATAATTAAAAATTGGCAGATTACTTTTCTCGGCAGTAATAATCAGATTAATTGAATACATGCCGGTCATGACCAAGATACCGCTTAATAGCGATGATATTTTAAACATCACATGCAGCAGGCCGGTCACGCAACCCGCCAGCAAACCGCCGATAAATGAGACAATCAGCGTGAGAAACGGATTCCAGCCATTGATGATACACATCGCCGCAATTGCCGCTCCCATCGGGAATGAGCCCTCAACACTCAGGTCTGCGTAATCCAAGACCTTATAAGTAATATAGACGCCAAGGGCAAGAAAGCCGTAGGCTAGCCCTTGTATCAGTACATCTAATATGAAATCGGCCATAAGCTCACCTATTCTTCAAACAGAGAAGCACGTTTTAATAAATCTTCCGGAACTTCGATGCCCAATGTTTCCGCAACCTTCTGATTTAAAATCAAAGTCGTATCCTTAGCTGTTTCTACCGGAATATCAGCTGGTGCTTTGCCATTAATAAGAATATCATAAGCCATCTGTCCAGCCTGCTCACCCAGACTGTAATAGCTGATTGAATCAGAAGCCAGCAGTCCCTGCGCCATTTGCCCATCCTCTGCAGCAAATACCGGCAGGTTCTTCGCGTTAGCCTTATCAACAACACTGGCAGTCGCATTTACTACCATGTTATCGGTAATATTATAGAAACAATCAACATCACCGCTTAACTGTTCAGCCGCCGTAGGAATTTCCGTCGTCGCGCTGACACCTAATTCTTTCACCTCAAAGCCATAATCAGGCGCCATTGCCTTTACCTGATCGACCTGTATTTTACCATTTACTTCACCTAAGTTATAAAGCATACCAATCGTTTTAGCTTCCGGCAGCATTTCCCGGATCAGTTTGATCTGTGCCTCTAAAGGCGCCGCGTCACTGACACCCGTAACATTGCCGCCCGGCTGTTCATTGCTTTGAACGATACCTGCCTCCACAGCATCGGTAACCGCGTTAAAGATTACCGGTACCTCAGTATCCATTGTCGCATTGTAGGCTGATTGAGCCGCCGGTGTCGCAATCGCATAGATCAAATCAACCTTATCACTCACAAACTGCTTAGCGATCAGATCATCAGTGCTTGCCTCACCCTGCGCATATTTGATTTGAAAATCAACTTTGGTTTCATCATAACCTAATTCCTTCAGCTTTGCCAAGAAGCCTTCCCGCGCTGAGTCAAGCGCCGGATGTTCCTGATGCTGAACAATACCGATAGTCAGCTTATCATCACTTCCTGAATCATTATTCGGATTTGCCGCGTCCTGCGAGCAGCCGCTTAACCCTGCCAGACACATGCTGAATGCCAGAATTAACGGCATGATCTTTCTATTTTTCATATTCGTCCCTCTTTCATAAAGTATATCGTTATTTTACCGCCCTTTGAAAAGCAAATCAATAGTAAATATGTAATTTATTTCACATTATTCAATATTTTTCATAATTTTCATCAAGTTATCATTCAGCCAGCTTAATTCATTGAAGAAAACACCTTTTTATGATACACTGAGTCCGACAATTAACAGGAAAGTTGGGATCTTATGAGAAATATATTATATCTGCTTGAGACAAATGAGGAGCAGCGGCAGCAGCTCCAAAAAAGATTTGCGGATTGTTCGTTTACCTTTAAATCAAAGCATGAAGTCAGTGATGAAGAAATCCGTCAGGCTGAATGCATCATCGGCAATCTGCTGCTGAATCAATTAGACCTTTGTGAAAATGCGAAACTGATGCAGTTAGGCAGTGCCGGTTCAGATGCCTATGCCGCGGCTTTAAATGAATCAGTAACATTATGCAATGCCAGCGGCTGTTACGGCGCGGCAATTTCTGAATATATGATTGGTGTCTGTCTGTCATTGATGCTGAGATTGCCAAGCTACCGCGATCAGCAGCATCTGCGCGCATGGCAGAATGCAGGCAAGGTATCCTCCATCCTAGGATCAAAGGTTTTAATCGTTGGATTAGGCGATATTGGCTCACAGTTTGCCATTAAAATGCGTGCCTTAGGCGCGAAGATCACCGGTATCCGCCGCAATACTGCCGATCAGCCGGACTTTGTTGACGCGATTGCGGCTTTGGATCAGCTTGATGAGCTTTTGCCTGAAATGGACATCATTGCTTCATGCTTGCCTAACTCAAAGGCTACTGAAATGGTTTTTACCGCTAAGCAATTTAAGCTGATGAAGGACTCCGCGATTTTTATTAATGTTGGGCGCGGACAGGCGGTCGATACCGACGCCTTATGTGATGCTTTGAAAGCTCATGAAATCTATGGCGCCGCCCTTGATGTCGTTGATCCTGAACCGCTGCCTTTAAACCATCCGCTGTGGAACTGCGGCAATTTGCTGCTTACCCCGCATATCGCCGGCGGCAGCAATCTCAAGCTGACTACCGAGCTGATTTATACGCTTGTCAGTGATAATCTTGAAGCTTATTTAAAAGGTGAACCTTTAAAGAATGTTGTTGACCGCGCCACCGGTTATCGTAAGCATCAATAAAAGAGCATCCATTAAAGGATGCCCTCAATCTCTTATCAGCCAAGCATACTGCCCAGTGTCTGAGTAAGCCAGTTAATGAAAATATCAATGTACCAGCTTGTTTCACGCATGAACATAATCCCTGGCAAGATAATCAAAAGATCTTTGAAAGATCTTTTTTCTTTATAGCCGATGTTTTCTTCAACATAGTGTTTATCAAACTTGTATAACACAAACAGATACGCCGCCGGCACAATCAACAGCCAATTATTCAACATGCTGATCAGATTGGCAATGCCAAACAAAGCAAAACTGACACTCCAATAAATTGCCTGTTGGCGATGATTCGTAATCCTTATCACTTTTTCCTTTTTCATCCTGCTTCCCCCTGTATCATACTTAACCAATCAATAAAATAGAGCCAAAATCTGACCAGAAATGAATCAACATCGCAGGCAGAATATTCTTGCTTTTTTTAAATAAATAACCAAATACCAAACCGAGAATCAGCACATAAACCGCCTGTGTCAGCATTGCGGATAACGCCAATGAGCCCTCTAAGTACCAATGGATAAAATAGCTTGGAAAATGAAGCAAAACAAAGTAGCCGCTGGCGATGAGATTCGCCTTATTCTTACGCATCGAAGCAGCAAGCACATTCATTCCCCAGCCGCGGTATACGATTTCCTCACTGAAACCCACAATCAGAAATTTAGGCAGTTCCTGAAGCAGATTCAATTCATGATTGACCCAAAAACCACCATGATTTGCGGCCATGCCAGCCAGCAGATAAAGCGTAATCAAGAGGAATACAATGCATACTGAACGCCAATCCGGCCGCTGTGTAAACAGCGCTTTAAAATCAACCAACAACTGATCAGAATATTTTATAATCAAGAGGATAAAAGGCAAAGCCCAAACAAGTCTGCTGAGATATCCGTATAAATAGCTGTCCCACTGATTGGGAAGGGTGCCAAACACAAGGGCAGATGTTCCCCATGCATTCGTAAGTACCGCCCATAACAGCACTGACATCAATAATGTGAAATGAATTTTTCTTGTCGACATAAATATCCCTCTATCTGTCTTCATTCTAAGCCGCAAGTGATAGGTTGTCAAATACTTACTGCGCAGACGCTGAATTTTTCAAACGCGATGCTGCCAGTACCATAAGCAAACCGGCACCAATCAAAAGCAGACGCTGAATCAATTGATCCAAGGGTATCTGAAAAATTGGATCTAACAGCTTTAAGGTAAGCGGATATGACGACAGAAAACGCAGCCCATACAGATCAAAGGATATCGGCAAGGCATCAAGTACCAAGGCTGCCGCCATACAAGCATAAATCAATAATGGCTGCAGCCGCCCCAGCAATAAGCCAAGACCAAGGGTAAATACCGCGGCCGGCACCAGTGTATAAAGACACGCGGCGGCTTGCTCAAGCGAGGGGCCCAGATGAAAATAAGCGGCATAGAACCAACTGCTGATAGCGATCGGCACCAGACTGATCAAAATAAAGGCAGAAGTGATTGCTGATGTTTTAATCAGCCGATAAACCGATGCTGAAAAGGGGGCTGCCTGCGTCAGTACCTTAACCTGCAGTTCTTTTCTTAAATAAAGAAAGCTGATAAAAAACAACAGACTGACAAGCAGCAGCGGCAAGACCTTCGCCAGATAAACGCCATAGCTCCAGCCCGAAAAAGGCGCCGTATCCGCGATACCGAGAATGATTTCACCGCTCATGGTCTGATAGCTGTAAAAGGCGGTAATCAACAACAGACACAGAAAGAATTTATTGACCAGCAGTCTGCGTAATTCATAATAATAAATCTTAAACATTAAATTCCCCTCCTAAGCTTTCAATAAAGGCCTGATCTAGCATTAATTCTTCCTCCGTTAAATTACATGCGTCAAGGAAATCCTGCCATGTCACATATGGCGGCATTTCTGTCCCGCCATTTTCAAACAGATTGGCAAGCACTTCATCCATTTTAGCTTCACCGATCAGCTGTTCAGCTTTCAGAATCTGCAGCGGCATTTTATTATAAATTGTAGCATCAAAGACTAGCTGCTCAAGACTTAATAGATATTTATCCGGCAGCATCGCCTGCATATCCGGATTGCGCAGAAAATAATTATTACGCAAAGCCGCCAGACTGTTCAGCCATTGATCAATATAGAACTGCTTAACATATGCTTCTCCGTATTTTTCCTTCATCATTCGATAGGTAGTATAAACTGTTAAGCCTTCCGAGCTCCAATCCGTATTTTCCATATCCATTAAATAACTATGAACACCCCACCACTGATGAATAATTTCATGGGCAATCACCTCGGCGGCACTGGCACCCTTGCTTGGATTGCTTAGATTCTCTTTACTGAAATAGATTTCACCCATAAAGCTGAAATTACCGTTAGCAGCGCCGCCCATAAAATGCGCGCTGATCATGATAATATTCAGCGGATAATCTTCACTGTAAGGCAATAGCCCAAATTGTTTCGCACAATAATTTAATGTATCACTCAAAACCTTATCAATATCCATTGCTTCAAATTCCTGCTGATGACGGCGGCTGTAATAAAAATATACCGGGAAGGGACTGTCTTTGACAGCCAGCTTTACATAATCACCGGCAATAAAGCGCAGCTTGCTTGAGGTATTGGTAAACCGCCATGTTTTAGTTGAAGCATTTTCACTGACTACTTCTGCCTCATTCCCTAAACTGATCAATTCCAGATTTGCCGGCAGCACCACTTCCCCCTCATTGATAAAATTTTCAGCTTCATTTAATGACAATTGCGGTAGGATTGACAGGGAATTCATAAAAAGATAATCAGCGCTGATTTCATTTCCCATAAGTGTTGAACGTGCCGCGTTGGCGATTTTAGGATGACCGGTGTAGCTTACTTCAAGCTCAATCCATTCATCAGCCGGCAATTGAATCTTGATCGGATGCTGACTGTACTCCTGGTCAATGCCTGGATCTACATATTCGATCACTTTGCCGTTAGCGGTAATCGTATTGATTGTATATCCCGGCAGCAAAAGCATCGTCACCCATTGACTTTCACGCGTTTTATTATGCAGCTGATAACTGGCATTACCATCGACATAGCCTATTTGCGCGTTCACTGACAATCTGACATATTGATTCAGAAGGTCGATATCCGGATAGTCAGTTTCATCATCAACAGAAACACTGTAAACCATACCGCCGCTGACTGGCCCATCATCTTTTTGGACAAGCGCCGCCTTATCAATATAGGGCTCTGAAACAACCATCCAAACACTGCCCATTGCCAGCAGACAAGCCAATAAAGGCAGATAAATTTTACGCAGATGAATCTTGAATGAGCCGATGATGCCTAAGCCATGGCTGCGGACACAGATCAATGAAAATACATAGAACGCACTGAATATTAAAAGCCAAAGCAGACGGCTGTATGCCGCCAGCCGATAGAACAATGTGTTATTGAAATCGTTTGAGAATACTGTTACTAATGGATTGATCCAGCGCATCAGATACAGGTCACTGCACCATTTACTCATACTGAATAAAGCCAAAGCAGTAAAACTGATAAAGCTTAAATCAATACGGCGAAAAAGCTGGTAAAATGCCGCTGAAGCCAATACTCCCATCCACAATGCCGGAAGCATCATCACACTGAACGCCAGCAATGTTTCACTGAGTATAAACGCTGTACCCAATGCCGCTCTCATAATTGGCAGATAGAGACAAAGGGCTGCCAGCCAAGTCAGAGATGCGATTAATAAAATAGACAGACATTTGGCAAAACTGATAATTAATGGTGAAATGATGCTGTCCATTACTGCCTCACACTGATATTTATTGATCCGATCATACTCAATCAATGTAAAGACACTGAAACAAAAGGCACCGCCCAGACCGCCGGCTAAAATTGGATTTGCCATTTGAGCGCTGAATGCCGTTGCGGTACTTGCCGGAGTATAAAAAGAATAACCCAACAGCGGCATACATAAGCTGCATGCCATCACAAGCCATGTACCTTTAGAAACAAGCAGACGCTTAAGCTCTACAAATAAGATATGAAGAAAAACCATCTTTACGCCCCCTTATACTGAATCAGATACATATAGGCATCTTCTAAGGTAGGCTCCACAAGCATGCTGTCAGCAGGCATATTTTCCGCTACGCCGCGGCATTGAATCCCTTCCGCCGTATTGATTCTGGCAGTTATATGAATCTTATCGCTTACCGGCTGATCATTAAACAAAGCGACATGACCGCGGGCCGATGCGATCAACTGGGCTGGCGTACCGATAAAAAGGATTCTGCCGTGATCAATGACAATCAGCTGGTTGCATACCGACTGCACATCATCAATAATATGTGTTGATAAAAGGACTAAGTGATCCTGTGCCTTCTTAGAAAACAAATTTCGAAAATCAAGCCGTTCCTTAGGATCAAGCCCTACCGTCGGCTCATCTAAAATCAAAAACTGCGGATCATCAAGCATCGCCTGCGCAATTCCTACCCGCTGCCGTTCACCGCCCGATAAACTGCTGATTCTGCTTTTCCTTTTCGCATTTAGATTCGTATCCCGTATCGCCTGTTCAATCGCCTTTGCCGGCTGATTAATCTGCTTCAATGCCGCCATATAATCTAAAAACTGCCAGATTGTCAATTCATCATATAAACCAAAGGCTTGCGGAAGATAGCCAAGCTGCTGCTTCAGCTGCTGTTCATGTTTCAGCAAGGGTTCGCCATCGACAAGAATTCTGCCCGATGTAGGTACAAGTGCAGCTGTCAGCAATTTCATCAAGGTTGACTTACCGGCACCATTAGGCCCTAATAAGCCAATCAGATTAGGACTTTCCAAGGTACAGCTAATCTGATCAAGCGCTGTTTTGCCATTGGGATAAACCATTGACAGGTTTTCAATTGTTATTTTCATAAAGTTCTCCTTTTTAACTGCCCTTAGTGTATCAGCTAAATATGAAGCCTTTATGTAGCCATTGTGGAGATTGAATGTAGATAAAAGATCAGCGCTTACTGATCCTGTTTCAATTCATTCATTATTGATGGAAAGCTTAATGTAAAACAGACACCCTTTGCCGTATTCTGAATATCGGCTTGGGCATGATGAGCATCGGCAATCAGTTTTACCAAATATAAGCCTAAACCGCTGCCGCCGCTGCTTCGGCTGCGTGATTGTTCAACGCGGTAGAAGGCTTCAAAAAGATGCGGTAATGAAGCGGCAGGTATTTCGGTATCCGAATTGACGCATTCAAAATTGATGAAGTGTTCCTTTTGATACACACGAACGGTTATCTTTGCATGCATCGGTGAATAAACAATAGCGTTGCAGAGAATGTTATCCAATGCTTTCTGCATCAGCGCTCGATTGCCGACAACCATTAATTCTTCCTCAATCACACACTCCCATTGATCATGGCGCGATAAGGCTAATTCATGGCATGCCCCAATGCATTCCCTGCACAAAAGGCCCAGATCAAAGCGGTCTTTTTGTAAATCAAAATCATTTTTTTCCATCTTAGATACGGCAACGATCTGCGCGACCAGCTCTTCCATGCGGTTGACAACCCCTAATGAACGGCGCAGATATTTATCACGGTCAGCATAGACACCGATCCCATCGCTCATTCCCTCAAGCTGTCCCTTCAGCACGGTCAGCGGGGTTTTTAATTCATGGGATACCGCCGTAAAAAAGGCCAGCCGCTGCTCTTCAAGCTCGCGCTCTCGGTCAATATCCGCCTGCAGCGCCTGATTAGTCCTTTTTAATTCATTCATCGCTTCCGACAATCTTTCTGACAATTCATTTAAGCTGCCGCCCAAGCTGCCAATTTCATCCCTGCGCTTATCATCACAGCGCCAGTCAAATTCAAGCTCCGACATCTTGCGGGCAATAGCGGAAATCTGCACGATAGGCCGAGTCAGATAGCGTGAATAAAACCATGAGCTTAAGATTGAAATAATAAAGACCGATAAAACCAGCCAAGGCCATGTTTTCTTCAAAGCCTCGACAGCCTGATTCACCGCCTTCATGCTGCCCTTGGCAATCAGCGTGTACGTCGTACTGTCACCCTTAAAGGTGAAAGAAAAGCCAACCGTCGTATCGATTTCATCACTTGGCGCAATATCGATTGACTCTAAATCATCGGTAAGCAAAAACGCGTTATACTTGGAATCAAAGGTTTTATCCTTTGCCGGTGTCAGCAGATTTCCCTGATTATCAGACAGCTGCACTTCTACGCTATGCCGTTGTGAAAATTCTTCAAGCAGCTGAGCGCTTTCTTCTAAAGTATGCTGATTCAGTGCTGCCGCCAACGCCTCAGCATCAGCACTCAGCACTTCACTTTGCGCGGCTTTATAGGTAATCGGCATCGTCCATGATATAAAAAGATAAGTCAGCATACTGGCACTCATCAGCAAAACAAAGGTAATCATAAACACCTTTAAGGAAAGGTTGCTTTTAATTGCTTTTATCAATGCGGTATCCCACCCCTCGTATCGTTTCAATATAATCACGGTTTAACTTCTTGCGGATATTTTTAATATGCGTATCCACGATTCGCTCATCACCGAAATAATCATAACCCCATACCCGATTTAACAGGCTCTGACGGCTCATAACCTTTCCCTGATTCATCAACAAATCACTAAGCAGATCAAACTCACGCTGTGTCAGCTCTATGATCTGATCATTAACAAAAGCCTGATAAGCACTCAGATCCATGACCAATTCTTTATAGGTGATAAGCTTAGAGACCGGCTGCTGACAGCGCCGCAGTACAGCTTCAATTTTCTTTAACAGCACTGACATTGAGAACGGCTTTGTAATATAATCATCAATCTTTAAATCAAAACCACGCAGCTGATGCGCCTCACTGTCTAATGCCGTCAGCATCAAAATAGGCAGATCAGATTCTCTGCGGATCACCTCACAGACCCCAAAGCCATCAATCTTTGGCAGCATCAGATCCAGCAGCACTAAATCATAGCTGCCCTTATGAAACAGCTCCAATGCCTGCACACCATCCTCCGCCACACTTACCTGATAGCCCGCATGTTCTAAATAATTCTGCAGCAATTCCTGAATATCAAACTCATCCTCTACGACTAACAGATGCTTCATGCACTCACCCCGTTTCCAAAAGTATACCATGTGTTTATGGAGGTTGTGTGGAGTTATGTCAAAATCAGAAAAAAAGCAGGCGAACCTGCTTGATTATTCACGATCAAAACCGAGATAACGAGTTCCCTGAAAGGTCAGCTTCCCCTGATCATTCACAATCAGATAGCCATATTCCTGCCGGTCAACCTGAAACACCAGCCGTTCACCGCCCTCAACCGTAAAAGTAACATAATAGGATGTACTTGATGTTGAATGCGACATGCCATTATCATTATGATGATGAACACTGACATCCTCATGCTTATCCGCTACAATGGCATTCACAACCAAACGCGGTGAATTATTATTCTTATGCCATGTGGTAATACCCCTAACAATAGTAAAAATAAACGCCCCTATCACAATAGCAAAAATGGTAAAAAACATAATTGGAAACAATGTGTCCATCAAGCCAAACATTCCCATACTCATACTTTCACTCTCCTATCCTATATCTACTTCTATTATACCGAAAGTTCCGCCTTTCTGTCTCACACTTTTGTCATAATCAGCGCTCAAAGGTGAGCATTTTCTTGCCTTTATAGACCAACCTGCCTTCCTCGCCGACGGCATGAGCGGCATAAACCTGCGGATTCACCTTAAATTCCAGCATTCCTGAATCTGTTTCAAATATAAAAGAGAAGGAAACCGTCATACTTTGTGAACTGATGCCGCCCTGATGAATCGGCGCTGAATTCTCATGCTTATCGAGCAGCCTTGCATAAACAGTGATTTTGGGTGCGCGGAAGTTATCATATAAACGTTTCAGCTTAACGATGATCAGCAGCAGAAAAGCAGCGAGAATTAAGCCAAAAAGAATCGGCCAAAATATTGAAATATCACCATATTGAGTTTTCATTTCACACCTTCTTCCACCCTCATTATACCTGATACTCATCAGTCTTGCCTGACACTTTTGTCAGATTTCTAGCCGTAAGTTTGAGCAGATTTGATACCGTGATTGATAAAAAGATTTCAACCAGCGTATTTACACTGGCATATTTAAAATAAATTCCCAACGCGATGACACAGATCAGCAGAAACACGCTCAGATAGGGAGCCATAAGCGATGGGTAAAGCATGCGCAGATCCATAAAGATCATAAAGACAGCCGCAAGCAGACTCAAGGGTGCCGCAAAGGATAAAAGGATATGAATCAAAGAGAGCAAGGGCAGATCTAAAGGCCGATACGGCAATGTGACAGCCAGCATCAGCAAACAAGCCGCAAGCATCACTAACATCCGGTTGCGTTTCTTAAATAAGGAATGATCAATGCATGTCCGCAAGCCTAAAGCCAGCGCGAGAACAGTCAGCAACCCCCAAAGGATAAAAGCCCAATGCAGGTGATCCAGGTTTCCCACATAGGAGAGATTTTCATCAAAAATTGACGCATGATTGGCAAACCAAAATGTATATATCGGATAAACAACAAGCAAATATAAACCTTCCAGCATCTTCTCTCTCCTCTCACTACTCAACCATTTTAACCAAAATAAAGACAGCATTCAAGCTGTCTATGATTTACGGTCGAAAGACTGTTTGCATTTAGGACAGGTAACGGTAATCTCACCGCGGCCTCTTGGCACCCTTAACTCCTGCTTACAGTTAGGACATTTAAAATACTTATATTCCTTACGCGTTTTAAATCGTTTGATTTTCCGATTAAAGAAGCCCTTAATTTTATCCAGTAAATCATAGACTGGACTCATCAGATTTGTATAAATACGATTTTCATTATAACGCTTAGAAAAATTCTTGGAAAACATCCGGTAATAGCTTAAAATCATTGGGATCAGCGCGATCCATGTGAAAATGGTATTGCGAGTCAGAATACCAATTAGAATTAAGATAAAGAATAAAAATACTAAACCGTTAGACAGCTGATCAACCCCATAACGGCCCCGCATAAAATTACGAAAACGATCACTCATTTTCATTTAAAACACCTCCAGCATTGGTTTAATTATAGACCTTTAAGCCTGAGATTGCCACTTCTTTCATTAATTTCCACACTCTCACATAATTTTCACAGAAACTTGCATTCTCTGATTAATTCAGATACTATTAAGATAAAGAAATCAGTAAATGATTTATAGGGGAGGAAATAATAATGAAACGATTCATCAGCGGTATGTTGGCGTTAACCCTCATGCTGAGCGGCTGTGCTGTAAAAAAAGAAGATGTGACAATCACTTTGCCAAAGGAATATTTTGAAATGGCGGGGACTGATGCCGCAATGGCATTAAGCAATAATGATGCTTATAAGTCAATGACCACCAACGAGGATGGTTCCGTGACACTCGTCTTTGACGCCGATAAATATGCAAAGTATTTAGAAGAATACAAGACGCAGATCAGAACCTCATTGGATGAGATTGAAAAGGATACAGAAACCTTCCCCAACATTACAAAAATTAGTGTGAATGATGATTTCACCCAATTTGATGTAACTTTAGAGAATGGTCAGGTAGGTTTGATGGATTCGTTATCAATCTTGATGCTGTATATGTATGGCTTCATGTATCAGGTATTGCTTGGTGAAGAAGCCGGCAGCAAGGATATTATTGTTAATTATCTTGATCCTTCGGGAAACATTATCGATACACTCAACAGCAGCAACATGGAATAACTAATAAAATGCACCCATTTTTAATTGAATGAGTGCATTTTTATTATGCTTATTGAAGCAGTGGAATAAAATTTTGAGAATGTACATAACCGATAGAATTACTTAATGAATATGGGATAAAAACACCGTTAAATTCATGCAGCTCATGATTTTCATCAAGCACGGAATCAACTTGAATTTTATACCAGAGTGAATTCCCGGATATTGATTCACCCTGTATTTCTTCTAATACAAGGATTGGCACATTAGCGGCCGATGACAGCTGGCTGATTGCGGCTATCTGGGTTGACGCGTCTTTTCTGACATTTACGCTGCCGGTATCGGTTTTGATCATAATTTTATATTTATTATAATCTTGACTGAAATAATAGCTATCTACTGAATAAGCATAACCGGCGGCTTTTTCACCCCAATAAGGATCTGAGGCATACATCACATTTAAACCGCTGCCCTTATCGCCAAGATGGCTGCCATGATAGCGAGAATCAAGGGCATCGAAAAAGCCCCAGTTCAAATGGGCGGTCGTATAAGTAAGCAGACAATCATAAACGGATTCATAAGTATCTGCAGCAGCTGTATTGCCATCAACCGCATTATATCCAAATAGATTGTAACGATTGACTGCGAAATCACTGGTGCCGAAGCGGCTCTCATTCATCGCAACCGCATATATTAATAAGGCATTGCAGCCTGATTCCTGCTGGGCGGCAATAAACGCTTCACCGGCATCCGCTAATACTGAAGCCGCGGCGTAATCAGCTTTTTCATTATTCAGCCAGCCATTCAGCTGACTGCCGCTTAATGAGGTTGCTGAATGCATCGGCAAATACTGATAATAATTGTAAAACGGGATTGAATTAATGCTGTTGGCCATCTGGCGGTTATTCAAATCCGCTAAATATTGATCTAATGAACGATAAAAATAATGTCCGTCATAACTATAAACAATCTCGCCCTGCTTCAGCCATGAAGGCGCTGCGCAAAGCACGATTGGCATATAAATCGGTTCATTAAGATTGGTACTGACCATATGGATCAAATTCTGCCGCTCATCAACCGTATAATAAGAAGGATAGTCATATCCCTGTTCAGACAGCTCAGCATTCTCCATTTTAATCCAGCCGCGGCAGCCGGCAAGCATGATTTCATAACGATGTCTCGACTGACTGATCAGTGCCGCATCCGCTCCATAAGCGCTATCAGCAGTGACATAGGTAAAAGGTGTTTCAGAGGTGCTTGTTTCATAGATTGGTATCGTGGCATCAGCAGATACAAGGCGGACAATCTGCGGATCTGTATGTTCAAAATAACCCTCAGATAACATAAAAAGCAGTGTGCCCATCAAAACAAAAGCCGCGCAGATGACACCTGCCGCTATTTTTCCCTTTTCAGTCAAACGGTAACGTTTTCTTTTTCTCTTTGCTGCCATAAATTCACCCTTTTTATTTATTATAAGCAACAAACTGCCGCTTTCAAAGTCGTTCGTTAATTTCACATAATTTCACAAACGCTTATTTTATCAATGATGAGCTTGATTTGGAAGGATCTGGGAGAATTTTCTAATGAAATTAGTGATTTGGTAGTGTATACTTGATGAGAGGAGGAAGTTTGAATATGGTAAAAAAACTTTTTAAAGGGTTCGTGGCAGCTTTAGTCATGCTGGCGGCATTTAATGTTCCAACCGCCGTAAAAGCAGAAGATGCCATGACATCAAGAGCTGTCTGGGTCTCATATCTTGACTTTCAGCAATATTTGAAGGATAAGAATGAAAGTGAATTTAAATCAGCATTCACCGCGATCTGTGACAATGCCCTTGACAACAATCTGAATACACTGATTGTCCATGTGCGTGCATTTAATGACGCGGTCTATCCAACGGCAAATTATCCATGGGCAGAATGGCTGAATTCAGACATGAAAGATCCAGGCTATGATCCATTGGCTTTGATGATTGAGATTGCTCACCGCAAGGGATTGAAATTTGAAGCGTGGATCAACCCATTCCGCATTTCATTAAAGACATCTGAAACACAGCGTTTCGCAAGTTCAGAATACTTTAAAGATTTTGCGCAGGATGATTTAATTGAATATGACAATGACGGTCAGCATAAAATGATTTTAAATCCGGCCAGCAAGACAGCGCAGAACGCGATTGTCGAAGGGGTCAGAGAAATCGTTGATAACTATGATGTTGACGGCATTCACTTTGATGATTATTTCTATGTATCCGGTACATACGGCAACACTTCACAGCAGGAGCGCAAGGATTATGTTAATACACTTGTGAAACGTGTCTATCAAACGGTTAAGAATGCCGGTTCGGATAAAGTCTTTGGTATCTCTCCGCAGGGCAATCTGGATAATGACCGTGATCATGGTGCTGACATTGACACATGGCTGTCAACAGAAGGCTATGTAGATTATGTTATGCCGCAGATTTACTGGACTGATCAATATGGCACCAGCGGTACGACAACAATGTTCTCTGATCGTGCCAAAGC
This sequence comes from Dielma fastidiosa, assembly GCF_003475485.1. Classification (NCBI taxonomy): domain Bacteria; kingdom Bacillati; phylum Bacillota; class Erysipelotrichia; order Erysipelotrichales; family Erysipelotrichaceae; genus Dielma; species Dielma fastidiosa. Next base: position 260,142 of record NZ_QRQL01000003.1, on the reverse strand, counting down.
ATTCAAAAATATTTGGACGAATAAGAACATTGATTTAAGAGTTGGCTTGGCACTTTATAAAGTTAATGGTCAGGGCAGCGGTGACGCCGGCTGGGCATGGTCTTCAGACAATCTCGCAACACAGGCTGAAAAAGCGGCAGCATTAGGCTACAGCGGTTATGCGTTATTCAGATATGATCAATTAGTAGCTTCCGGCTCACAGACTGAATTAAACAATCTAAAAAAAGTTTTCGGTACGAATAACAATCAAGGCAGTGAAAAACCGGCTGGCAAGAATGGCTGGGTACAAAGCGGCAATACTTGGTATTATTATAAGAATGATCAAAAGGTAACCGGCTGGTTCAAGGATGAATATCAATGCTGGTACCTGCTTGATTTTGTGACTGGTGAAATGCAGACGGGCTGGATTGCCGGTGACAGCACTCATTGGTATTATTTAAATCCAGCAAACGGCATCATGCAGACGGGCTTGAAAACTATTGACGGTGTTCAATATCTGCTTGAAAATACTGGTGAATTTGCTGGCAGCATGAAACGTTCAGGTACATATACAGTTGGTAATGATACTTGTACTGTAGCTCAGGACGGCAGTGTTATCAGCTGTTAATTATCGAAATGAATCGGCGCTTAGGCGCTGATTTTTTTACACCATTAAAAAGCTCTTTCAGTCACCGCTTTGGACTCAAAGAGCTTTTTTCAATATCTGGGAAGTAAATTTGTTGAATCGAATTTTATCGAATGCTCACAATTTACAGCTAATCATTTGCAAATTTGCTGCATATTTTTGATTATTACTTATAATTTGCTATAAATTCAGGATCAGAATAAATCGGACTCCAATAAATACCTAATTCATTGATCCAGCAGCCATCAACCCACTGATTTCTAACCATTTTACCCTCTGCATCAAAGTAATACCATCTGCCGTTATCTGTTGCATGCCATGTATTCTTTAGATATGAATAATTATCAAAATAATACCAGTCTTCATAATGAGCCTGCCAATATTCATATTTTGCCGAGAAATCCGCATTGAAATAATACCAGTTATTTTCTGTATCCTTCCATGATCTGATTAGTTTACCATTGGCATCTGCCAGATATACTTTATATTCATTACCATATTGCTTCTTAAACTCACCAAGCGGCAGGGTATCAATCAGTTTGCCGTTTTTATCAAGAACGATCCATTCCGCCTTAGCAACTGTACCATCAGGTTTAGCATAATAAGCCTTATAATCGGAATCTGATAATTCCTCCATATTATCCGGCTTGATCGTTTCAACCAGTTTATCCTTATCGTTTACAACCACAAAGCCATTCTGCACTGGTTTACCTTTTTCATAGAAGTAGGTTTCACCTTTTTTATTCACAAAACCGTTTGAAGATGTAGGGGATGAACTAGAACCTGAAGAAACAGATTTCCAAACAGCGGTAAGTATAACATCAGATTCTGGAACAGTGTAATCACTGCCTGGCGCATAAGTAGTCGTGCCATCGCTCCAACCCGCGAATTCATAACCTGAACGTGTAGGTTTTGGTAATTTTACTGCATCTCCCTTTATCTCTAGTTGTGGTTCAAGCATTTGACTTGTTCCAGTTTCCAAAGTAATCATCATTACATCCTTATTTGCTCTGCCAATAACTATTTCATTCTGATCATTCAAAACATAACCTGTATTTTTTAATAAATTAACACCTTTATACGAATCAGCATTAGTCAATACAATACTTTCATCAGTTGGTTTTACAATAACCGTTCCTAAGGCCTTAATTTCTGGCTCAATATTTATTCCGTACCTACTATGCTCAATTACTGTATCACTAGGATCGATAACTACGTCTTTATTTAAATATATTACAGAATTTTCATCGCAAGTTGAGATACCGCCTGCCTTAATTGTAGCATCAGCCTTGTCACTTGTTCTAACATCACCATAGAAGTGTGAAGCGCTCAGCGTATATTTAACTTCGCCGGTAATTGTTGCTTTTGAACTATCAAGATCATAAATAGTATATCTTTGATTTGGCTGAATCCAGAATTCAAAATCGCCATTAATTGTTGTACCCTCACCGCCTGCATATACACCGCCGCTTGTTGGGCTATATGCAGAATCACCAAAGACTCCAGCTATTGTAAATGTTTCGTGTGAGCGAATCATTACGTTACCATTGACTATTGTTTCAGCATTCTTTGATCCGCCATATACTTCATGAAATGGAGTTTCTCCATAGATTACCATTGTGATATTCCCATTCCATGTACCAGCGCCAGCTCCTTCTATGAACTCAACTTCACCTGTATCTCTGCCCATTGTATTAAATATAAAATCGCCTGTCTGTTCACAGCCACCTGTAGACCCAACGATACCCTTAATGGCACCGCCCTTATAAGTAATCATAACATTGCCAGTATGCTCTGTATAATAATCATCATTGAAGCCGCCAACACCATAAATAACAACATTTGTGCAATCATAACCATTATTTGGATAAGAATCAATATCGATTCCAACCTCTTCACCTAAAGACTTAATATCAATTTCTGGATCACTGCTATCAAGTAAACCATTATGATTTTTATCATCATAAATTTTGGTATATGTATCATCAACTCGGCTTGTGTCAATAAATATTGAATGTCCATGCAGTAATAAAGCGTATTCCTCTTCACCATCCGCATTTGTATGCGATACCATCTCAATATTTCCTTCTTCATTAAATTCGTCTGATTCAGCAAATATTTCATTAGCATAACTACCTGAAACTAACACTGCTGCCATTGCAGAAGATAAAATAATACCAATCATTCTCTTGAATTTCATCTGTTTCCCTCTTTTCATTCGTTTCTGCGCATTCATAAACAATTCCAGATTATGTATAGCTATCCCTCTTCTCTTCCACTTCTAAAATCATTTAACGGGGAAACATGCTAATTGTAATTCTTTCATAAATTCCCCCGCATAAAATAAAACTGTCTTATAAGGTATACCTTACAAGACAGTATAAAAATGGCTAAAATTATACAAAATATGGTAAAAATCGTTTTACAAATGCTATAAACAGGCTTATAATTAAGGTAAATAAAGTGTCTCATAATGTATACTTTTTGACACAATATTTCGTTTTGTTATATAAAAAGAAAAGTTAGAATACTTATAAAGCAAATTTAAATACTAAAGAAAGACAAAATTAGCAGCCAAAAAATGTATATAATAGACTTAAACAACATAAAATCATAATTAATATTGTCTTTATGATAATGGAATATTTGTTTTTCCCTTTTCACTATATTTAATCGTTATGTAAAAAACATCAAAGTATATATTTACTATATATTATATTTCCTATTTACTCGCAAAAAGGTTCATAATTTCAAGTTTTCTGTTTTAGATCATGTGAGCAAAAACAAAATAAATTAATTTTTTATTTAAACAGCATGAATTAACATACAAAATAATCATGAAAAAACTCCAAGCATAAAGTCTGGAGTTTTAACTGTATATTACCCTGTGTTTACTTAGCAGTACCAATTGCGATTACTTTACCATTACTATCAATTGCAGTAACCGTTACTCTTGCAGCACTGTTCAGCTGAATACCATCATAATCAGCATAAATACCAAGTTTCACAACAATTAAATCTTTATCTGTATCCACATAATATTCCATGCCATATGAATTAAGCGGTGTGAATTCGCATTCAGAATAATCATTAGTATAAGCTATCATTCTTAACATTCCATACTTCGATTCAGTTAAACTTAAATCATCATTATTCAATTCAACACTAATCATTACTGTGCCGTTATCATCTCTAGCGTAAGCCGTATAAGTTACATAATATTCGACTGCATCTTCTTTACTGAATTTATACTTCTTTGCGGTTTCATCATAACTGATATTCATTTCATCCACATTTGTATAATTATTATCCTTTAGATTATCATTAAGTGATTTCATATCGGCAGTTAAGTTACCATGACCCATAGCCGCAAAAGGTTCTGATTCTTGATAGCCATTTATCACACCCGTGTTAGTACAATCATTTACCTCAATGACTAGATTATCGCCTTGGCTGCCATTACCTAGATATAGAGAAGCATATGTTACATCCATATTACCGTGATTAACACAATTATTGAATTTCAAATATTTTGTACGGTTTAATCCAATGTCTCCAAGTTTTGTTTGTACATAGCCACCAACATAGAATGACACATAAACATTACCTGAAGTTCTCTTAACGCTTAAATTATTCTCAACATCATTAAATACAGTATTCAAAACGCCTGAGAAAGTTATTAGCGGTGCTTCATTATTATCATTAGCAGTTACCTCAACCACTTTATTATCTTTAGAATTAATTGTGATTGAATCAAATAAAATAGTATTTTCATTTATTACTGATTCATAAACTTTACCATCTGAGCTATTAATGATATTCATATTAGCTGTTTCCAATAATGATAAAATTCCTTGTGAACCATGCTCAAGTGTGAAATTTTTAAATGTAGCATCTCCGTATGAACTTGATGCAAACCATGAATAAGCAATACCACCTTTTGCATCTTTGATAACTGAATCACTATCTGGTAATGTAATAGTATGATTATCCCCATCAAACACTCCCGTAAAATTGCTCATTTGGATATGTCCAGCTGGAATGGTAATATCTGAAATCAATTTATAATTGTAACTATCTTTAGTACTAAAGTGATCTCCGATTTTAGTTATTTGTTCATGATTTTCAATTAGATATGGAAATTGCTCACTGCCATTCCCACCTGCAAAATCATTATTTGTCAGAATTAATGTTAACGTCATGCTGTTTCTAATCTTACTGCTGAAATCAAATGGCTTGCCATCAGAAGTAACCCATTTGTATGAATATCCTTCTGGTGCATCTGCTGGTTTGGCAGGTTCTGTTATAGTTGAACCACTTGTTACGGTAACCGCTGCTGGTACATCGAATGAAATTGAACCATCAACTGCATATTTAACAGTATAAGAACTTGTACTAGAACCACCCGATGAACCACCAGTTGAAGGTTTATTTACTTCAGGTGCTTGCTCAACATCTTTGCCTGTTTCTACATCTTTAATTACTGTATCCTTGCCAGCTTCTACGCCATCAACGTTAGCTTCAACTTTGTTAATTGTTCCGCTTCCTTCAATTTTTACCGGAGCATCTGCTGTAATAGTACCTACTGTATTGCCTTTTGATACTTCTACCTTCGTATCTTTTGCACTTTCTGTTACTACCACATTCTTAACGTCGGCATTTACCTTGATTTGTGTATCGGTCTTTACTTCAAGACTTTCTACCGGTGCCTGAATATCGACACTTGCATATGTCCGTGTACTTACTTCTTGTGCAGGGACTTCAATCACGATTTCACCTTTGGTTGTTGATTGTACTTCAATCTTTTCTACTTCCCCTTTGAAGTTCTTATCCGGTGTTACCGCTGCTGTTTCTTCCAATACTATTGTCTTAACTTCTGTTTCACCGCTTAATACGACTTCTGTATTTCTTGTCTGTGTGCTGATTGATTCAATCTTTGAATCAGTAATCGTTAACTTACCGGCCGTTTGGTTGTCACCAATGACAACTAATTTGCCTTTTACGGTTACACCTTTCAGCTCTAATGCTTTCGCGGTTGTCACATCGACATAGAGGTTACCTTCAATGACTTCACCTTCTATTGCTTCTGGATCTGTTAATACTACGGATTTTGATTCAGCTAATGGAATAGCTTTGCCATCTTCAGTCAACTCATAACCGTCTTTGACATAATCCTTTGCCATAACACCGGTACCTTTAATATAATAGCGGGCGCCGTTATCCTCTACCCAAGCATCTGCCTGCATAACACCAGATTCACCCATGAAATACCAATGCTCATTGGAAGCGATCCAGCCAGTACGCATTGCACCGTTATCATCGAAAGCATACCAGCAATCGCCATCTTTGATCCAACCCTTGGCTATACTGCCATCTTCCTTAACATAAGACCATGTGCCGTTGTTATTGACCCATTGGGCCTCAGCCGCTCTGATTGGCATTGCTGCTGAACAGAGCATTGCAGCTACGACTAAAGCAGTCATCGCTGACTTTGTTTTGTTTGATTTCACTTTAATTACCTCCCCAGGTTTTTTAATTTGTCTTATAATGTATACCTTATAAGACAGACAAGAAAAAGCAAAATCATGCTATGAAATGTCAATAAAAGGTCTAAACATGTTTACATATATCGAAAATCATCCTATAATAAAGGTGTATTTTAGTGTATCAAAATGTATACTTTTTGACACAATATCTCATAACTGTTACAAATCTCTGTATTTCTAACACGCAAGCATCATATATAATGAAACGATTTCCAGTTGATATAAAAAATAATTATCTTTCCGGCTTGTTGCGGCGTCTCTATAAGCTGAAAAGCGCTGACCAAACGAACAAAAAGAGTTATGGACAGTAACATGAAGTTATGACACGAAATGAGTTGTTTGACATTTCCGCACGCAAATATTAGAATGGAAAAAGCTAAGTTATGTTTGGTCACCTTTGGCGGATAAGGTGTACTCGACAAATCGCAATTTGTGAGGATGAATGTTATGTGTGAATTGATGTTGGTTAGACCATCTAAACTATATGCAGAACAAGTTATGTCATATAAAGAAGAAATGTTGCAATGTGGAGATAGTTTTGATGGTTGTGCAGGGCTTGAAGATGTCCAATCATTTGACGAGTGGATTGATTTTGAAAGAAGATTAAGAGAAAAATATAGAAGCGGATATGTTCCATCAGAAGTCTTTTTAGCGGTAAGGCGAAACGACGATTTTGTTGTTGGCATGATTGATTTTCGACACCCATTATCGGATTTTCTTAAAAATTTTGGGGGTAATATCGGATATAGTGTTCGTCCGTCAGAAAGACGAAAAGGTTATGCGTCTGAAATGTTAGGATTGATTTTACCCTTTTGTCGTGAGTTTGGAGAAAGCAGGGTTTTATTGACCTGCGATAAGGGAAATGTAGCTTCGCAAAGGACGATTATTAAAAATGGTGGAGTGATCGAAAACGAAATTGCCGATACAGTTGGATTAAGTAAGAGTGGCATTATTCTAAGATTTTGGATTTCAATATAGCGTCTTTCTCAACCATTTCCCATTTGTCGGGCTGATTTATCTGCGTCTTATTGGGTTAAACAAAGTTGTTAGTATCAGCAGTTCAATAGCGGCAAGCAGGGCAAGTGCATATGCACTTGCGGTTTTCACCGAAAATCCGCTTGTTGGGGAGGTCATGCGGATCGATAGAAGCACGTTTTCAAGGATTCAGGATAGGTATGGTATACTATGCACATCAGCAGGTTTGACAAGAACTTGCTGTTTTTGTATTTCTTGGTGCCCAAATTTACAAAACCGTACTGTTACAAATTATGCCGCTTTATTCGTAGGATTTGAGAAAACACCCATTTCATGCGGGTTTGCGGGCCTTTCCTGTGGAATGATTTGACATATTATGGCTGCTAAAATGGATATATAGGCAATAAAAAAATGCCGGATAAGTTCAGATATCACTCTGTCATTCTCCGGCTTGTTATTTGATTATTAATTGGTTTGTTCAATAAACACCTTATCCGTTTTATGAATCTTCAAATACAAGATAAAGGCAATGAGTGCAGCTGCACATTCAGCAATCGGGAATGCAATCCATATGCCAGTTAAACCAAGCACAGGTGCCAATAAATACGCTGCCGGCAAAGTGATCACCAACTGACGGGTCATAAAGATAATAAAGCTGTACAGCCCTTTGCCCATTCCCTGAAACAGCGTTGGGAAAATCATACCCAAGGCAGCTGGCAGATAAGACAGCGCGATGATTCTTAATGCCGGAATACCCATTCTCAGCATTTCATCATCAGCATTAAACATTTTCAGCAAAAGACCGGGTGCTGCTTCAAACAGCAAAGTCCCCAAAGCCATAATCAATAAGGCAACCATCAGCGCGTATTTCAGCGTATCCTTTAAACGCTGATGATTTTGAGCGCCATAATTATAGCCAAAGATTGGCAAAGCTCCCTGTGTCAGACCGCTGACAGGCATAAATACAAAAGTCTGCAGCTTATAATAAATACCAAATAATGATACTGCCAGATTAGAGAATGTAACCAGCAGTGAATTCAATCCCATAACTAAGACTGAGCCTAATGAATTCATCAATATAGTAGGCACTCCTACCGCATAGATCTGTTTAATGCAATTAAAGTCTAAATGGAAAGATTTTAAATCAAATTTTACCTCATTCTTCTTCGCAAAAAGCATATAAATTGCAATACTCATGGATGTAAGCTGACCAATAACTGTGGCAATCGCCGCACCTCTTACCCCTAAACCAAAAGTAAAGATAAATATTGGATCGAGAATAATATTCACAATACAGCCAACTGCCTGCATAATCATCGGCAGTGACATCTTGCCTGTTGCCTGAAAAACCTTTTCTATTGCTATATGAACCATCTGACCAAAAGAAATCAGCATGATGACTTCTATATATTGCTTACCCATCTGAAAAATAACAGGATCATCCGTAAACAGATTAAAAAACGGTGTAATCACAAAGAAAGACGCAACTGCAAATACAATAGAGCTGATTACAGCCAGCAAAATGCCATGTGTTACCGCATTATTCGCTTCCTTGATATCCCGCATTCCCAGCTTTCGGGAAATATAAGAATTCATGCCGACACCCGTTCCCACGGCAACCGCCAGCAAAAAGTTCTGAATCGGAAAAGCAAGCGATACCGCCGTAATCGCATCCTGTGAAATCTGCGCTACATAAACGCTGTCGACAATATTGTATAATGACTGCACCAGCATTGAGAGCATCGGCGGAAAAGCCATTGACATTATGAGTGGAAAAACCGCTTTGGTTCCCATTTTATTTTGTTCCATATATACCTCCTCAAACAAATAAAAAGGTCATGCTTTTCTTCGTTTTGGTAATGGAAAACGAAAAAAAACATGGCCGTTACGACATTAAATTTACCATGGGTAATTTTAACTTATCTGGGCAAAAAAAACAAGTAGTTTCTGAAAAATAAATGCTTAATCAAAAGAAGACATCTCAAGTCCATGAGATGCCTAGTTATTTTATTCGCAGATTTCTCCCTTTGATAGAATGCAGTCCCGATACCAATAAAAGCTTTTTTTACGGTACCGCTCAAGTGATCCGCTGCCATCCGGCTGCAAATCTACATAGACAAAACCATAACGTTTGCTGATTTCTGCTGATGCTGCACTGATACAATCAATTGGGCCCCATGAAGTATAACCAAATACTTCAACACCATCATCTATCGCTTGTTTCATAGCGGCAATATGCGATTGATGATATGCAATGCGATAATCATCATCAACAGTTTTGACCCCCTTTGCATTCACAATCAGCACATCCTTAGCACCAATGCCATTTTCCGCAACAAACAGCGGCTTATGAAAATGATCATAAAGATAATTCAGCACATAGCGCAGTCCCTGCGGATCAATGGGATAATCGTAATCCGTATACTCTACATATGGATTTTTTAAACCACGCATAATGTTGCCATTTGCCATTTCATATTGACTCTCATCAGCAGCGACAACCTTGCTGCTGTAATAGCTGAAAGAAATAAAATCAACAGTATTTTGAAGCACTTCCGCATCACCGTCAGCAAACTTCACTTCAACATTATTTTCCTTCCACAGCCGCTTAGCATAATACGGATATTCCCCAGTGCAATGAACGTGAATGAAATAATCTAATTCATGCTGGGAATTCAGCATCTCCATCATGTCATCAGGCTTACATGTCATTGGATAGCGCGGTGCGGAAGCTGCCATACAGCCAATTTTTAAATCAGGATCAATCATTCTCGCAAGCTTTGTAGCCTTGGCACTCGCTACTAATTGATGATGTGCAGCTTGATATTTATCTTGTTGAGTTAATTCATTTTTAGGTGTTATTATACCGGCACCCAGCAATGGCGATATCAGCGTTACATTAATTTCATTAAAGGTCAGCCAGTATTTTACCCGATCATGATAACGTCTGATGACTGTTTCTGCATAATGAACAAAGCAATCAATGGTTTCCCGTGAACGAAAGCCATCATACTTCTGACATAAATGCAGCGGCATCTCATAATGGGAGAGCGTAATCAATGGCTCAATACCATATTTCAAACACTCATCAATCACCGCATCATAAAATGCTAAACCTTTTTCATTCGGCATCTCCTCATCACCCATTGGAAAAATACGGCTCCAAGCGATTGAGAAGCGAAAGACATTGCATCCCATTTCTGCTAATAAAGCAATATCTTCTTGATAGCGATGATAAAAATCGGTTCCCTTTAATTTAAGATTGTCAGCCGTCGGCGTTGCCGTCATTGGGGCGCGGACGCCTTTAGGCATCACATCCTGCTGAGAAAGTCCTTTGCCGTCTTCAAGATATGCGCCCTCACACTGATTAGCGGATAACGCGCCGCCCCATAGAAAATTATCTGGAAAGCTCATAATTATCGAATGGCTGTAAGCAGCACTGTCTGTAAATCTGCATTATCCTGATCAGTTTCCACAACATCTAAATAATTATTTGAATTCGTAATGATGATTGGTGTAATTACATCATAACCCTTATCCTGTATTGCGTTTAAATCAGCACTGATTAACTTATCACCGCGTTTTACCTTATCGCCGGTTTTCACATGAGCAGTGAAATATTCACCATTTAATTTTACCGTATCTAAGCCAAAATGAATCAGAACCTCAGTGCCATCTTCGGATGTTAACCCAATCGCATGTTTAGTTTCAAATAACATCACTACTGTACCATCAAAAGGTGACACAATTTCCCCATCTACCGGTACAATGGCACATCCCTTACCTAATGCTTCACTGCTGAAGGCGTCATCCTTAACTTCTGACAAAGGCAGTACAGCTCCCTTAAGAGGTGCATAAATTTCTGTTTTTTTATTCAAACTGCTTGGTTCAGCTTTTTTTTCTTCTTCAAATTCAACCGGTTCTTTATACAATACCCATGAGAAAATAAAACCTAATACTAAAGCAATCGCAACCGTGATACATGCATTCATAAATGAATTATCAGCACCGATATAGATTGGCAAAGCGAAAATGTTTGAAGTTCCTGCTGACCAAGCTTTCACACCCGTTATACCGGCATATAAACCCGCACAGCCGCCGGCCAGCATTGTTGCATAAAGCGGCCGTTTCAATTTCATATTTACACCATACAGCGCTGGTTCAGTAATACCGCAGATCGCTGTTACAGCACAAGATGAAGCTAATGCTTTTAAATCTTTATTTTTAGTCTTCACAGATACCGCAAAAGTAGCCGCTGCCTGAGCCATGTTGCTTGAAATCATACCCGGCGCTAAAATGGTTGCATAGCCTACGGTTGCACGCTGAACAGACTGAGCCGCTCCCAGACTATAATGCATGCCAGTCATTACCAATAACGGTGCCAAGCCGCCTACCAAGGTAGGTACGATCCAGCTTGCTTTAGTATCCAAGAAAGTAAAGAACGTACTTAAATAACCGCCTAAGATAGCTCCTAAAGGCCCTAGCACAATTAAACCTACCGGCGCCACAATTAATATTGTCATCATTGGCACAAAGAAAGTCTTAATCGCATTAGGAGTAAATTTCTTAACATATTTTTCAATAATTGCCTGAAAAGCAACAATCAAAATAATCGGTATAACACTGGATGTATAGGTGGCCATATTCACTGGCAGCCCTAAGAATGAAACAGCTTCTCCCGCGCTTTTCAAGCCTGTGAAAGTAGGATGAACAAGCATACCGGCAAAGATTAACGATACATATGGATTAATCTTAAATTTCTTTGCGGCTGAATAAGCAAGAAAGAACGGCAGATAGTAGAACACAATATCAGAAATCATATATAAAAGCGTATAAGTCTGAGATGTCGTATCAATCCAGTTAGCTGCTACGCAAACGGATAATATTGCCTTAACCATACCAGAACCAGCCAGCGCTCCGACAATCGGCATAAAAATACCGGCTATTAAATCAAAGACCTGAGATAATTCAAATTTCTTTTTGGTTTGCGTATTACCGTTTTTAATACCAACAGTTCCACTCAATTCCTCATACACCTCGGCAACATGAGTACCGATAACAATTTGAAACTGACCGCCTTTATTAACACAGCCTACAACACCTTTAATATTTTTGACTGCTGAACTGTCTGCCTTGCTGTCATCCTTTAAGACAAAACGCAGGCGGGTCATACAATGGGTCACTGATTCAATATTAGCTTCACCGCCGATATGAATAAGTATCTCTTTAATCATTTCTTGATATTTCATATTTTTTCTCCTTTTTAATAAAAATAAAAGCCTGAATTTCATTCAAAAAGCATGTGATCAGCACATTCTTTTGAAATCATCCAGGCTTTGCCCTTACGGTTACAATCCTATTTTGTTTGGTTTTTCACACGATCTGTCAATCTTCGGATATGCAGCATGAAGTATAACATTTCTTCATTTGACAAATCAATTGCCAGCTTATTATCCAAATATTTCTTGACCCTTAATACACACTCATATGTATCTGGATACTTTGTCTTTATTTGTTCATAAAGATAATCATCCTCGTTATCAGAGGGCTGATGTGCCCGCTGCAGAAAGAAACGAATATGAGTGATAAAACGACTGTAATTGATTGATTCTTCATCAAGATCAATCTTATAATGAAATTTAATAATATTCAGGATGTCTTGAATTACATTGGTTGCCGCTACTGTGCTTCTTACGCCTTCACCACTTTGCTGGCCATTTACAAAGTGCATGGCAATAAAGCTCGCTTCATCCTCACTCATCCGGATACCCTCATAATACTCAATGATATCCAGACATTTGAGAGCAGTATCAAATTCCTTTTTATAGAATTTTTTGATTTCCCACAATAACGCGTTATTTAAACTGTCATTCTCTTTAGCTCTTTTAACAGCGAAATTGATATGATCAGCCAGACCGATAAAAATCGAATAATCAAACTGGGTATTCAAATCCTGTTCCGCAAAATCAATAATCCGTCTTGTCAGTTCTAACTGATTAACCGGAATATCATCAACAAGCTTAACAAACTGATTTTGAAGACCCTTAGAATCAAGTTTAAAAATTTTATCAATCTTACTCTCATCGGGTGTATCGCCTGGCTTCATTGCAAAACCAATGCCTTTACCCATCAATACTGTTTCCAGCATTTGTTCATCTTCAGCTAGCAGAATATTGTTATTGAATACTTTCTTGACTTTCAACTTTTACACCCCCTTAAAACTATAAAAGCCTAAACTACACCCAATAGAATTATGGTTATAGTTTAGGCTTTGCCTTGTCTCAAGTTACAATCCTAAATACGAGTTCATTATAGCGGCTGAAAGCGCTTATGTCAAGCACCATTCCAAAATTTATCGAAAATTGAGATAAAATAATGCTGACTATACTATATGAAGTAAAAAAGATAACCGCAATTCATACTGTAAATTATATTAAGCCATTATGATTTTGTCAGTGTTCATTTTGTCTGCTTATTTATAAAACTGCATCACAGTTATTTATTTCAGAAATATTTACTTTTTTTACCGTTTGACAAACCCATTATAGATGCTATAATAGCTGTGTAAACGGATTGTAACTAAAGGCAAAACCATACATGTTTTCATGCAGGTTTGCCTTTTTTTGTTATTTTGGAGGTGATCGACGATGTTGATATATAAAAAACTAAATAATAATGCCATCATCTCAAAGGATGAAAATCATAAAGAGATTGTTGTTATGGGTAAAGGCATAGCATTTAAAAAAGATATTTATGATGAAGTGGATGAAGAGCTCATTACTGGTATTTATGCCCTAAAGAGTAAGAATCAGCAAAGCAAACTGCAGCAGCTGGCTTCTGAAATACCCTATGAATTCTTTGCTATAGCCTCAGATATAACAATGAACGCCAAAAAGATTTTAGAATCTGAATTAGATGAAGGGCTGCTTCTTCATCTGGCTGATCATCTGCATTATTCATATGAAAAAGATAAGAAAGGGATCAAAACTCCCAATCTGATGCTTAATGAAATCAAACAATTTTATAAAAAAGAATTTGAAATAGGCATCGCCGCGGTTGGCTTAGTAAATCGAAGACTGGGTACTCGTTTAGGTGAAGATGAAGCTGGCTTTATCGCTTTTCATATCGTCAGCTGTGAAAGTACATCCGGTACTATTGATGCCAATGATTTGCTGATTAAAATGCAGAAAATTATCAAGGCTTTTGAAAAATATCTGCATGTCACCTTGGATAAAGAAGGCTATGAATACTCACGTTTTATCATTCATTTAAAATTCTTTATGACTAAAATGATTACCAGTACATCCCGCAATGATAAAAGCTTGAGCGATGATTCACTGTATCAGATGTTAGTTGAGAAATATAAAAATATTAATGAATGCTTAGACAAAATCAGTGCTATTACACTCTTGGATTTTAATTATGAATTGACGGATACAGATCGTATGTATCTCATTATCCATCTGGCAAGATTGGTTAATAAATAGGTCATTACAGCATAAGGCGCCAACGCTGTTTGATATAAATGCAACATAAGGAGATTAACTATGGATAACAATCTACGATTAGCTAAAGAGATTATGAGCCATGTTGGCGGCAGTGATAACATTACAGCCTTAAATCACTGTTCTACACGCTTACGATTAAAAGTTAGAAATGAAGAAATTTTTGAATTTGATGAGATTAAAAAGATTGATGGTGTCTTGGATGTGGTAAAAGCTATTGGCGGATATCAGATCATCGTGGGCAATAATGTTTCTAAAGTATATAAAGCAATTACAGAAAATTACAGCATTAAAGCCAGCGGTGAAACCGGCAGAGTAGCCGCAAATCCTTTTGAATTGTTATTAAATACATTAGCGGATATTATGGGACCGGCAATTCCTGCGATTGTTGTCGCGGGATTGATTTCAGCATTGCTTACCCTCTGCACATTTGCCGGTCTATCTACGGACAGCTCGACCTATACCATTTTATATGCGGCATCGCAGGCGCCTTTTTACTTCCTGCCGGTATTAACGGCCTATACTTCCGCCAAACACTGGAAGGTCAGTCCGATTTTGGCGCTGTTCCTAGCCGGTATCATGCTTTACCCTACGCTGATTGAAGCGGGTAACGCCGGCGGTATGATCAGTTTGTTTGGTCTGCCGGTAACTGCGGTTAATTATTCTACTTCTCTAATTCCTATTATTCTTACAATTTGGATCATGCATTATGTAACGGCATTGGTTGAAAAGTATTGTCCGGATGCAATCCGTTATATCCTTGCCCCTTTAGGTGTAATGCTGATTATGATACCGATTATGCTTTGTGTCAGCGGTCCAGTTGGTGCTTGGGTTGGTGACTTGATGTCACTGCTGGTTACTTGGCTGAATAGTCATGTGCCATGGCTGACAGTCCTTGTGCTTAGCGCCATCGCACCTTTCCTTGTCTTAACTGGAAGTCATTTGGCATTAATGCCGCTGTTAGTAGCCAATTTTACCAATTTGGGTTATGACAACAGCTTATTGATTGCTTTTATCGGCATGAACTTCTCACAATTCGCGGTATCAGCAGCCGTATTCTTCAAGTCGAAAAAACCGGCGCTGAAATCAACTGCCTTCTCTACCGGCTTGACAGCTTTTCTGACCGGCACGACAGAACCAGCATTATATGGATTATGTCTGCGTTTAAAGAAACCTTTGATTGCAACCTTTATTGGCTGTATCGCAAATGGTGTCTACTGCGCTCTCACACAAGTTAAAATCTACTCATTCGGCGCGCCTGCCTTTTTAACCTTAGCCAACTTTATTGATCCCGCGGGTTCAAATAACTTTTATTTGGCATTAGGCGCAGTTGCCGTCACCATTATTGTAACCTTCATCGCGACTTGGCTTCTGGGCTTTGATGAAAGCGGCTTTGAAGATAGTGACAGTGAGGATTCAGAACCAAAAAAAGCTTAAACGAATCAATAATCGTCAGCCCAGTTGCTGGTTCGTTAATTCCCCTAAAGGAAGTGGGAGATCCTGTTTTCTCAACAGGATTAATGGGCGAAGGAATTGCTGTACTGCCTGAAGACGGTAAAGTATACGCACCATGTGATGGTGAAGTCATCGTTATTCCGCCATCACAGCATGCGATTGGCTTCAGGACGAAGAACGGCATTGAAATCTTAATTCACATCGGTACGCAGTCTGAATTGATTGAAAATGAATTCAAATGCAAGGTAAAAGAAGGTCAAAGAGTGGAAAGAGGTGATTTAATTATGACCTTTGATATTCAGAAGCTAAAAGCTAAAAACTACGATTTGACCACCCCTATTGTAATCACCAACACAAAGGAATTCACGGATATCCTCGCTGTTGATGAAAATAAAGTAAAGGCTGGCGATAAAATAATCGCAGTCATCTGATTCATGAACCACTGAAAGACAAATTGTCTTGCTTTATAAGGAGGTCCCGGCATGATTATTGATGCCCATACACATATCTGCACAAATAACACAAATCCCATCGCATCCGTTGATCATTTACTGGAAGAAATGCATGCAGCAAATACCGATGCGGCAATTGTATTCCCGCTTTCAGATGCATTTTCAGCAAACAAAGAATTAGTTGATGCAATTAAAGGTCATTCAAATCTTATCCCCCTCGCCTTTATTAATCCCAATGAAAAAGAGGCGCTCCTGCAATTTAAACAATGCATTGAGGAATATGGCATGCGCGGTTTGAAGATTCACCCAACCTTGAGTAATTTTCATATTGATGACCGCAGTAAATTGCATGAATTATTTAGCTACTGCAATGAACATCAGCTGAATATTGTGATACACTGCACTTCAGATGACCACCGTGTTCATCCTTACCGTATAGAATCAATGGCAAAATGCTATCCGCATGCTACCTTTCAAATCGCTCACATGGGAGCTATCTGGTGCGCAGATCAGGCGATTGAAACAGCAAAGCGCAATGATAACATTTATCTGGATACCGGCATTGCTTCTTTCAATGCCCTGCGCAGAGCGATGAATGAAGTCCCTGACAAAGTATTAATGGGAGCCGACTTCCCTTTCTATCTTTATGAAATGGAACAAATAAAGGTTAAAAAAGCAGCAGAATATTCTCAGAATGATACCGCGGAAGTCTTTCGCCTTGCTGCCGGGGAGAACTGCCGAAAGCTATACAGGATTGAGGAAAACCGATGAGCTTCCCTGAAAATTTTTTATGGGGCGCATTTCCGCCTGTCAGAGTGAATGTAACTATAATGTTGACGTTGGTTATATGATGTGGGAACTCATCGTTCGTATATCGTCAGGCAGCTCTGAAATGTCTAAACGTTACAGCTTTATCTAGGTCGATTAGAACGAAGAAGGAAATGACATAGGAAACGATACTGCAAAAATAGTTTTTATTGAGCATTGCATTTAAACCAATGGAGGTGAGTTATAATGCTCGTTAATCAGGATATTGAACAATTAAATGAATATTTATACTGTATAAAAGAATGTGATTCAGTGAATCGCTATGTTGTGGTGGGCAGTGATCAAGCGATGCTGATTGATACTGGCTATGGCTTTGTGGATTTCCGTCAGCTAATTAAAAAAATCACTGATAAGCCATTAATTACCGTCTTAACGCATGGCCATCCGGATCATGGTCTGGGTGCTTATTTGTTTGATGAAGTATGGGTACATGAAAAAGATTATCTGCGTTTATTAAAAGATGACAATCAAGAAACTAAAGCATTGGCTGTGAATCATCGTTTAAAGAAGATGCCTGAATTAATCAATCAGATGAATCCTGAAGTCTATAATCAGAAATTGATTAAGCAGACCACATTCCGATATTTTAAAGAGGGTGATAGTTTTGATCTGGGCGGTATTGTGCTGAAAATCATTGAGATTCCGGGTCACTCCTATGGTTCTGTCGCCTTGTATGAAGAAACAAAGGGATGGCTGTTTACCGGCGATACATTGGCTCATTATAACATCTGGAATCAAATGGATTTTGTTGATTCACCGCGGTTAAGTGTCTTGATGGCGACTTACAAAAAATTGGCTCAGATGCAGAAGATTGAGGAAATCTACCCCGCGCATGGCGAAAAACCAATTGATCGCGGTATCATTGATGAATCAATAGATGGTTTGAAAGACTTGCTGACACATTATGATGAAGACGAGAAAATTGATACCTTCATGGGAATTGCATATAGACACGTTTATAAACATTTCATCCTGTTATATTCTAAGGCACATTTAGAAGATGCGTTAGAGAATGGTTTGGAATAACATTTTCAACAGCTTATTGCCAATCAAGGCGAAATTATTTATTAGAACAAAACAAGCAGAATCACTTCACAATATATGGTTCTGCTTTTTTGCTGTGCATTCATTACACTGCCCGATGAAGTAATGTAAATCATTGATTTTTATGCATCTTCCAACTAAGTTTTTCAAAGCAATTATAGACATAAGAATTTCTTCAGCAAATCATAATGAAGCAAGGTATTCATATAAAGCATATCAAAGTATAGATTATAAGTATTAGCTATATCTCAAAACATTATTTATAATGAAATCAGGATGTACAACATGATGGCCGACGCGAATGATGAGCAGATGACAAAAACATGTATGTCCTATGTAAAATAGTCAGCTCAGCTTACAAGGACGGGCTGAACAAAATTCTAATTTCTAAAATTCAAAAAGTTACAATTTAGGAGGTATTTTTATGATGAGCTTTAACTTCAGCAATCCCACAAATCTTTACTTTGGCAGCGGTTCATTAAAACGCTTAGGAAGTCTTAAATTGCCAGGAAAAAAAGCGTTGGTTTTAATTTCAAATGGAAAATCTACTAAAGCCAATGGCTATCTTGACCGAACGCTTGCCGAATTAAAAAAGGCCGGTGCTGAAACTGTTGTATTCGATAAAATCATGGAGAATCCAGTTAAAGATGTGATTATGGAAGGTGCCGCTTTCGCGCGGGAAAATGACTGTGATTTCATTGTAGCACTTGGCGGCGGTGCGGTGATTGACGCTTCTTCTGCTATTGCCGCAATGGTAACTAACCAAGGCGATTTATGGGATTATGTGTTTGGCGGCACTGGTAAGTGTCAGCCGCTTTCAAATGCAGGATTACCCATTGTTGCGATTGCGACAACCTCAGGTACAGGTTCTGAAATGAATGGGTTCGGTGTTATTTCCAATTTAGAAACAAAAGAAAAAATTGGTTTTGGCAATTCCTCACTGACACCAGTAATCGCGATTGTTGATCCTGAATTAATGCAGACAGTTCCCGCAAAATATACCGCTTATCAGGGCTTTGATGCGCTGTTCCATAATACTGAGGTCATGATGTCAAAAGGAATCAATAAATTAAGTGAAACCATAGCCCTCTCTGCGATTGAAAGCATTGCCGAATATTTACCTAGAGCTGTTAAAAATGGTAAAGATTTAGAAGCAAGAGAACAGATTGCCTATGGCAGCACGATGGCAGGTATTACCATGCAGCTAACCTCAACAACCGCTCAGCACAGCATGGAGCATTCAATGAGCGCTTACCATCATAATCTGCCGCATGGCGCAGGATTGATTATGATATCTAAAGCCTTTGCTGAATTCTTTATTGAAAAACATGCGTGTGATGAACAATTTATTAAAATGGCAAAAGCAATGGGTATGCATCAAGCTGATAAACCTGAAGATTTCATTACAGCCTTACTTCAATTACAGGAAGCCTGCGGCGTTGTCGACTTAAAAATGAGTGATTATGGCATTACAATTGATGAAGCTATGACATTGGCAAAAGGCGCGCGGTCTATGCAGGGCGGTTTATTTGAAGCCAATCCCTGTGAAATGACAGATGAGGATTGTGCTGGAATCTTTGAAAAATCTTATCGTTAGGCACAGGATAACACTATGAATATCGAGATGTTTTTAAACAATCTAAGACAAGGAAAACCTATTGCTAAAGATTCCAATGAACAGCAGCTCATGCATCAGCTTGCGGATAATGCTATGTGATAAAAGAAGTAATCAAATAATGGAGGTCGCAGCAATGAAAGTTTTGGCAATTAACGGAAGTGCAAGAAAGGACGGTAATACCGCCATTCTTATCAACACTGTATTTGAAGAATTGAACAAAGCCGGAATAGAAACTGAAATGATACAACTTTCCGGCCATGTTATCGAGCCTTGCAAGGCGTGTTGGGCGTGTGCGGGGCAAAAAAATTGTGTTCACCGCAAGGATATGTTTCGGGAAGTATTTGATAAGATGATAAATGCTGACGGGATCATTCTCGGATCGCCCGTTTACTGTGCAAACATATCCGCAAATATGCAGGCATTTTTAGAGCGTGCAGCCGTTGTAGGTGATATGAATAGAGGATTACTTAACAATAGGCATAAGGTCGGTGCTTCGGTTGCCGCCGTTCGCAGGGGAGGCGCATTGCAGGCAATAGACGCTATGAATCATTTTTTCCTAAATCAAGAAATGATTGTCGCCGGGTCTACTTACTGGAATATGGTTTACGGGCAAATGCCAGGTGATGTTCTAAAAGACGAAGAAGGCCTTGCAAATATGAGGAATCTCGGCGAAAACATGGGTTGGCTTCTAAAAAAGATTGAACAGGAGGACAGAAAATGAAAAGTCTTAGAACGCTTTTTCTTTTGCTTACGCTTTTATTCAATACATCTTGTAGTAACGGCAAAGAAGCACAAGCAAGTGTGCTGCCGAGTAGTGAAAATACCCAAATTGTAAGCGAGGAAAACACAATGGAAAATGAGAAAAACGACATTTTGGTTGTCTATTTTTCGGCCACAGGTACAACAAAGCAGGTTGCCGATTATGCCGACGATATTCTAAATGCAGATATTTACGAGATTGTCCCCGAAGTACCTTATACAGATAAAGATTTAGCCTATTACACAGGTGGCCGAGCCGACAAGGAACAAGACGACCCAACAGCCAGACCTGCCATTTCTGGTAGTGTTGAAAATATGGAACAGTACAATACCGTACTTTTGGGTTATCCGATCTGGCATGGTCAAGCCCCAAGAATCATCAGTACCTTTTTAGAAAGCTATGATTTCTCAAATAAAACAATATTGCCATTTTGCACATCACAAAGCAGTGGTATCGGCACAAGCGATACGAATCTTCATTTGCTTGCTGACAATGCGAAATGGCTTGAGGGCAGACGCTTCGCAGCTGATACGACAAGAGAAACGATTAAGGAATGGTTAGACAGCATGGCTATAAAACCAGATAAGAGCGCGTTTGATTTTGATAAACATGTTGTTAAACTCAACAGCGGATATGAAATGCCGATGATGGGGTTAGGGACATACAGCCTTTCTGATGATGAATGTTACAATTCAATCATCGCCTTGCTTGAAAACGGCGGACGTCTTATTGACACTGCTTATATGTATCATAATGAAGCAAGTGTCGGCAGAGCGGTGCGTGAATCAAATATAGCTCGAGAAGAAATCTTTGTAACAACCAAACTTTACCCCACTCAATATTCAGATGCCGCAAATGCCATCGATGAAGCATTGGAGCGTCTCGGTTTAGATTATATTGATTTGATGCTGCTTCATCACCCAGGTGAAGGTGACGTCGAGGCTTATAAAGCAATGGAACAGGCGGTTAAAGATGGAAAAATTCATTCCATTGGTTTATCTAATTGGTATGTGGAAGAATTAGAAGCCTTTTTACCACAGATAAGTATAACACCTGCCTTAATACAAAATGAGATTCATCCATATTATCAAGAAAATGATGTCATTCCCTATGTTCAAAATCTAGGCATAACAATGCAGGGGTGGTATCCCTTTGGCGGCAGAGGCCACACATCTGAATTACTCAGCGATAAGACAATTACAACGATAGCGGCTGCTCATAATGTAACCCCTGCGCAAGTGATCTTGCGCTGGAATTTACAGAAAGGTGTTACCGTAATTCCTGGTTCAAGCAATCCCAACCATATTCAGGAGAACCTTGACTTATTCACTTTTGAATTATCCCAGGACGAAATGGCGCAAATTAACGCGCTGGACAGAAATGAAAAACATGATTGGTACTAATAGTTAGAATGAACTAAAATAATTATCTTCCCAAATAAAAACCGATATTTTAAACTGATCTTAGTATCAATTTAAACATTATCGGTTTTTTTATGAACTTCTGCTTAAGCTGTATACTTTTCGCAAAGCATTATGAATTCATCAGGATGAGCGGCTGTCCAATCAGCAAAGGTACTGCCGGCATTTTGAATCGTTGTGCCTAATTCAGTAAAGAAAGGAATCATATCTCTTTTTAAAATGGTTCCGATACTTTGTCCAAGCCGGCGTTCTTCTAAATTTTCCCTGCCGTTGACAACCATCACAAATGCCTGATGCGGCTGCTTATCGATGACCTTTACACTGCCTTGGAAACCGATGCTGCCGATTTGATGAGTTCCGCATGAGCTTGGGCAGCCGGAAATATGAATTTTAGGCAATACATGATCCTTAAAATTCAACTCCCGCATAGCCATAATCAATTCATGCAGCATTTCCTGAGAATCACGCAGACCCACCTGACAGATTGAAGCACCGATGCATGCAATACTTGTTTCAAACTCATTTTGCGCGCTGTCATCTGTCAGTGCCAATACTTTTTTAGCTTCATCCGCAGTCAGATTAATAATATACATTCCCTCATTAGCAGTAATTCGACATTCCACTGACGGCATATCAGCAATCAGCTGATCCAGTTTAATGAAACGATCAATATCGATATTGCCGCCGATCGGATGGTAATAGACTGCATATAAACCCGGCTGCTTCTGTTCGATAGCTCTAGGATCAGACAATACTCCGCAAGGTGACTTGTTGATTGTTGATTCCTTAACTGATAGTTTCAGTTCAGGTTTTTGACGCGCTAAATCCACATAACGGTCAAATTCACTCTGCAGCTTTTCAAGACCTAATGATTCCTGCATATAACGAGTTCTTGCCTTAGCGCGGTTTTCATAATTGCCATGTTCCTTAAATAATTCAATCATCGCATCAATATAGATCAAAACATCCAAAGGATCAATATGCTCTGCCACTTTCACACCCAGCTTAGGATTATTGCCTAAACCGCCGCAGCAATAAACATCAAATGTATGATCCGAATTAGCCATAAAGCCTAAATCACGGAAAGAAGCATGAACGCTGTCTTTAGATGAATTGGCAAAAGCGACCTTAAGCTTGCGCGGCAGTTTAATATCACTTACTAAAGTGATCATATATTCACCGGCAGCCATCGCATACGGCATAATATCAAAAGCCTCGCCCTTTTCAACGCCGCTTAATGGTGAGGCAATTACATTTCTCGGATAATCTCCGCCGCCGCCTCGGCATACGATATCATGATCCAGTGCCTGATCCATGATAATCAAAGCTTCATCAGCGCTTAAATCATGCAGCTGAATCGTTGAACAAGTTGTGAAATGCGCTCTTTTAATACCATATTCAACCATCCTTCTGGCAGTAAAATGCATTTTATCCTTACTGAGAACACCGGCGGTCATTCTTAACCGCAGCATCATCGCGTTCCCGCCGCGCTGAGCATAGCAGCCAAAACCGCCAGACATCCCCTTAAAATCTTTAACACTTAACTCTTTATTAAAAAATTTATTCACCGTTTCCCTAAATTCCTGTATTTCATTCTTAATTCTGTATTTTAATTCATCCTGCATAACATTTCCCTCCGGCTCATTGTTCTAATTTTACCACTCACGCACCCTCAATTCAACCCAAAAGAACACGTTCTAATAACGTGTTCTTGATTTTGTTTCTGCCTGTCTGAGAATTTGTTCCACCTTATCGCTGGCCCGCTGTTTTACACGCTTTGGTTTAGCGCTAAGCTGCTTATTGACCGCAGCCTTTGGCTTGCTGCTTTTTTGCGGCTTAGCCTTCACAGCCTTTTTAATTTCCATCTGCTGATAATGATCATCATCAACAACTTCAATTTTCTTACCGATCAGCTTTTCAATATCCTTAAG
This sequence comes from Dielma fastidiosa, assembly GCF_003475485.1. Taxonomy (NCBI): domain Bacteria; kingdom Bacillati; phylum Bacillota; class Erysipelotrichia; order Erysipelotrichales; family Erysipelotrichaceae; genus Dielma; species Dielma fastidiosa. The sequence continues at coordinate 235,982 of NZ_QRQL01000003.1, read as the reverse complement.
GTAAGCGCGCTCCTCTTCATCACAGAAGGAAATAGCGGTGCCGCTCATGCCTGCTCGGCCGGTACGGCCAATGCGGTGAACATATGTTTCTGATATATTCGGTAAATCATAATTAATGACATGACTTAATTCATCGATATCCAAACCGCGGGCGGCAATATCGGTAGCCACTAAGACACGAATCTCATTGCTTTTAAATTTACTGAGTGCCTCAGTTCGCTGATTCTGTGACTTATTGCCATGTATCGCCATCGCTTTAATGCCATTGCCTTCAAGATCACGCACAACCCGGTTCGCAAGATGCTTCGTTCTTGTAAATACGAGCACCGAGCGCAGTTCTGGTTTGCGCAGCAAATAAATCAAGGCTTTTTTCTTATCATTTTTACTGACAAACATCACTGACTGCTTTACCAATTCTGTGGTAGAAGATACCGGTGCTACACTGACATATTTAGGATTTTTCAACAGCTGATCCGCCAGCTTCTTAATCGCGGGCGGCATAGTTGCTGAAAATAACATTGTCTGACGCTTGGCCGGCAATTGACGCATGATTTTTTTCACATCATGAATAAAGCCCATATCCAGCATTCGATCCGCTTCATCTAAAACAAATATTTCAATTGTATCTAAAGTGATAATTCCCTGTGATACCAGATCATTTAGACGTCCCGGTGTCGCAATTAAAACATCACAGCCCTTTTTTAATTCATTTTCCTGACCGCGCTGTTTAACGCCGCCAAAGATAACGACCGAGCGCTGCTTCGTATATTTCGCATAAGTAATGCAATTATCATAAATCTGCGCCGCTAACTCCCTTGTCGGTGTCAAAATCAGTGCTTTAATTCCCTTTTTATCCGAAATCCGCTGTAGAATCGGTACCGCGAAGGCACAGGTTTTACCCGTTCCCGTCTGCGCGCAGCCAAGCAGATCCGCACCCTTAAGCAAATGTGGAATTGCCTGCTCCTGGATTGGTGTCGGTGTCTTATATCCACAATCAGTCAAAGCCTTTAAAAGCGGCTTGCTGATATTTAATTCATTAAAATTCATTGTGTTCCTCGTTTCTGTATTTGGCTATTATAGCACAGAATCCGATGAAATACACGATAAAGTGCAATGCATCCCCTATATCCAAGGACTGCTTCGTAATAAAAACATAAAATAATAAGAAAAAGAGAGCTTTTAAACTCTCAATGGCTATAACACATTAAATAAGGATTCATTCCAATAGCTGATAAAACGCCGGTAAGAACGCTTATCCAGCAGATAAGGCAAATATTGAGTAACACTTAAACGATGGATCGGCACCATTTTCACTTCTTCCTGATAAGCCCGATATAAGCGATGAAAACCATCCGCGCACACATACTGACCAATCTTCTTCTCAATAAAGAGTAAGGGCTGATGCAGATCCGTTTCATTCATCGCATAAGCCACATCAATTTTATCTGGCTTACAGGCATGCCAGAAAACCCAGTCTGCCTGTATTTCACTGATTGGATAAGCCTTTGGATTCTTTTCAATATCCGCCATAAGCGCGGTGATATTAATATTGATATCACCCATGGAATAGACCTCTGTTTTAGAATCATGCGGTTTGATGATAAACTCATCATCATAAATCAGCAGCGGAATCATTCCATTTTTAATTCGCTCATAAGTATCAGCCGCTATTTCATAAGCTTCACGATCCATCATTTTAACTCTTTGATTATTCAATATCAGCGTCAATGCCTCCACAACAAAATCCCCTTTAAGCATTGCCTTCACTGCCGCGAACCGTTTTTCTGTCACTGTGATATTGACATCATGAATTTCATCAAACAAATTGGCAATCATTAAAATCTCTTCCGGATAAGTTTTGGCCCCCGTCATATAAAATTCCATGATGCGATTCAAATATCGCGCAGTAAAAATCAACCCCGCTTTTTTCAAAGCTGCCAGTCCCGCCTCTTTTTCTAATTTCATACTATCAGCTCCTGTTACAAGTATATCATGCTAGCTGCTTTTCAGCGTATTTAAAATAATATTCTTAATATATTGATAACGTCTTACATAATCATTATGGATCGATATGAGCTTTAAATTACATTGCCGGCAGATTTCCTGCTTCCGCTCATCTCTTTCCCTTACCTTGATCTCACTGAAATGCTCAAGTCCCATAACTTCAATGGCTAATAATGGTTTTTTCATCATATCATACACAACAAAATCAAAATGTGCCTGATTGCCATAGATAAATAATTTTTTAGATACACTGTCCAGATCAAGCACATCGCTGACCTTTACCTTAACCGCTACCTGAAGCTGACCGAATACTGTTTTCAGATGCATTAAAGTACCCAAAAATTCTTCTTCGCAAGCTGTATTATAATATTTGAAATTTTTAACCTTTGAATTAAAGATTTCATTTTCTTTATAGCTGACTTCTAATTTGCCATCTTTTGCTATGTAATCTGCCAACTCAATAAAATCGTTAGTCTCATGCTGACTGAGTTCATGCAGCTGACGCATGTCTGTCACCAGCACCAGGTTTTCTCTGGCACGGGTAACCGCAACATTGATCAGTTCCTGATTATTTTTCAGCCAGTTAAAGGTAGATGGCTTGGTATTCTTTGTCACGGCACTGCTGACAATGATTTTCTGTTTTTCGTCACCTTGGAATGTATGAATTGTGCCTACCTTGACAAAATCAAGACCCGCCTCATTTAATTGCCGTTCCAGTAAATCGGCTTGTTTTCTGAAAGGTGTAATCACCGCGACATCCTGACTTTCACCCTTTCTGATTTCATTGATAATCGCCTCTGCCTCCTGAACACTCGTATTTTTCTCATTGGTCAGTGATGAATCGATATCAATCAGCTTTAATGGTTCAGGATTGCTGCGATGGGAGCATAGATGCAGCTCACTGCCGTAATATTTCTTATTAGAAAAATCAATGATTTTATCATGAGAGCGGTAATGGTCACGCAGCAGGATAAAGGTAGACAGCGGATCAACCTTCAGCATCGTACTTAAGATTGAATTGCTTTTATAATCATATTGCGGCGGTATATCATAGGCATCCAGCAACAGACTGTTTTTGACGCCATCCATGACAATGACCGGCTGCAGCTGATTCTGATCACCGACAAATAAGGCGCGCTTGCTTCTTACCATCGGCAGCAGGGCATATGGATTGCTGCACTGACTTGCTTCATCCATAATCATTAAATCAAATTGCGGTTCACAGCTGCCAAGCTTTAATGCTGACATATTCGTTGATATAATGATTGGAAAACAATCCAGCAAGCTTTTCAAGCCATCCTTGCTGCTGATATATTTTTTAAATTCAAGCATCCGCACCTCTTTCTCCTCCCTTTTCAGGATTGCGAAAAGCGCTTGATTTCCCTTCTTGTAGAGATGATTTATACATTCAAGTGAGCGCAGATATAAATATTCATAAACAATAGCTGAATCAACCTGCAAGGGTGCTAAATGCGAGCTGACATTTGCTGCTGGTATGTTGGCCATCTGCGCCTTAATGCCGGCACTCATCATTGCCTTGGATACTTCATCAGCCTCAGCGTTACTGTTCAGTTTGGTTAAAACCTCCTGCAGAGACTCCCGCTGTTCGCGGTTTTGAATCGCTTCCTCATAAGCCCTCAGCTGATCGCGGATGACTGCGAAATGTTCAATCACAGCTTGTTCAGCCTGCGTTAGACGCTGCTTCATAGCCTTATCAAACGGCTTGTCAAAATAGCTGAATAACAGCTCATGAGCCGCCTGCAGCGCTTTTTCAATATAGGCATTGGCACCAAGCCGCAGCATCGGTATTTGAATCAATTCTCCCTGCCGCATAAAGCTGCTTAACTTACGGTAAATATTATTAATGGCTTCATTATTATTTGAAACAATCAATACCTTTTGACGATTCAATAAACTTGAAAGAACCACATTCACAATGGTCGAAGTCTTACCGGTACCCGGCGGCCCCTGCACATAGGTAATCGTCTGATTCATCGCATTGTATATTGTCCGGTACTGATCCATATTCACTTTAGAATCCACCGCCATGATTGGATTGGCATGATACCGGCGTTTATTCGCACTCATCCCAAAGAACACCCGGGCTGGTTCACTTAACCTATTATCCTGATAAGCAGCACTGATTTTGCTGTATTCATCCTTCAGATTGATTGCAAATGTCTTTTCAAAACGAAATACATACGGCATCTCATTCAGCCTCTCACCCTTTTTAAGATTGGTCTGAAGATTTTCAATCAGCGCCTCACGATTTGTTTCATATTGAGTCATAAACTGGCGGACATCCCCATCATAATATCGGCTTAAATTAAAGCACGGATTATCCTGTTTATCCTTCAGCTTCAGATTATAGCTGATATAGGGAGCCGCCAGCAGCGTGCGTTTTTCCACATTAAATAACAAATCCCGATAAGCGATAGGAAAAAGTCCTCTTGAGGTTTGAATCGCCAGCAGATTTACTGCCAATTTCACCAAATGCTGATTTGTGTCATTCTTATCCTCTTTAATTTGAAGCTTTAATGACTGAATCATTTCCTTTAGATTTTTATCATTCAGACGATACTCATTCCCCTGCAATATATCATCATCAAGTCCCTCGACAAGCTTAAACTGACGGATGCTGGCTTCCTTATCATGCTTACTGCATTCAAGATAATAAGCCAATACCCGCTCATTAACACCTAGATATTCAAGAAAGGCATAGGCCTGATAATCGGAGGTGATCTTCTTTATCAGCGCGCTTTGTATCTCACAAGTAGTCCCCTCAATTACCCGGGCATCAAGAATCGCATCATAATAAAGCAGGACATTATCCATCACAGTCATTGATAATTCCGAATTAAACATCTGAACCTTTAAACGAACGTTCGGCTTTACAAACACATCAATGACGCGGGCCCAGAAATAAGTGATCCGCTGTTCAGATTTACTGTCATACTCAATGGACAACCATTTACCCTCACGAATTGACCGGGATATTTCTAACGCTTTCCCCATACCCTCACTTCCTTTTTAAATATTATATCATTTTCACAGACATTACGAACAATTGATTATCTTCAAGAAAAAATCAGCCGCTGGCTGATCTTAATCATTCATACATACTTCATAGCTGGCTGCTGGTGTACACTCATGAAAAATCAGCTCGCTTTTTTTATACAGCCAAATTTCTCCCTCACACATGACCGCCTCATGTATAATCCGTTTCATACTGCCCGCGTCAGGTGCCTTCAGCGGCACGCCTTCACGGAAATGCACCTTGATGCGCAGATAATAGCTGCCCTGCTTCAGCCGCAGATGCGTCTTATCACACTGCAGAAGCTCTGCTCCCAGATAGGTTGCGAAACGATATTCCTTTACCCCATCATAAACAACCGCGAAATGTCCCCAGAATTTGAAACCGAGATAAGGAATGCGGGCCATCGCAAAAAGCACACAGGCTTCTGAATTAAAAGCGTTAGACTGAAACCAGCAATACTCACTGGGAAAGGAAGTTCCCTTATCCTTTTCAATATAACCAATACCATCTACCTTAATCTCTTCACTATCCCAGCATATACGGCCATACACATTATGATAAAGACTTAAAACACCATGACTGCACTCCATTCTAGGCAGCCATACAAAAGGCCCCATAATATCATAACGCAGCGGTTTAAACTCACCATATGACAAATCTGCCAAAATCCACTCATTATCAAGATGAATTCCATAACAGGTAAATATATTTTTACCCAATTCAACACAAGTATCACTCACGGTACCGATTTCATCCTCAGTAAACTCCAAATAACGATTCTGATCCCTGAACACAAGCTGAATAAAACCGCGCCGCACACCTTCTTCATCATGAATACCCGGAATACAGATCAATGTATCATCCTTAAACTGATGCTTATAATACCAACCTTCAAAATAATTCTTTGCCATTCCATATCCTCCATACTGACAGTATATGAAACAAGACTCAATTTAATTGTCGAATCAGACGAAAGAATCAAAGTGAATCATGCACCTGTATATCAATATATCTAATCTTAAATGACTATCATAGCTACTCATTGTGAATCGCTTATCATATGTATTAGAAATTAAGCAAAACAATGATACATTTCATTAAATCACTATTAAATATCTCTTCATTTAAACATAAATCAATACATTTCATTGATAAACCATTGTTTTTCACTTATAATACATTTAAGAAGAAAGAGGGCAGAATGATGAGCAATTCTAAAATTCCATTATATAAAACAATTGAAAATGACCTGATTGAAAGAATCAATACCGGTTATTATAAAAAAGATGATCTGATCCCTACGGAGCTTGAATTAGCTAAAAAATATAATGTATCAAGAGTCACCGTCCGCAAGGCAATGGATAATCTGGTTGCGAAAGGCATGCTGAGCAGAACCGCGGGCTTAGGCACCTTTGTCAAACACAGCATCGCCTCACAGAAAACAACCTCACAGCGCAGTTTCACTGAAGATATGAAATCTTTAGGCATGACTTGTAAGACCATTGTAAATACCTTTTCACTGAAAGAAGCAGATGCGCAGATTGCCAGTATTTTAGGTATTGAGGAAAAGGATATGGTTTATTACATTGAACGCAGCCGTTATGGCAATGATGATATCCTTATGTTTGAAATCACCCATATGGCTATTAAAAAATTTCCGGATTTAAGCATTCAGTATCTTGAAAAGAGTAAATTTGATTATATTGAAAAAATCAAAGGGCTTAAGATAGATTTCAGCTTCCATAATACGATTCCTATGCTGCCAAATGAAAGGATCCAAGCGATGTTTAATATCGACCGTGATACACCGATCATTAAAGTCAATAATACAACCTTTCTTGAAAATGGTGATGTAATGGATTTTACGGAACAGTATATGAATTCTCCTAAATATCAGCTGAACTATATCCGCAAACGCTGAAAACTCAAATTAAAAGCTGGCTGCCAGCTTTTTTTATTTAAATTTATTGTCACATTTCATACAGCTTCATTGTTTTATTAATAGAGAGGGATGAAATTATGTTCGCAATCAGGGACAGCGGCTGGATTGAGAAAATCATCGAGGACTATGGTGATTATGTCTTCAGACTTTGCTACATGTATATGAAAAATCGCAGTGATGCGGAAGATATCTATCAGGAAACATTTTTAAAGCTATATGATTGCGGCAAGACCTTTAATGATGAGGAACACTGTAAAGCATGGCTGTTAAAGGTAGCTGCCAATAAATGCAGGAATGCCCTGCGTTTTTCGCTTTTCCACGCACATGTGGAGCTGGATGAACAGCTTTCTTCACCTCCCCAGGCAGACAGTGACCACGGTTTGATGGCTTATGTATTAAAATTACCCGCCAAGTACCGTGATGTCATTTATTTATATTATTATGAAGGATATCCAACCTTAAAAATCGCGGAATTATTAAATACCAGCGATGCTGCTGTCAGAACACGGTTAAAACGCGGAAGAGAAATGCTGAGAAATGAGGTGAGCTTTGATGAAGAATAAACAATTAAATGAATTTGATCACCTGCATGTTTCCAAACAGGCAAAAACTGAATTGCTGACGCAAATACAAAAACGGCAAGCTAAAAATTCACGCCGATTTCCGCTCTTGTCAAAGGTTCTCATATCATTTGCGTTGATTGGCATCTTTATGATTTATACCGCCTCACAGAGTGGCAGTCAATTCCTTGATTATGAACGTTATCTGACCATTTCAGCCAGTGAGGTTGAATACCCGCTGCAAAAAAATCAGCAGGCGATGGAGGAGCTTGATGTGCAATTTGATTTGGGACTTATCTCAGAGTCTGAGTATCAGCAAAAGATGGCTGCTTTAAGAAAAGATCAAGCGGAATTGTTGAAAAAACAGGTTGAATTGAAGCAGGAGTACAAGCTTGACCAGCCGCTTGATCTGAATCAAATAAAATTCAGTCAAGATAACGCAAGAGATCAGCAGCTTAAAGATTTTTATTTACAGAAAACAACCTTAGATAATAAAACCGCTGATCTGCTTAATAAAAATGATGAGTTAATGGCATTATATGAATCCGGTCAGATTGATTGGCAAACATACATTGACAGAAAACAGCCGCTAGAACAGCAGCAGCATGATTTAAGCGCTGAAAAAGAGCAATGGGAAAACAGTTATGCACAGACTGACAGCAATTATCAAAAGCTTTATGAGCAGAAAAAATTATTGGAGCAGCAGGCAGAAGCGCTGGAAATTGAAGAAGATCAGCTTAAAGAACAATATAAACAAGGGTCAATCAGCAAAACCGAATACCAACAGCAAAAAGAAGCTCTTGAACAAAAAGAAGACGCTTTGGATCATCAGGAGGATCAGCTTGATGATTTAGAAGATGCCATAGAAGATCAAGAAGATGATGATGAATATGATATGGATGATGATGAAAAAGGGCCCGATAAAAAAGATAAAGATAAGGAAAATAGGAAAAATTTAGAAAAAGAAAAAAATAAAGAAAAAAAGGAAAAGGAAGAAAATAAAGAAACTGAGACAGAAGATGATGATATCGAAGACGAAAACGATGATGATTAATTAATGCAGCACATATAAAAGAACCTTGCCAATGTAGTGTTTATTAATGTGACAAGGTTTTTTTATGCTTAATGATGAAAGTATTTCCTTAAGGTAATTATATTAAAGAATCGGCACCCAGTATTCAATATCACTTTCCCCTCTGTCATCCGATTGCTCATTGTATTTCACAAAATCATAACAACAGTTTTCATTAAAGATTAAGGTTGAATTAGGAAACCATTGCCCGTAAATATATTCAGCAACTGGCTGCATACTGTCCTCATTCCTGCCGTGAAAAGTAAATACAACATATTTGCTGGCTGGCAGAATAAGATGATTCATGCCTTTTGGCACTGCAATAAAGGATGTCGTCTCAGCAGCAGCCATTACTTTGAAAATCGGATGCTGTTCCTGTTTTTCAAATGCTGAATAATCATTAACACCTATCAGAAAGTCTGGTTCAGCGCGGTTAATAATCTTATGCTTGTACTTATGAAGTTTGTGCCAACAGCGTCCGATAGCATTGAAACCATGTTTTGTATTGCCAGTAAAACCAACCAATTTCATTTCATCATGTTCAATAATACGGATATCCATAACCCTCTCCCTTTGATTTGACAGTTCATATACATTCACTTTCAGCTGTACCGGCATAAATTCTCTTTGTTTTCTAAAAGCTGCCGGACTGTTTTTGAATACTGCCTTAAAGGCACGGGTAAACGTTCGCTGTGTATCATAACCAGCTTCCTGGCTTATTTCAATTATTGTTTTATCTGATTCGATAAGCTGTCTGCCAGCTTCATTCAGTCTGCGGCGTTGAATATATTCATGCAGCGAATAGTGGGTAACAGCACTGAACATGCGATGAAGATGATATTTTGAATAACCAATACTGGCAGCTAATGATTCAAGATTCAATGATTCATCATAAAGCTGTTCTTCAATCAATGTCAGCACCGTGTCAATGATTTCATAATTATTTTTCATGCAATCCCTCCTGCCTTTATCTTAACAAATTTCACAAGCCTGCCTTTCACTTATCTTGCGCATTTGCTGACATTTATTTTAAAAATAACATATAACCATAAGAAAAGGCGCACACAGCACCTTCTTTTAATTATTCACAGCTTGTTAATCATCAAGCTCTTCCTCTTCATCGTCATCATGATCATCATCTTCATCGATATCATCATCAAAATCAAGCTTATCCTCTATTTACCGTAATCATTATCCATATCAAGTGCAATTAGATCCTCGGCGCTCATTCTAAGAACATCTGCTTTCGTTTTTCCACAAGGGGGATGCTCCAAGAATTTTATGCGCAGCACTTCCTCAGCGTGCAGGCGCTGATAATAATCATCACAAAAATTTTCTAAGTCACATATTATTTTTTCAAGGTGAGGCAGATCTTTCTGACCGTAAGCATCCACAAAAAAATGTTTTCTGATTACAGGTACCAGTGCATCAAACAAATCGTGCTGCAGAAGATATTGACTTTCAAAATCCATGTCTTCAAATTGTGAGAAGGAGATATCAAATACAGAAAGAATCTGTTCCAATAGCTTTTCTATAGACTGTTGGCTCAGATCCACTTTCCTTTTACGATAATAAGGATATCTTTCGGCTTTCAACTGAGCCAAATACATCATTCTAAGGAAATCGTCATTATACAACGCCGCTTTTCCATGAAGTTCACCTGATAGCAGACGAGAATCAACATCCAAGTGCTTAGCAATTTGATCCAAGAAACAAGGGGTCATTTTACCTTCGTTTAATGATCGACGGATGGTTCTTTCAGTACAGTCTATTTTTTCGCATTCACCCAGCTTAATAATGCTGGAGCCACACTCCTTCACAATAGACATAAATACTGTTTTATCGACCGGGATTTTATAAATTATTCCTTTTGGCATAGTTCCCTCACACGCGGACATTTTAACTAATTTATCAAGTTTTCGCGGATATTATAATCTGCTATTATAATATCACGAAAGCACCAAAAATTAAGATAGAATTTGCAAAAGGAGTCTATAACATGAAAAACGAAATCTTAAAAGCCGCATCCCATATCCCTAATGTTTCTGTCGATACACACCTTGATTTCAAATTAGAGGACTGGCCCGCTTCAGCAGCGCTCATAACACTTTGTCTATCGGGGGTAATCATATACTGGATAAAAGTATGGGGCGAAGTTAACTCAATACATACAGCTCCAGCTGCGGACTAGAAGCGAAACCGGGCTACCTTTTATGGGGAGTCCGGTTTTGGTTTAATAACAGCAAATAAAGAATGCTGAATAATCGAATTGCCTATAACAAGATGCGTTGGTCAAAACAGTTCAACACGGTCAAGCAAAAAGTCAATCAGATTGCAATGGAAAATGCCGTTGTCATCGTAGAAGTTGTGGGGAATATCCATGCGGACGATGATCTTCTTGAAAAAGTCCTTTGTCAGCAGCAGTGATGCTAATTCTGAAGACTCCTTTTTTGTTGTATCCATTTGGAATGCGGATTGGATATAGATTTTCTTATCCGCATCATTTACAACGAAGTCAATTTCCTTTTGCAGATTTGCACCGCTGGTGCGGTCGGTAACGACGCCCACATCCACGGAATATCCCCGCCGCAGGAGCTCGTTATAAATGATGTTTTCCATAATGTGACCGGGGTCGTATTGACGATAGTTGAGTCGAGCATTACGAAGCCCGATATCTGTATAGTAGTATTTGTTGGGGTACTTGAAATAGGTTTTACCCTTGACATCGTAACGCTTCGCCATTGAGATAAGGAACGAGTCTATGATATGCTGAATGTAGTTTGAAATCAACGTAGGATTGACCTTCTCGTTCTTCATGCTCGCCAGTGCGTTGGCAATATTGGTTGGATTGGTCAGAGAGCTGATCTGCGAAGCAAGAAAATCCAAAATGTCACCAAGAATATCCTCACGCTCGATGCCGTTGCGCTCCACGATGTCTTTCATATACAGTTCCTTATACAGGCCAGTTAAGTAATCCTTTTTGTCCTTTTCATCCTTTAAGGCTGTTACACGGGGCATACCGCCATAAAGCATATACGCATCCAGTGCCTTCCGCTCATCGCCGCCCACATGGGAGTAAAACTCTGCGAATGATAGAGGATACACATGGATTTGCGTTGCACGACCACGAAACTCCGTAGCAATATCCTTGGACAAGCCCTTAGAATTGCTGCCCGTTACATAGACATCCAGATTTTTGTAGGCTTTGAGTTCATTCAGCATATCGTAAATGGATACTTCAATGCCGCCGTTAGCTTCGTCTATTACCTTCATGGTAAGCTGAACCTCATCAATGAACAGATAGAATTTCTCGTCCTTTTGCTCCGCAACAAGAGACTCCGCATGTTCACAAAGCGTAATGGGGTTTCTGAATTTATAGAACCGGCGCTGATCCAACTCAATCTTAATGATGTGATCCTCCGTAACGCCCTGAGAGATGAGATATTCATAGAACAACTCAAAGAGCAGCACAGATTTCCCACACCGACGTATACCGGTAATGACTTTTACTTCGTCATTCCACATATTATGGACAATGCGATTCAGGTAAGAATCTCGTTTAATCATAGTTTTCACCTCGAACTTGCGACATTTTCGTCGTTACTTTCATGTATAGGATAGCACAGAAATCAAAAAATATCAGTATCATTCAGAAAAGTTTACAACAAAGTTTCGACATTTTCGTCGCAAGTTCGAGGTGAAGCAAATTCGGTTCAGTTCAGCCAAGCAATAGATTGATATGTAAAACCTCATTGCACTAAGATACAGAGCATTGAAGCAGATGGGATGGTGCTCTTTGAGATAGTCTCTGTATAACCGACCCCAACAACCAATAGGTTTGTTTTCCTCCGGTAAGTGAATATTGTAAATATCGTAATTACCACGACGAGTTTAGTTCAGTTCTTGCATCGTATGTACCTCCAGTAATAGTTCCAATAATTCAGATAGAGATAGAAAAAGGCAATCCCTGGTTGTGAAAACCAAGTATCGCCAATTTTTCTTGTTTGGAAGCTATCCCAAAACACCTTCTTTTAATTATTCACAGCTTGTTAATCATCAAGCTCTTCCTCTTCATCGTCGTCATCATCGTCTTCGTCATCATGATCATCATCTTCATCAATATCATCCTCAAATTCAAGCTTATCCTCTAACTCATCAAAATTACTGGTTGTTTTCTCAAATTCTTCTTTTTCCCTATCTAATTGATCATCTGCTTTATCTAGTGCCTGCTTTGCCTTTCGATATTCCTCATAGGTTAATTTACCGCTTTGATAATCAGCCTTTAAGCTATGCTCTGCCTGTTCCAGCTCTAATTCTCTTTTCTTTAATTCAAGAAGCTTATGCATCACTTTCTGTTCTTCTCCGCTATAATTTTTCAATTGAGCTTCCATTAATTTCAGCTTGTATACTTCAAGTTCCAATTTATCGGCTTCTGCCTGCTTCTTGACAGCAAGCCATTCAGCCCGGGTAATCTTACCATGCTTATAGTCGGCTTCTGCTTTTTCTTGACGCTGCTCTGCCGCATCCTCTTTTTTATCAATTTCATGAGCCAGCTTTTTCAATTCCTCTGCAGAAATCTCATAATCGTTCAGATTATCAAAAAGCTTAGCCTGCGCCTTAGCTATTTCTGCCATAGCTTTTTCTAATTCAATTACCTTTTTTTCTGCCTGCTGCTTTGTGAGTTTCCCCTGTCTCAGCTGCTTTTCAACCTTGGCTATCTCATTATTCACTTCAGCTTTGGCTTTTTCTAATTCTTTTAATTCATCAATTCCTTTATCTTTCTTTTCCTCATGATAACTGAATGATTTAGCTTTTAATGCTTCTGTGAATACCGATACTGATCCCAGTGATAAAGCGGCTGCCAATGCACATTTCATTATTATATTTTTCATATTTCCCTCCGCGCGTTTAAGCGATTGACTAAGGCTTTGCTTAAGCCTTTTCACCTATATCACACATGAGAATATAAAAATGTGACAAAAGTTTTTACCTTTTATCACATTGAATTGCTTCTGACAAATAGCTTTCAATTTCTTCATCAATCATATCCGGATAGGTCTGTCTTATCCCATGCCGTATCACTTCTAAGTAAGAATCATGCGGCTGATGGTTTGGCATGCGCTGTGTATCAGTAAAGGTAATGATTGGCAGACCCTGATAGGTACCGAGATCCAGTGACTGCTGATACCACAAGCCTTCCTGCGCTTGAATATCCATAAACTGTTCTCTTGTCACAAGATACATCCTGCCTAATGTCATGCCCGGCTGACAGACATCTAAAAACGCCACGCCGCCATTTCCCCATTTGGCAGCTGAACGTGAAAAATACAATTGATAAGGTATCGTTGTCGGACATGATGTCAGATAACGGCTTTGATCTTTACATCCCTTGTATTCTGTATGGTCAAAGACTGAACGGCCGCCCGCTAAATAATACATAAACCGTTCTTCAAGCAGATTTGAGCCATAACAAGCATACCATACATAATCCGCAAACCATGGCTGCTTATCATAAGCAATCCTTCTTGATTCGTCCACCGTCAGCAGATAAACATAGGCTGACGCTTCCACTGTTTCATTTCCAAGCTGAATCTTAACCAATGTACGCTGATATTCAGACCCTTCATCCTCTAAGTCATCAAGGGCGGGCAGCATTGCTTCATCGACCTCATATAACTCCCCTTTAACTTTGGCACCCGCTTCCGGTTTAATTGCCGGATAGGTAATCAAATGATAAAGCGCATAATCATGCAAAACCGCTTCACCTATAAATTCCGCATTCTCCATAAATCCATGATTCCATCGATTTTTCATTAATGAGCCATATACAAATAGTTTCATAATCATCCTCATTTCTAAGCATTAGTTTAACGTAAACGCTGTCATTTGTATAGTATGTTCTTTTTTCGTTAAATTATCATTCACAGACTTTTACTTCCCTGTTATCTATTGTATAATGAATTGTATTTTATGGAGGTTTTTATGACAAAAGATATGACAAGCGGCAATCCAACACAGCTTATCCTTGGCTTTGCTGTTCCTTTATTGCTGGGTAATATATTTCAGCAGTTATATAATATGGTTGACAGTATTATTGTCGGCCGCGGTATCGGTGTTGACGCATTAGCCGCTGTCGGTGCTACCGGTTCAATAAATTTTTTAGTATTGGGATTTGTAATTGGTCTGACAACTGGTTTTTCAATTCTCATCTCTCAATATTACGGTGCCAATGATCTTGATGAAATGAAACGCAGTGTTACCATGTCTGTTTATCTTTCAATCGGTGCAACAGTCTTGATAACAACCATTTCGGTACTTGGCGCACGGCCGCTTCTGGAAGTGATGAATACCCCTGCCAACATCCTTGAAGATGCTTTAACCTACATCATTATTATATTCTGGGGCATTGGCGCAACAATAGCCTTTAATTTATTTTCCGCGATGCTCAGAGCGTTGGGTGACAGCCGTACACCCCTGTACGCGATGATTGTTTCTTCATTAGTCAATATCGGTCTTGATCTCTACTTTGTCATCAGTTTGGGTATGGGAGTTGCCGGTGCAGCCTATGCGACAGTAATTGCTCAGATTCTGTCATGTTTTTTCTGCTTTTTCAGAATCCTCGGCATCAAAGATCTGCATCTGAAAAAACAGCATTGGAGCTTTCATCCGGAATTGCTGCTCCGTTTATTTAAATTGGGTGTACCCGTAGCCTTTATGAATTCCGTAACGGCTATCGGCGTCATGGTTCTGCAGTTTGTTGTCAATGGTTTTGGCTCCATCTATGTAGCTGCTTATTCCACTGCCAATAAAATCATGAACCTTGTCGAACAACCCGGTGTTACCTTTGGCTTAGCTATGGCAACTTACGCGGGACAAAATCTCGGTGCCGGTCAATATGAGCGGATTAAACTGGGACTGAATAAAACAATTCAGATATCTACCGGTGTCAATATCGTATTAGCCTTAATCATGCTGTTTTTCGGCAAACAAATCTTAGCGCTGATGGTTTCCGGCAGTGAGGTTGAAGTGATTCAAATCGCTTATCAATATATCGTTATCTGTGTGCTGGCTTTATGGGTATTAGGACTGCTGTTCATCTATCGTTCATCGCTTCAGGGAATGGGTGATACCGTCATTCCAATGGTATCCGGCGCTGTAGAATTTATCACCCGTATCGTTATTGCTGTCACACTGCCCGGCATCATTGCTTTCCACAGCATCGGTATTGCGGAAATATCCGCATGGATCACTGCCACAGCCTTATTGATGGCTACCTTCTACAAGCGGATCAATGTATATTTAAAAATAAAGAATAATTAAAAAGGAACGCGCGTTCCTTTTTTCATATTTCAATATGATCAGTAATTGTTTGATAAAGCTGATCCGGATCAATCGGTTTAGAGAGATGTCCATTCATGCCTGCTTCACTTGCTTTTACCACATCTTCATGAAAAGCATCAGCGGTCATTGCGATAATTGGAATGGTACATGCTCTTGGATGCGATGATTTTCTGATTCTCTCGGCGGCTGAATAGCCATCCATGACCGGCATCTGAATATCCATCAAAATCAAATCATAAAGATGCCCTTTAGCCATAAATTTATCTAGTGCCTGCTGGCCATCAGCCGCCCAGTCCACACTGATGCCTACCATTTTTAATAACTCCACAGCGATTTCACGGTTCAGTTCATTATCTTCCGCAAGCAGGATATGACGGCCGCGCAAGGATGGATATTGCACCCTTTCCATTGGCGGGCGCACTGCTTTTTCAATGCCGGTAATCGATAAGAGTGTATTGTATAAGGAAGAGGCAAACACCGGTTTAGATAAAAATGAATTAGCTCCCGCCGCTCTGGCACTTTCTTCAATAGCGCTCCAATCGTATGCTGTGACAATAATGATTACCGTGTTCGCATCCGCAAACTGACGGATACGGCGCGTTACCTCAACGCCGTCAATATCCGAAAGCTTCCAGTCAATCAGACACACATCATAGCCTTCGCCGCTTTGATACGCATCATATACCTTATCGACACATGCTTTGCCTGTCAGTACCCAATCAGCACTGATACCCAGATTTTTAAGCAGCAATGAAGTATGAATACAGCCATCTTTATCATCATCCGCAATCAGCACCTTTAACGATTCGATGACATTTGGTTTAATAACTGTCAATGGTTTATCAGGCAAATCAAAATCAAGCTCTACCGCAAATGTTGATCCGCTGTTTTCTTTGCTGCTGACGGTGATTGTACCGCCCATTAAGGTAACCAGATTTTTGGCGATTGACATGCCTAAGCCAGTACCGCCGTATTTTTGACCGGTGGCGGCACTTGCCTGCTCAAAAGGTTTAAATAAGCGATCCATGAATTCCTCATTCATGCCGATTCCTGTATCACTGACCGTAAAACGCAGGCGCAGACGCTGATCGTGGCGCTGCAGCTGACGTATTTCCAAACGGATCGTACCGCCTTCAGGCGTGAACTTCAGTGCATTCGATAATAAATTCAGCAAGATCTGATTCAAACGCAGGGCGTCACCCAAAAGCTCTGTCTGCACAAGATCAATCACCGGTACTGAAAATGTCAGTCCCTTAGCCTCTGCCTGTGGATAAATAATGGAAAAAATTGAATCCACCACAGTTTCCAGATTAAATGGCTCATGCGCAATCAGCATCTTACCTTCATTAATCTTAGACATATCTAAAATATCATTAATTAAAGTCATTAAATGCTTAGAAGCATAACCAATCTTTTCAAGACAGTCACTGACACGCCGCTGATCATCAATATAAGCTGCCGCAATCGTCGTCATACCAATAATCGCATTCATCGGTGTGCGGATTTCATGACTCATGCGTGACAAGAAATCAGTTTTAGCTTGATTGGCCTGTTCAGCGGCATTCAGTGCGTCCTGAAGAGCAGCCGCCTGACGGGTTAATTTTCTTTGAATCTCTCTTAATTCAGTCACATCAGTAATATCAATAAAGATACATAAATAAATCGGACAGCCATTCTGCCAGTCAATACATGAAGCATTCACCTGAAGCCACAGCGTATCCCCCTGCTGACTCTTAACATGCATCACAAAACGAACCGGCTTGCCAGCCAGTAATTCATCTTTGTGTTCACTGATAACCTCTAAATTATTTTCAATATTATTCCGATGCAGTTCATTGCCATTATTTAAAGCATCACCGCCGAAATAATTCATGAACCGCTCATTACCATCTAACGCCGTTAAGCGCAGATCTTTTTCAATTCGATATTTGGCCACAAAACCCGGCAGATTTTCATAAGTGACAGACTGCTCCTTCTGGGTACGTACCAAATCATCAATATTGGTAAGCACTGAATAAGCGACCTGATAACCATTGATGTATTCATCAGCAAACTGGGCTGAAAACTGCACCCAGACATCCTCACCGCCCTTACGGCGCAGACGGGATACCATTTTATAACCGCTTTGATGCTCCTCAAGCGCCTTCATCACGGTTTTGCCAAGCTTCTGCCATTCTTCCTGACAGTCCATATATTCATAGTATAAATCAGGACGGTTATGAAAAATCGCCTCATATTCATCCTTCGGCCAATCAATGAGCTGATAATAAAAATCATTGGCCCAAATGAGTGTAAAATGATCATCTAAAAGATGCTTACTGACACTGACGCCCAATAATTGCATTAATGTACTATACTCATAATCCGAAGCTGTCTGCATCGTATCGGATATTTCTTTTTCTGTCATCGCAAGACCTCCCGCACCTTCATCTTAATTATTATTTAAAATTTGTCTCATTCTGCAGCGCAAACAGAAGTATGTGATCATCCAAACAGAAGAATGCACGATCTTATATAACCTTGTTCATAAGCATTTCTTTAATTATAACGCAATTTCTAAAAAACTCAACTATCCTATGGAGTCAAATCATGGTAAATGTTAAAATAATAAGTAAACAATCACTAGGAGGTATCATCCTTGAGAAATGAACAGCAATTTTCAAATCTGATCTATGAATATCTACTTCAAAAATTCCATTTTCAGCACTATCAGCTAAATGATACACTGCCAACTATTGATAGTTTCTGCCGCGAATTCAGCGTTTCGGCGCAAACTGTGCAGACCGCGCTTAAACGGCTGCGTGATGAGGGTTATATAACGATGCGCAACGGTCAATATACGAAAGTGATTTTCAGCCAGAGTGAAGCGGAAGCACAAGCATTTAATCTGCGCTTTTTTGCCGAGCGCAGCGCTGCTTTTGCGGATTTAAGTGAGGCTGGTCGATTAATCTGGATTCCCCTGCTGATTGAGGGAATGAAACAGCTGAATGCGGATGAAATTCATTATCTTTCTTCACTGGCCGAATGTACCCATGTGGAAGATCCGGTTTATTTCTATTGTTTTATTCTGCAGAAGCTGGAAAATCCATTGGCTATGAATCTCTTTTGGGAATTTACACTCTATCAGGGATTCCCTATCACTCATCGCAACAATACCGATAATTTTTATAATCTTGATTTGATTCGTCAGGGATTAAAAGGCGCTGTGCATTACCTCAAAATAAAAGCATGGCCTAACCTCTTAGATCAGCTGCTTTTGCTTCAGGATAATATTTATGCCCGCTCTGCCGATTATATACAAAAAGCCCAGGAGGCAAACAGCAGCGCGCCCCAGCTGCCTTTCCGATGGCGGATTTATCGTGAACGTCCGCAGCATTGTTACAGCTTGGCGGTGCGTTTGATGCATGACATTTATCTGGGTGAATACCGAGCTTCACACTATCTGCCCTCTTATGAAAAAATGGCAGAAAAATATGGATATTCCATCAGTACGATCCGCCGAACAATTAAATTGCTGAATCAGCTTGGCACATGCCGCAGTGAAAATGGCAAAGGTACCCGTATCTTCACGATTGGCGAAAAGGGTGATTCACCGGATTTCAGCTGCAAGGCGATCCGCCGCAATCTCGCCTACTTTTTTCAGGCCTTTGAGTTAATCATCTATTCATGTGAAAATGTCTTTATGATGACTCTGCCGACGCTGACTGTTCAGCAGTACAATGATTTAATCAATCAGCTGAAAATCTATGCAGACACTGATCAATGTGAATTATCGCTCTGGTGTCTGCTGATCACGATTGCTGAGGCGTGTCCGCTGCACAGCATCCGTGAAATATACGGCAAATTATATGGTTTATTCCTATGGGGACACCCGTTAAAAGCTAATCATGAAAGAGGCGGGCATAATATCAGCGATCAAGATTTTACTCTGGCACTGATACATACTCTTGAAAATAAAAATATTAATGAAACAGCGCTGCTGATTAAAGATTTTGTAAGCCGTCAGTTTATCCGTGCAGAAAACTATCTGCTGAAACAGGGAATGCAGCCTGAAGAACTGCGGCTGCCAATCTCCTTCCGTCTGCTTGTTCCCGCTGAATGATATCGTTTCCTTGCATTTTTTGGTAAATAAAGATAAGATAAAATATATAGAAGGACAATAAGGGGTGATTCTGTGAAACTTGATAACTTTTATGTTGATGACAAAATGGTCAGTAAGGCTTTGATGAGCAGTATCGATGATTATATCTATTTGGGAGATCTGACAACCAATGTGTTTTTTGTTTCACAGAATATGTATGATGATTTTGATTTACCCGGCCGTTTAGTAGAGGATCTGGTTAATGTCTGGGGAAGATTGATTCATGAAAAAGATAAAGAACGCTACTTTAAATCCATTGATGATATGCTGGCTGGCAAAGCGGATTCACATAACGAGGAATATCAGATCCGCAACCGCAAGGGTCAGTATGTTTGGGTACATTGTAAGGGATGTCTGTATCGTGATCCGCAAACACAGGCGCCGCTTTCATTCATCGGTATTGTAAAGAAACCATCATCACTTGGCAAGGTTGATTCTATAACCGGACTGCTTGCCCATGAAACATTCCAGGAAACGCTGCAGAATCTCTCGGCGGACGGCATGCTCGATAACGCCGGTTTTATGATTCTCGGCATAGATAATTTCACCAAAATCAATACGCTGAAAACACACCATTTTGGTGATATCGTACTGCGCAATACGGCTCAGGATCTGACAGGTTTATTGCCTGAAAGCGTTCAGCTCTATCGTTTTGACGGTGATCAATTTGCCATTTTTACACCCGACGGCACCCGCTGCTCATTACGGGCAATCTATGAAACCATTCAGGCTTATACATCGCACAGTCACAGTGCGGAGGGCCAGACCTATGATTTCACTATGTCAGCTGGGGCGGTACGTTTTGCCGATATCAGCGATATCGATGAAAAAGCTGAAAAATGCGCGGCTATCGCTTTAAAAGAAGCAAAAGCGAACGGCAAAAATCAGTGTGTCTTCTTTGAGGAAAGCATGCTGGATTATAAAGTAAGAGAACAGGCTATCCTTCAGGATCTTCAGGAAAGTATTGCCGATAACTATGCAGGCTATCATCTTGTCTATCAGCCAATAGCCGATGCGGCAACGCTGCGAATCATCGGCGCTGAGGCACTGCTTCGCTATCAAAGTAAAACCTATGGCGCCTTATATCCCGATGAATTCATCCATCTGCTTGAAAATTCCGGCTTGATTCTGCCGGTCGGGCGCTGGGTACTCAGCGAAGCAATCAAAATGTGCGCGAAATGGCGTCAGCGGATTCCGGAATTCGTCATGAGTGTAAATGTTTCATGTCTGCAGCTTAAAGATGATGATTTTCCTCATATCGTAGAAACGGAGCTTGAGAAAGCCCATCTGCCGGCCGACAGCCTGATCTTAGAAATGACTGAATCTTATTTCGTGAGTGATAGTGATATCATCGCAGACGCGTTATCAAAACTGCGGAAACTGGGCTGCAACATTGCTATGGATGATTTTGGCACCGGATATTCCTCATTGGGAAGACTGACAAACTTTAATATTGATATTGTGAAAATTGACCGTTTGTTTGTACAGCAGCTCTATGCCAACCATTTTAATCACAGCTTTATTGAAGCGGTCATCCGACTTTGCCACAGTGCCGGTATGAAGGTATGTGTGGAAGGTGTGGAAACCTGTGAGGAACAGCAAAGCATCAGTTCACTTTATTCAGATACTTTACAAGGCTATTTCTTCTCAAAACCTATACCGCCGCAAAGCTTTGAAGAGAATTTCATCGCGCAGCCAGACTGTATGGGTAAATATGCGATTAAAGAGGAATTGCCGCCATACTGCATTAAAATGTCCAGCAATAAGGATTTGTTGTTAATGATGATGGATGCGGTACCTTTAGGCTTTAACTTATGGAATCACAATTATCAGAATGTAGAATGCAATCATGCCGCTGTTAAGATGTTTGACTTATTAAGCGAAGAGGAATATCTCGATCATTTCTATGATTTATCCCCAGAATATCAGCCTGACGTTACACCCTCCATGCAGAAAGCAAAGGAATATATCAGTAAAGCCTTTGAAAAAGGCAGCTGTGTTTTCTATTGGCAGCATCAAAAACTGAATGGTGAGCCAATGCCTTGTGAGGTTACTTTAGTTCGCATCCGATATAAAAATGAATATCTGGTTGCCGGTTATACGCGTGATTTAAGAAGACAGTTACGAATTGAAGCACTATGTGAAAGCAAGTGTCATGTCTATGATCCGCTGCCTGAGGCAGTGATGATTTTTGACATTGCAAAGCATGCTTGTGTCTATGCAAATCCATTCATGCTTGAATTTGTCGATGCGAAAGCTTACCCGCTGCAGCTGGATCAATTTCTGATGCCGCCGCTGAGTATGAAGGAGCTCATTGATCTTTCATGTCATCAGCTGAATATCGGCAAATGTATCTTTACCTTTGAATTCAACCTGCTGATTAAAGGCAAGCCAACGCCTGTTTTAGCAAGCAGCACATATCTCAGTGATCATCATGACTATTTGATGATTACCTTAAATCGCACTGAATTAAAACCAGAAGTCAGTTTATAAGGAAATATCAAAAAAGCAGGCTATAATTCAATCACTAGAACCTGCTTCATTTTCTTTTAATACTATTGTCCATTATCCATAAAATCGTCACCCGCAAAAAGTGACGATTTTTATTATTTAATTTTAATGAATGAGCCAGCCATAATCCTGCCGACAATCCACTACATAATCTGCATATACAATATCATCAATGATTTGAGAGATTATCATATAGTGTTTCTCAAACACAATAAAACCAACGTCAATGTACACATCCCTAATAGTTCTGTTTTTAATTAATCCCTCAATAATTTTTCTATGAAAAATAGCATAAAAATCTAGTTATCCGCATAAAAACTGGACTTATCACACTTTATCAAGGTCAAAACCACTCAATTTACTACTAATTTACTACTTATGAATGAGCTTTGATACGACGATTTATCCTTGAAAAGTGAAGATATAAAGATACTTCCAATAAAATTTGAATATTTAATAGGTAGACACTTCAAAAAATGAGGTGTCTATTTTTTTACCCGATTTTGAAAGGAAGTGAACTTATGAAAACAAAAAATCAAGAATCAAAAGGTCGTTCCCCACTCTTTAAGACCATCAAACATTCATTCAGCCAATAAAAAAGAAAGGATAGGTAAAAATATGGAACTTAAATTTGTGATTCCCAACATGGAAAAAACATTCGGCAATTTAGAATTTGCTGGCGAGGATAAAGTCGTTCAGCGAAGAATCAACGGACGGCTAACTGTCTTATCAAGAAGCTATAATCTCTATTCTGATGTTCAAAGAGCAGATGATATTGTGGTGGTGCTTCCTGCTGAAGCTGGCGAAAAACATTTCGGCTTTGAGGAACGTGTGAAGTTAGTCAATCCACGTATTACCGCAGAGGGCTACAAAATCGGCACTCGTGGTTTTACAAATTACCTTTTACATGCTGACGACATGATAAAAGAATAAAGAAAGAGAGGAAAAATGATGAGATTAGCAAATGGCATTGTATTAGATAAAGACACGACTTTTGGAGAATTGAAATTCTCTGCTCTACGTCGTGAAGTGAGAATCCAAAATGAAGACGGGTCGGTTTCAGATGAAATCAAGGAACGTACCTATGACTTAAAATCCAAAGGACAAGGACGCATGATTCAAGTAAGTATTCCTGCCAGCGTGCCTTTGAAAGAGTTTGATTATAACGCACGGGTGGAACTTATCAATCCCATTGCGGACACCGTTGCTACTGCCACCTATCAAGGAGCAGATGTTGACTGGTATATCAAGGCAGACGATATTGTGCTGACAAAGGATTCTAGTTCATTCAAAGCTCAACCACAAGCAAAGAAAGAACCGACACAAGACAAATAGTCGCTAGGTAGAAAGGAGACTTTTTCGCATGAAACAGCGTGGTAAAAGGATTCGCCCATCTGGTAAAGATTTAGTCTTTCATTTTACGATAGCGTCACTCCTGCCTGTTTTCCTGCTGGTTGTCGGACTGTTTCATGTGAAGACAATCCAGCAGATCAACTGGCAGGATTTTAACCTATCACAAGCAGATAAGATTGACATTCCCTATTTAATTATCAGTTTCAGTGTCGCAATTCTTATCTGCTTGCTGGTAGCGTTTGTATTCAAACGGGTTCGCTATGATACGGTTAAACAACTTTACCACCGTCAAAAACTGGCAAAGATGATACTTGAAAACAAGTGGTATGAATCTGAACAGGTCAAAACAGAGGGTTTCTTTAAAGATAGTGCTGGTCGTACAAAGGAAAAGATAACCTACTTCCCTAAAATGTATTATCGACTTAAAAATGGCTTGATACAGATACGGGTGGAAATCACGCTGGGAAAATATCAAGACCAACTCTTACACTTGGAAAAGAAATTAGAGAGTGGCTTGTACTGTGAGCTGACGGATAAAGAGTTAAAGGATTCCTATGTGGAATATACTTTGCTCTATGACACCATAGCCAGTCGTATTTCTATTGATGAAGTAGAAGCTAAAGATGGTAAACTTCGCTTAATGAAAAACGTATGGTGGGAATATGATAAGCTCCCTCATATGTTGATTGCTGGTGGTACAGGTGGCGGTAAAACTTACTTTATACTGACACTGATTGAAGCCTTGCTTCATACAGATTCAAAACTGTATATTCTTGACCCGAAAAATGCTGATCTTGCGGACTTAGGTTCTGTGATGGCAAATGTCTACTATAGAAAAGAAGACTTGCTTTCTTGCATTGAAACATTCTATGAAGAAATGATGAAACGTAGTGAGGAAATGAAGCAGATGAAGAACTATAAGACTGGCAAAAATTATGCTTACTTAGGTCTCCCGGCACACTTCTTAATCTTTGATGAATACGTCGCTTTCATGGAAATGCTGGGAACAAAAGAAAACACCGCAGTTATGAATAAGCTGAAACAGATTGTCATGTTAGGTCGTCAAGCTGGCTTCTTTCTAATACTGGCTTGTCAACGTCCAGACGCAAAATATTTAGGCGACGGAATCCGTGATCAGTTTAATTTCAGAGTGGCTTTAGGTCGTATGTCTGAAATGGGCTATGGCATGATGTTTGGCAGTGACGTACAAAAGGATTTCTTCTTAAAGCGAATCAAAGGTCGTGGCTATGTTGATGTAGGAACAAGTGTCATATCAGAGTTTTATACTCCCCTTGTACCAAAAGGATATGATTTCTTGGAGGAAATTAAAAAGTTATCCAACAGCAGACAGTCCACGCAGGCGACGTGCGAAGCGGAAGTCGCAGGTGTGGACTGATCTTGCTGGCTGGTGTGGCAATAGCCACGCCAGCACTTAACCCCCCGTATCTAACAGGGGGGTACAAATCGACAGGAAACAGTCAAAAAAACATTAGAAAATCCTTTGGTTACAAGGGATTTACAAAATTTCAGCGTATGTCAAATGGGCTTTAAAAGTTGACATACGCCTTTTTGATTGGAGGGATTTTTACTGAATGAACAAACTTGGTTACAGCATTTAAAAGAAAAACGCTTGGCTTATGGACTATCTCAAAACCGTTTAGCTGTTGCGACTGGTATTACAAGGCAGTATCTAAGCGATATTGAAACAGGAAAAGTCAAGCCATCAGAGGATTTACAGCAGTCCCTTTGGGAAGCTCTGGAACGCTTCAATCCCGACGCTCCCCTTGAAATGCTGTTTGATTATGTAAGAATTCGCTTTCCGACAACAGACGTACAGCAGGTGGTCGAAAACATCTTACAACTGAAACTGTCCTATTTTCTTCATGAGGACTATGGTTTCTATTCTTATTCAGAGCATTATGCTTTAGGCGACATATTCGTCCTTTGCTCCCATGAACTGGACAAAGGAGTTCTGGTGGAATTGAAAGGTCGTGGGTGCAGACAATTTGAAAGCTATCTTCTGGCACAACAAAGAAGCTGGTATGAGTTCTTTATGGACGTTTTGGTGGCTGGCGGTGTGATGAAACGCCTTGACCTTGCCATTAACGATAAGACAGGGATTTTAAATATCCCTGTACTCACTGAAAAGTGCCAACAGGAAGAATGTATCTCCGTCTTCCGCAGTTTTAAAAGCTATCGCAGTGGCGAACTGGTACGCAAAGAGGAAAAGGAATGTATGGGAAACACCCTCTATATCGGTTCATTACAAAGTGAAGTTTATTTCTGTATCTATGAAAAGGACTACGAGCAGTACAAGAAAAATGATATTCCCATTGAAGACGCAGAAGTAAAAAACCGTTTTGAGATTCGATTGAAAAATGAGCGTGCCTATTATGCAGTCCGTGATTTACTCGTCTATGACAATCCAGAGCATACCGCCTTTAAAATTATCAATCGGTATATCCGTTTTGTAGATAAAGACGATTCCAAACCTCGTTCTGATTGGAAACTGAATGAAGAATGGGCTTGGTTTATTGGGAACAATCGTGAACGATTAAAACTAACCACAAAACCAGAGCCTTACTCCTTCCAAAGGACGCTGAACTGGCTATCTCATCAAGTTGCCCCGACCTTAAAGGTTGCGATTAAACTTGATGAAATCAACCAGACGCAGGTTGTAAAAGACATTCTCGACCATGCGAAACTGACAGACCGACACAAGCAGATTTTGAAGCAACAGTCAGTAAAAGAACAGGACGTGATAACAACAAAAAAATAACTCAAATACAAATTCATTGAATATAGAGAGGAGAACATTTTTATGAATTTTGGACAAAACCTTTATAACTGGTTTCTATCAAACGCTCAATCACTGGTGCTTTTAGCAATCGTTGTGATTGGCTTGTATCTTGGCTTCAAGCGTGAGTTTAGCAAACTGATTGGCTTTTTAATTATTGCGATTATTGCGGTTGGCTTAGTCTTCAACGCTGCTGGAGTAAAAGACATTTTACTAGAGCTATTCAATCGCATTATTGGTGCTTAAATAAAACCGTTCTTTTGTGGAATATAAGTGGTTTTCTTATGTTCCGCAAAGGAATGGTACACCAAACGAAGTGCGGTAGGGATTTTTGAATCTCTACAAAGAAAGGACGTGAATATATGGACGATATGCAAGTCTATATTGCGAATTTAGGCAAATACAATGAGGGCGAATTGGTCGGTGCGTGGTTTACCTTTCCCATTGACTTTGAGGAAGTCAAAGAGAAAATCGGCTTGAATGATGAATATGAGGAATACGCCATTCATGACTACGAGTTACCCTTTACGGTTGACGAATACACTTCCATTGGCGAACTCAATCGACTATGGGAAATGGTATCGGAATTACCCGAAGAATTACAATCGGAGCTATCTGCTCTGCTCACTCATTTTTCAAGCATTGAAGAACTAAGCGAACATCAAGAGGATATTATCATTCATTCCGATTGTGATGATATGTATGACGTGGCACGCTACTACATTGAAGAAACGGGTGCTTTAGGCGAAGTACCAGCTAGTCTTCAAAACTATATTGATTATCAAGCCTATGGTCGGGATTTAGACCTTTCAGGAACGTTTATCTCAACCAATCATGGGATTTTTGAAATCGTCTATTAAATCTGTCGGTACATTACTACTGGCAGATTTTCTATTTTACGGGGTGGCTCAATCAGCTACCCCTATTTTTTATGAAAGGATTGATTACATGAAGAAAATACGAAGCTATACCAGTATCTGGTCTGTGGAAAAGGTACTGTATTCTATCAATGATTTTAGACTTCCGTTTCCCATAACCTTTACGCAAATGACATGGTTTGTCGTGTCACTCTTTGCAGTGATGATACTTGGCAACTTGCCCCCTCTTTCCATGATAGAGGGAGCATTTCTCAAATACTTTGGGATTCCTGTGGCTTTCACATGGTTTATGTCTACAAAAACTTTTGATGGTAAAAAGCCTTATGGATTTTTGAAGTCTGTCATTGCTTATGCACTGCGACCAAAGCTGACCTATGCAGGAAAAAAAGTAACGCTTGGCAGAAACCAGCCACAAGAAGCCATTACAGCAGTTAGGAGTGAATTTTATGGCATATCCAATTAAATACATTGAAAACAATCTCGTCTGGAATAAAGACGGGGAATGTTATGCTTACTATGAGCTTGTTCCTTACAATTACTCATTTCTAAGTCCAGAACAGAAAATACAAGTGCATGATTCTTTCAGACAGCTTATCGCACAAAATCGTGATGGCAAAATTCATGCTTTACAAATCAGTACAGAATCCAGCATACGTTCTGCACAAGAGCGTTCCAAAAATGAAGTCACTGGCAAGCTCAAAGCGGTTGCCTATGACAAAATCGACCAACAGACAGACGCTTTAATATCCATGATTGGCGAAAATCAAGTGAACTACCGTTTCTTTATCGGCTTTAAGTTGCTTCTCAACGATCAGGAGTTTTCTATGAAAAGTCTTACCGTTGAAGCAAAAAATGCTTTGTCTGATTTTGTCTATGATGTGAACCATAAGCTGATGGGCGATTTTGTTAGTATGAGTAATGATGAAATCCTGCGTTTTCAGAAGATGGAAAAGCTCTTAGAAAATAAAATCTCTCGTCGTTTCAAAATCCGCAGGTTAGATAAGGACGACTTCGGCTATCTGATTGAACACCTTTACGGACAGACAGGCACTGCCTATGAAGAGTATGAGTACCATCTATCAAAGAAAAAGCTGGATAATGAAACGCTGATTAAATACTATGACTTGATTAAGCCTACTCGCTGTTTGGTGGAAGAAAAACAGCGATATTTGAAAATCCAGCAGGAAGATGAAACCGTCTATGTAGCTTACTTTACCATTAACAGCATTGTCGGAGAACTGGACTTCCCGTCCTCTGAAATCTTCTACTACCAGCAACAGCAATTTACATTCCCGATTGATACGTCAATGAATGTGGAAATTGTAGCGAATCGTAAAGCCCTATCTACTGTCCGCAATAAAAAGAAAGAACTGAAAGACTTGGATAACCACGCTTGGCAAAGTGATAATGAAACCAGCTCCAATGTGGCGGAAGCTCTGGAAAGTGTGAATGAGCTGGAAACCAATTTAGACCAAAGCAAGGAATCTATGTACAAGCTGTCTTATGTGGTAAGGGTATCAGCAAATGATCTTGACGAACTCAAACGTCGTTGTAATGAAGTGAAAGATTTTTATGACGATTTAAGCGTAAAACTGGTACGACCATTTGGGGATATGCTCGGCTTACATGAAGAATTTTTACCTGCCAGCAAGCGTTATATGAATGATTATATTCAATACGTGACCTCTGATTTCCTCGCTGGTTTAGGTTTTGGTGCTACTCAAATGCTGGGGGAAAATGAGGGGATTTATGTTGGCTACAGCTTAGATACTGGACGCAATGTCTATCTGAAACCTGCTCTTGCCAGTCAAGGGGTTAAGGGTTCAGTAACCAATGCGTTAGCGTCGGCTTTTGTTGGTTCGCTGGGTGGTGGTAAATCCTTTGCGAATAACCTTATCGTCTATTATGCGGTGCTTTATGGGGCACAAGCAGTGATTGTAGACCCAAAAGCAGAACGTGGCAGATGGAAAGAAACCTTGCCAGAGATTTCCCATGAAATCAATATCGTCACTCTGACTTCTGATGAGAAAAACAAAGGCTTACTTGACCCTTATGTGATTATGAAAAATCCCAAAGATTCTGAATCACTGGCTATTGATATTCTGACATTCCTTACGGGGATTTCCTCTCGTGATGGGGAACGCTTCCCAATCCTTAGAAAAGCCATTCGTGCAGTAACCAATAGTGAAGTACGAGGGTTGATGAAAGTGATTGAGGAATTACGGGTTGAGAATACGCCACTAAGTACCAGTATAGCCGACCATATCGAAAGTTTTACAGACTATGACTTTGCACATTTATTATTCAGTAATGGTTATGTGGAGCAGTCTATCAGCTTAGAAAAACAACTGAACATTATACAGGTTGCGGACTTGGTACTTCCCGACAAGGAAACTTCCTTTGAGGAATATACCACTATGGAGCTTTTATCCGTTGCTATGCTGATTGTCATTAGTACCTTTGCTTTAGACTTTATCCATACAGACCGAAGCATTTTCAAGATTGTAGATTTAGACGAAGCATGGAGCTTTTTACAGGTAGCACAAGGAAAAACACTATCTATGAAGCTGGTTCGGGCTGGTCGTGCTATGAACGCTGGGGTATATTTCGTGACCCAAAATACAGACGACCTCTTAGATGAAAAACTGAAAAATAACCTCGGCTTAAAATTTGCATTTCGTTCCACTGACCTTAACGAGATTAAAAAGACCTTAGCCTTTTTTGGTGTAGACCCAGAGGACGAAAACAATCAGAAGCGATTGCGTGATTTGGAAAACGGGCAATGCCTTATCAGTGATTTATATGGTCGTGTCGGTGTGATACAGTTCCACCCTGTATTTGAAGAACTGCTCCATGCCTTTGATACCAGACCACCTGTGCGAAAAGAGGTGTAAATGTGAAACCATCAATAGTAAACAGAATAAAATCAAACTGGACGCTGAAACGTCTAGGTAAAGTGGCAATGACAGTGGCTTTCACACTTGTGATTGCCATTTTTCTTTTAGCCATGCTGGGAACGGTGGTTCAAGCTGCGGGCTTGGTAGATGATACGGTCAATGTGGCAAATGAATACAGCCGATACCCACTTGAAAACTATCAACTGGATTTTTATGTGGATAATAGCTGGGGCTGGCTTCCGTGGAACTGGTCGGACGGGATTGGAAAACAGGTCATGTATGGACTATATGCCATTACCAATTTTATTTGGACAATCAGTTTGTATGTTTCCAATGCGACAGGTTACTTAGTACAGGAAGCCTATTCCTTAGACTTCATTTCCGCTACAGCAGATTCCATTGGTAAGAATATGCAGACCTTAGCTGGTGTGAGTGCAAACGGATTTTCAACAGAGGGTTTCTATGTTGGATTCCTCTTACTCTTGATTTTGGTTCTTGGGGTTTATGTTGCCTATACGGGACTGATAAAGAGAGAAACCACAAAGGCAATTCATGCCATTATGAATTTTGTGCTGGTGTTTATCCTATCGGCTTCCTTTATTGCCTACGCTCCCGACTACATTAAAAAAATCAATGACTTTTCATCAGACATCAGTAATGCCAGTTTATCACTTGGCACGAAGATTGTCATGCCCCATTCCGATAGTCAAGGCAAGGACAGCGTGGACTTAATCAGAGATAGCCTGTTTTCCATACAGGTTCAGCAACCGTGGCTACTGCTTCAATACAACAGTTCAGACATTGAAAGTATCGGTATTGACCGTGTGGAAAGCCTGCTCTCCACCAGCCCAGATTCCAACAATGGCGAAGACAGAGAAAAAATTGTTGCGGAAGAAATTGAAGACAGAAGCAATACCAATCTAACCATTACAAAGACCATTAACCGTTTAGGTACAGTCTTCTTCCTATTTGTCTTCAATATTGGGATTTCCATATTTGTATTCCTATTAACAGGAATCATGATTTTCTCGCAGGTACTTTTTATCATCTATGCTATGTTTCTGCCTGTGAGCTTTATTTTAAGCATGATTCCATCATTTGATGGTATGTCAAAACGAGCCATAACAAAGCTCTTTAATACCATTTTGACACGAGCTGGAATCACATTGATTATTACGACAGCATTTAGTATTTCAACCATGCTCTATACCTTATCGGCTGGTTATCCGTTCTTTTTGATTGCTTTTCTACAGATTGTGACCTTTGCAGGAATCTACTTCAAGCTGGGCGATTTAATGAGTATGTTTTCTCTACAGAGTAACGATTCTCAAAGTGTGGGAAGTCGTGTGATGAGAAAACCTCGTATGCTTATGCACGCTCACATGCACCGTCTACAGCGGAAACTTGGACGTTCCATGACTACTCTAGGGGCTGGGTCTGCCATTGTTACAGGTAAAAAAGGACAGTCGGGTTCGGGGAGTTCTGCAAGGACACAAGCAGATCACTCCCGACCAGACGGAAAGGAAAAATCAACACTTGGAAAACGTATCGGTCAAACCATCGGTACAGTAGCTGATACCAAAGACAGAATGGTAGACACTGCTAGTGGTTTGAAAGAACAGGTTAAAGATTTGCCGACCAATGCAAGATATGCAGTATATCAAGGAAAATCCAAAGTAAAAGAGAATGTCCGTGATTTAACCAGTAGTATTTCTCAAACCAAAGCGGACAGAGCCAGTGGACGCAAGGAACAGCAGGAACAAAGGCGAAAAACCATTGCGAAGCGTCGCTCTGAAATGGAACAGGTCAAACAGAAAAAACAGCCTGCTTCTTCTGTTCATGAAAGACCGACTACAAGACAAGAACAATATCATGATGAACAGACCTCAAAACAGTCTAATATTCAGACTTCATATAAGGAATCTCAACAAGCCAAACAAGAGCGTCCAGCAGTTAAGTCCGATTTTTCAAGTCCAAAAGTGGAACGCCAAGGCAATACCGTTCAAGAAAAAACCGTTCAAAAGCCAGCAACTTCAACCACTACAGCAGATAGAACTTCACAACGTCCAATCACAAAAGAACGTCCGTCTACTGTTCAAAGAGTACCACTACAAAATACAAGAAGTAGACCACCAATCAAAACCGCCACCATTAAGAAAGTCGGTAAGAAACCATGAAGTTGAAAACTTTAGTGATTGGTGGTTCTGGATTATTCTTGATGGTCTTCTCACTGCTTCTGTTTGTTGCCATTTTATTTTCAGATGAACAGGACAGCGGAATTTCCAATATTCATTATGGAGGTGTGAATGTTTCCGCAGAAGTGCTGGCTCATAAGCCTATGGTAGAAAAATATGCCAAAGAATATGGCGTTGAAGAATATGTCAACATACTTCTTGCGATTATACAGGTGGAATCGGGCGGTACTGCGGAAGATGTTATGCAGTCCTCGGAATCCCTCGGTCTTCCACCTAATTCATTGAGTACAGAAGAATCCATTAAGCAAGGTGTGAAGTATTTCAGTGAATTATTAGCCAGTAGCGAAAGGCTCAGTGTAGATTTAGAATCGGTTATCCAGTCCTACAATTATGGTGGTGGTTTCTTAGGGTATGTGGCTAATCGTGGAAATAAATATACCTTTGAACTGGCTCAAAGTTTCTCAAAAGAGTATTCAGGTGGCGAAAAAGTGTCTTACCCCAATCCCATAGCCATACCTATCAATGGGGGCTGGCGATACAACTATGGCAATATGTTTTATGTGCAACTGGTAACGCAGTATCTTGTCACAACAGAGTTTGATGATGATACGGTACAAGCCATCATGGACGAAGCACTGAAATATGAGGGCTGGCGATACGTTTACGGTGGAGCTTCCCCGACTACTTCTTTTGATTGTAGCGGACTGACACAATGGACGTATGGAAAAGCTGGAATTAACTTACCACGAACCGCACAACAGCAATATGATGTGACCCAGCATATCCCACTATCGGAAGCACAAGCTGGCGATTTGGTTTTCTTTCATTCTACCTATAACGCTGGCTCTTATATTACTCATGTTGGGATATACCTTGGCAATAACCGTATGTTTCATGCAGGCGACCCAATCGGTTATGCCGACTTAACAAGCCCCTACTGGCAACAGCATTTAGTGGGAGCAGGACGAATCAAACAATGAGAAAGGAAGATTTAATGATGAAATTTAGAAAAAATCAGAATAAAGAAAAACAGATACCAAAGGAAAAGAAACCTCGTGTCTATAAGGTCAATCCTCATAAAAAGGTTGTGATTGCCTTGTGGGTACTTTTAGGGCTTAGTTTCAGCTTTGCGATATTCAAGCACTTTACAGCTATAGATACTCATACTATTCACGAAACAACTATCATAGAAAAGGAATACGTTGATACTCATCATGTAGAAAATTTTGTAGAGAACTTTGCGAAAGTCTACTATTCATGGGAGCAATCCGATAAGTCCATTGATAATCGAATGGAAAGTCTAAAAGGCTATCTGACAGATGAACTTCAAGCTCTCAATGTTGATACAGTACGCAAAGATATTCCTGTATCGTCTTCTGTAAGAGGATTTCAGATATGGACGGTAGAGCCAACTGGCGACAATGAGTTTAATGTAACCTACAGTGTAGACCAGCTCATTACAGAGGGAGAAAATACAAAGACCGTCCACTCTGCTTATATAGTGAGTGTCTATGTAGATGGTTCTGGAAATATGGTACTGGTTAAGAATCCGACCATTACCAACATACCTAAGAAATCAAGTTATAAACCAAAAGCCATTGAAAGTGAGGGGACGGTTGATTCCATTACAACCAATGAAATCAATGAGTTTTTAACGACGTTCTTCAAGCTCTATCCTACAGCGACAGCCAGTGAACTTTCCTACTATGTGAATGACGGGATATTAAAACCAATCGGAAAAGAGTACATCTTTCAAGAACTGGTAAATCCTATTCACAATCGTAAGGATAATCAAGTCACGGTATCGCTGACAGTGGAGTATATCGACCAGCAGACCAAAGCAACGCAGGTATCTCAATTTGATTTGGTACTTGAAAAGAACGGGAGTAATTGGAAGATTATAGAATAACAAATATTGGTACATTATTACAGCTATTTTGTAATCACGTACTCTCTTTGATAAAAAATTGGAGATTCCTTTACAAATATGCTCTTACGTGCTATTATTTAAGTATCTATTTAAAAGGAGTTAATAAATATGCGGCAAGGTATTCTTAAATAAACTGTCAATTTGATAGTGGGAACAAATAATTGGATGTCCTTTTTTAGGAGGGCTTAGTTTTTTGTACCCAGTTTAAGAATACCTTTATCATGTGATTCTAAAGTATCCGGAGAATATCTGTATGCTTTGTATGCCTATGGTTATGCATAAAAATCCCAGTGATAAAAGTATTTATCACTGGGATTTTTATGCCCTTTTGGGTTTTTGAATGGAGGAAAATCACATGAAAATTATTAATATTGGAGTTTTAGCTCATGTTGATGCAGGAAAAACTACCTTAACAGAAAGCTTATTATATAACAGTGGAGCGATTACAGAATTAGGAAGCGTGGACAAAGGTACAACGAGGACGGATAATACGCTTTTAGAACGTCAGAGAGGAATTACAATTCAGACAGGAATAACCTCTTTTCAGTGGGAAAATACGAAGGTGAACATCATAGACACGCCAGGACATATGGATTTCTTAGCAGAAGTATATCGTTCATTATCAGTTTTAGATGGGGCAATTCTACTGATTTCTGCAAAAGATGGCGTACAAGCACAAACTCGTATATTATTTCATGCACTTAGGAAAATGGGGATTCCCACAATCTTTTTTATCAATAAGATTGACCAAAATGGAATTGATTTATCAACGGTTTATCAGGATAT
The DNA here is from genome assembly GCF_003475485.1 of Dielma fastidiosa. Lineage (NCBI taxonomy): Bacteria > Bacillati > Bacillota > Erysipelotrichia > Erysipelotrichales > Erysipelotrichaceae > Dielma > Dielma fastidiosa. The sequence continues at coordinate 200,538 of NZ_QRQL01000003.1, read as the reverse complement.
TAAAGAGAAACTTTCTGCCGAAATTGTAATCAAACAGAAGGTAGAACTGTATCCTAATATGTGTGTGACGAACTTTACCGAATCTGAACAATGGGATACGGTAATAGAGGGAAACGATGACCTTTTAGAGAAATATATGTCCGGTAAATCATTAGAAGCATTGGAACTCGAACAAGAGGAAAGCATAAGATTTCAGAATTGTTCTCTGTTCCCTCTTTATCATGGAAGTGCAAAAAGTAATATAGGGATTGATAACCTTATAGAAGTTATTACTAATAAATTTTATTCATCAACACATCGAGGTCCGTCTGAACTTTGCGGAAATGTTTTCAAAATTGAATATACAAAAAAAAGACAACGTCTTGCATATATACGCCTTTATAGTGGAGTACTACATTTACGAGATTCGGTTAGAGTATCAGAAAAAGAAAAAATAAAAGTTACAGAAATGTATACTTCAATAAATGGTGAATTATGTAAGATTGATAGAGCTTATTCTGGAGAAATTGTTATTTTGCAAAATGAGTTTTTGAAGTTAAATAGTGTTCTTGGAGATACAAAACTATTGCCACAGAGAAAAAAGATTGAAAATCCGCACCCTCTACTACAAACAACTGTTGAACCGAGTAAACCTGAACAGAGAGAAATGTTGCTTGATGCCCTTTTGGAAATCTCAGATAGTGATCCGCTTCTACGATATTACGTGGATTCTACGACACATGAAATTATACTTTCTTTCTTAGGGAAAGTACAAATGGAAGTGATTAGTGCACTGTTGCAAGAAAAGTATCATGTGGAGATAGAACTAAAAGAGCCTACAGTCATTTATATGGAGAGACCGTTAAAAAATGCAGAATATACCATTCACATCGAAGTGCCGCCAAATCCTTTCTGGGCTTCCATTGGTTTATCTGTATCACCGCTTCCGTTGGGAAGTGGAATGCAGTATGAGAGCTCGGTTTCTCTTGGATACTTAAATCAATCGTTTCAAAATGCAGTTATGGAGGGGATACGCTATGGCTGTGAACAAGGATTGTATGGTTGGAATGTGACGGACTGTAAAATCTGTTTTAAGTATGGCTTATACTATAGCCCTGTTAGTACCCCAGCAGATTTTCGGATGCTTGCTCCTATTGTATTGGAACAAGTCTTAAAAAAAGCTGGAACAGAATTGTTAGAGCCATATCTTAGTTTTAAAATTTATGCGCCACAGGAATATCTTTCACGAGCATACAACGATGCTCCTAAATATTGTGCGAACATCGTAGACACTCAATTGAAAAATAATGAGGTCATTCTTAGTGGAGAAATCCCTGCTCGGTGTATTCAAGAATATCGTAGTGATTTAACTTTCTTTACAAATGGACGTAGTGTTTGTTTAACAGAGTTAAAAGGGTACCATGTTACTACCGGTGAACCTGTTTGCCAGCCCCGTCGTCCAAATAGTCGGATAGATAAAGTACGATATATGTTCAATAAAATAACTTAGTGTATTTTATGTTGTTATATAAATATGGTTTCTTGTTAAATAAGATGAAATATTTTTTAATAAAGATTTGAATTAAAGTGTAAAGGAGGAGATAGTTATTATAAACTACAAGTGGATATTGTGTCCTGTATGTGGAAATAAAACACGATTAAAGATAAGGGAAGATACTGAATTAAAAAAATTCCCCCTCTATTGTCCGAAATGCAGACAAGAAAATTTAATTGAAATAAAGCAGTTCAAAGTAACTGTGATTACAGAGCCAGACGCAAAGACGCAGAGCCGATAAAATGAGATTAATACAATCTCATTTTATCGGCTCTTTCCGTTATGTATGGATTCTTTTAATTAGTCTTCGATGTTTCTTGCTTCGTTGATACCGCTGGCTAAAGATTCCATTAAGGATAGTTCTTTGTCTGTAAAGCTATCCATGTATTTCTCTATCTGTAATCGTCGGGTGCTTTTTACCAAGTTATTAGCAGGTAAGAAAAATTCATCAACGGAAACATGAAGTAACGATACAAGGTCATAAAGAACTTGTATGCTGGGGTGTTGCCCTTTATTTTCAATATTAGTTAAGTACCGTGGGTCAATTTCAATCAATGCTCCCACTTGTTCACGAGTTAAACCTCGTTTCAATCGAGCTTCTTTAATGGCTAAACCAAAGGCTCTAAAATCATATTTATCTTCTTTTTTACGCATAGTAGACCACCTCTATACATTTTATTGTTCCTACTGAATTAAAAACAGGTATAGAAAAACGTGTTATATGGTTTATAGGTTTATATTTAATAAAAAGCACTACTAAACGCCAATAAAAAAAACCGTTATATGGTAGTGCTATTTACGCTGTTAAAATATTGTATATTACTTCCAAATGGCGGTTTGTTGGAGGTCAACGTCGCCATGAAGTACATCATATACAATAAATTTCCTTACATTGGGTTCTTGTCAAAAAAAGTCGTCTATCTGCAATAGATAAGTACGTCCACCAATGTGGTTTTATAAATCATATAGATAGAATAACAGAAGCATGTAAACAGAGAAATAAATCTGTTTATATGCTTTTTTGGCTATTCAGAACTTTTTTACAAAGTTTATTTATCAGTAATGCAACAAATCCCCCTTTCACATTGGGACTAAGAGTGAAAGGAGATAAACGAGCAAGGCTCACTTCCTTTCCTAGACAGAAAGGGGGTGAGAAACATGAAACCATCTTCTTTTCAGACCACAATAGAAAATCAGTTTGACTATATCTGTAAACGTGCTATGGAAGACGAGCGAAAGAATTATATGCTTTATCTTTCAAGGATTGCAAAGCGTGAGGTGTCCTTTTCGGATGTTGGCGATTATCTTGTTAGCCAGTTTGCGACAACAGATAACTATTCAACTGACTTTCAGATTTTTACACTCAATGGGTTATCAGTAGGCGTTGAAAATGATTTGTTGAGTGAAGCATTACGTGAGTTGCCAGACAAGAAACGTGAAATTCTACTGCTGTTTTACTTTATGGACATGAGCGATTCAGAAATTGCAGACCTGTTGAAATTGAACCGTTCTACTGTCTATCGGCATAGAACCAGTGGACTAGCCTTAATTAAAAAGTTTATGGAGGAATTTGAAGAATGAAAACACAATATCCTATGATTCCCTTTCCTCTCATTGTAAAGGCAACAGATGGCGATACCGAAGCGATTAACCAGATTCTACATCATTACAGAGGGTACATAACGAAGCGTTCCCTACGACTTATGAAAGATGAATATGGCAATCAAAGTATGGTCGTTGATGAAGTCTTACGTGGAAGAATGGAAACCAGACTGATTACAAAGATTTTGTCATTTGAAATTAAGTAATATCCTCTCTCCTTTCGTGGAAGCGTGCTAAACCATTCCACGCTTCCCGAACAGGGAGGTTTGTTATTCCACCAAAGCATATTGAGCTTTCAATGTGTTTTGATAGGCTAACGAGCCATTGTTCTTTGAAAACTGAATAAAAGTAATCGAATACGTTTCGATAAGAAAAGAGCCAACGGAACTAACCGCCATGACCTATCTTATAAAGATAGCGAGCGATTCATGTTAGTGATCCGAGAAGCAATCTTTAGCAGGATTGCCTGCAACGACATTCTTATCGTGATAATGATACTCCCATACAGTCAATAGTCCGAGCGTGATAAAACCGTCGCAGGCAATGAGTATGGCTACATGAGAACCATGCAGGGGTGGAACTCCCGTGAGCTTTGCTAAAGCTGTTCGATTGCTGGTAAAACAACTTTTATGAAATCCAAATAAGTGATTTGGAAAGGAGGATTTTATGAAGCAGACTGACATTCCTATTTGGGAACGTTATACCCTAACCATTGAAGAAGCGTCAAAATATTTTCGTATTGGCGAAAACAAGCTACGACGCTTGGCAGAGGAAAATAAAAATGCAAATTGGCTGATTATGAATGGCAATCGTATTCAGATTAAACGAAAACAATTTGAAAAAATTATAGATACATTGGACGCAATCTAGCGTCGCCAAAGGGTCTTGTATATGATAAAATAGTATTAAGTCGTATCAAGGCTCTTTCCATAAAGGAAAGGAGCAAATGCCATGTCAGAAAAAAGACGTGACAATAAAGGTCGAATCTTAAAGACTGGAGAGAGCCAACGAAAAGACGGAAGATACTTATACAAATATATAGATTCATTTGGAGAACCGCAATTTGTTTACTCGTGGAAACTTGTGGCTACAGACCGAGTACCAGCAGGAAAGCGTGATTGTATCTCACTTAGAGAGAAAATCGCAGAGTTACAGAAAGACATTCATGATGGTATTGATGTTGTAGGAAAGAAAATGACACTCTGCCAGCTTTACGCAAAACAGAACGCTCAAAGACCAAAGGTTAGAAAAAACACTGAAACTGGACGCAAATATCTTATGGATATTTTGAAGAAAGACAAGTTAGGTGTAAGAAGTATTGACAGTATTAAGCCATCAGACGCTAAAGAATGGGCTATTAGAATGAGTGAAAATGGTTATGCTTATCAAACCATCAATAACTACAAACGTTCTTTAAAGGCTTCATTCTATATTGCTATACAAGATGATTGTGTTCGGAAGAATCCATTTGACTTTCAACTGAAAGCAGTTCTTGATGATGATACTGTCCCTAAGACCGTACTAACAGAAGAACAGGAAGAAAAACTGTTAGCCTTTGCAAAAGCTGATAAAACCTACAGCAAAAATTATGATGAAATTCTGATACTCTTAAAAACAGGTCTTCGTATTTCAGAGTTTGGTGGTTTGACACTTCCAGATTTAGATTTTGAGAATCGTCTTGTCAATATAGACCATCAGCTATTGAGAGATACTGAAATTGGGTACTACATTGAAACACCAAAGACCAAAAGTGGCGAACGTCAAGTTCCTATGGTTGAAGAAGCCTATCAAGCATTTAAGCGAGTGTTAGCGAATCGAAAGAATGATAAGCGTGTTGAGATTGATGGATATAGTGATTTCCTCTTTCTTAATAGAAAGAACTATCCAAAAGTGGCAAGTGATTACAACGGCATGATGAAAGGTCTTGTTAAGAAATACAATAAGTATAACGAGGATAAATTGCCACACATCACTCCACATAGTTTGCGACATACATTCTGTACCAACTATGCAAATGCAGGAATGAATCCAAAGGCATTACAGTACATTATGGGACATGCTAATATAGCCATGACGCTGAACTATTACGCACATGCAACATTCGATTCTGCAATGGCAGAAATGAAACGCTTGAATAAAGAGAAGCAACAGGAGCGTCTTGTTGCTTAGTAGTACAAATGAATTTACTACTTATTTACCACTTCTGACAGCTAAGACATGAGGAAATATGCAAAGAAACGTGAAGTATCTTCCTACAGTAAAAATACTCGAAAGCACATAGAATAAGGCTTTACGAGCATTTAAGAAAATATAAAAAGATAATTAGAAATTTATACTTTGTTTTAATTATAAAAATTCATAATTGCATGGCTGATTGCCAATGCGCTTCCTTTTCCATAACGCTGATCTAATACAGAGAGCATTTCTTTATCCTTAACAAACAGTTCTGCTTGTTTGCACAACAGCGCTTTGACATCAACAGCCTGATAAAGCTGCCGGCAGACAAACTCATATTCACCAATCATTCGCTTAGCTGATAACTCATCGCCGCCCAATCGTTCATGCTCTGCGATACGCTTAAACAGCTCATCAATACGTCGCTGATATGAATTAAGAAGCTGATTATTTTCACCCGGTTTTCCATACCATTCAATCATTTTCTTAAAATTCTGCTGTGCCTTAGACTCTCCTGCATGATTCATATATACTTGCCGATATGCTTCTATACTGCCAAATTGATCAGTAAGTGCCTGTAGCTGTTCTTCTCGCATATCTGTAATTAATTCCTGAAACAATTGTTCAATTTCAAGCTGACTGAATTCCTTAAAACTCATTGTATTTTCTCCTTTCATTACATCATCAATTAAATGAATCAGATTACCAAGCCGATGTTTTTTCATTTGTAATAATCGTTTCTGTTTAATCAATGCTGCTTTTTTATCAAAGGATGGATTTTCTATGATTATCTTAATTTCCTTCAGCGGCAAATCAAATTCTTTAAAAAATAAAATCTGTTGGAGTTTTGCCAGTGCTTCTTCATCATAATAACGATATCCTGATACACTATAAGCTGTCGGCTTCAGCAAATTAATTTTGTCATAATAATGCAGTGTGCGCACACTGATACCGCTGATTTCAGATACTTCTTTTACTGTTTTCATATTATCCCTCCCTTGATATTAACAATTTACACTATGACGCTGTGTCAGTGTCAACAAGAAAATAATATCTTCATACTATAAATCAAAAAGCAGTAATTCCCTAGATATAGAATCTAAGCCTTTACTGCCTCATTTATCTTTGTGTAAGCTTCTATTTCCTGCCTTTTTGTTTTGCCTGCTTCTGTTCTTTTCGCTCTGCTTTGCGCGCATTCAGCAATTCCTGCTGTCTGAGCTTTAGCGCCTGCTGTGCTTTCGTGCAGTGTGATGCGTTTTGTAACTCACGGCGGCTTTCTTTTAAACGGCGTTTATAATTCTTTGACCGCTCTTTAACCTTGATACTGACCGCCGGACTGAATGGCAGTTCTCTTAAGCGCGGCAGCATGGCTAACAGCTCCGTTTCTTTTGGTTCACTTCCAAAAGTAATCTTACAAGCTTCAAGCTTATGATCCGCATGCCGCTCAATAACGCCAACCCAAAAAGGGTCTTCAAAGTAAACCTTAAGACACTGTGATCCTTTGTTCATGATAAATCCTCCTTTAACTATACATGAACAAAGAATGGACGACCTAAGGAGGAAGGTTACTGACAGTTTCCTGCAACTGGACTACCGGCCAGTTCGTGTTTTTATCTTTGTATAATAAGTTTATCGTGTTTCATGATAAACGTCAAGCTCACAGGCTGTATGCAAAAAAGGACCATTGATATGATCCTTTAGTTTCTAAGTATATGATTGATGCAAAGTATCTGACGGCGGGCTTCTTCGACGATTTCATCGATCCGCTGATCATTTAATGCCTCACCGGCAAAAATACATTCCATGACTAAGCCCAGATTAATGCCTGTGATACAAACGATATTATACTCACCGATCAGTCTTGATACGACTTGTGTGACACTGCCGCCGATAACATCAGTAAAAATCAGAACCTTTTCCCCTGCTTCAAACGCATCCAGCAGTGATTTCAAAGCAGCGGTTACATCAAACTGTCCATCTACATAGGCATTAAGCGTATAAATATCCTGATTGCCGCTGAGTACCTTGATTGCGCTGGCATATCCGTCAGCCAAATGTCCATGTGTCGCGATTATATATTTCATTCATTTACCTCTCTAATTCACATGTGTTTCCAGCTGACTGCTGGCGCCATCATTGCGGGCATGAATCGTGCTCAGACCCATATCCATTGCCATCAGATGCGCAATCATCTGAAATGGAATCAGATATTCAAGTACATAAATATACTCTTTATCAAGAAAATCTGCATGCAGTGAGACAGCGTCCAGATCGGGATGATCGTTATGCGCAATCAGCACGCAATTGTTTGAATACTGTCTGCACCATTTCAAAAGCTGACTCAACCGCTGTGATTCTTTTGCTTTAGGCGCGATCAGGAAAATGAGCGAATCCGCTTCGATCTGCGTCGTTCCCTGATGCATAAATTCTTCCATTTCATAAACGACAGGTGCTAACGCCGTGGCTTCCGCAATCTTTAAACTGCCTTCAAGCGCTAAAGCATAGCCTGATCCAAAGCCGATATAACGGGCGGCTTTAGAATGAATCAGCATATGTTTATTAGCTTCATACCATTTTTTAGTTTGTATGATGCAGTCCTCACAAGCCGCCGGCAGCTTTTCAAAATCACTGATCCATTGTTCATATTCGCCTTGACTCAGCTTACCATACGCATAAGCGGTTTCTAAGATACAGAGAAAGAAAATGGTCAGCGAAGCGATATGTCCCTTCGTTTCAATATAAGATGCTTCCTCATAGGACATTTTGTCAATTACCACTGTGCTGCGTTTCGCTAATTCAGAATGAATATCATAGGTGGTACAAATGACGGGAATCCCTAATTGCTGAGCGATTTCAGCCATTCTCACTGGTCCCTTTGTAGATCCTGAATGCGCCGGACATAGCATGGCCATTTCATCAGGACGATAAACACCATTCACATTAAACTGCTCATGTTCTAAAAAAGCAGCTGGATTTGTAACGGTAACTTCGATTGCCAGCAACTCCTCAATCATCGGTTTCAGCATCATGCCGATATAAGTGCCTGAAGCCTGACCGCTGAAGTAAATCTTCTTAATCGGATGCTTCAAAAACAATGCCACAAATTCTCTGCTTAATTGCTTGCGATGCGCAATCAGGGTGCGGATCAATTCAGGCTCAGCCATGATGCATTCCATCATCGCGTGTTTATTCTCTTCTTCCATACCTTACAAATCCTTTCCGACTTTAAATAATACCAAAAGCGCCAAGAATAACGCCTACCACAATAACCGTAACCATCAGCATCGGTGCCTTCACATTCTTTTTGCGCATCAGCCACGCGCAGAACAAGGTGAGTGAAAGCGGCAAAAGATTCGGACAGATGCCGTCAAGAATTGCCTGCAGAGAAACCTCCGCCTGATCATAAGTAATAGACAGGTTCGTTGACAGGAAGACATACGATGAGGTCAGCGCGCCTAACACCGTCAAACCAACGGTCAAGGCGATATCCGTCACCTTCTGCAGCAAGCCGGACGCCACTACTTTATCAATGAAACTGCTGCCCAGCTTGAAGCCATAATGAATGCCGTACCAGTGACAGACATAATTAGGCACGTTGAAGATTAAGAAATACACAAGGATACCAAATGGATTGCCGGCGATACACATCGCAGCGCCGACACTGGCCGCAATTACACGGAAACCGCTCGTAAAGAATAAAGTATCGCCGATTACCGATATCGGGCCCATTAAGCCTGTTTTGATGGCTGTAACCGTATCACCCATCTGATTGCCCGATTCCGCATTCTGTACCTCTAAGGCAGCGGTAATGCCAACTACCCATGGTTCAATCTGCGGTGTTGTGTTATAAAATTCCACATGGCGCAGCAATGCCTGCTTCATGCCTTCCGGATCATCTTTATAGATTTTCTTAAAAATCGGCGTTAGAGAATAAATATAAAACAAATTATGCATTCGTTCACTGTTGTATGAAAGCTCTACCGGCATACTGCGCCAGAAAACTTTATTCAGATCTGATTTGGTTATCTCAAACTTTTTCTCACTCATAGTCGGCTTCTCCTTCCTTCATAAACATACGGTATAAGGCTAGACATAATGTAATGATCGTAATTGCCATCACATCTAAGCCCAGATAGGCAGCCGCCGCAAAGCCGACAAAGTATAACGGAATAAAGCGTTTATCCCACATGATATTGATCAGCATCGCAAAGCCGACAGCCGGCAATAAATCAGAGGCCTTGCTTAAACCATTCATGATACCCTCTGGAATCATGTTGATCAGATTGGTAATGGCATCTGTACCCAGCCATACCGCAAGTACAACCAATGAAGTCATAAATAATAATTTAATTAACCCATAACAGATATGAAAGCGATTGATTTTCTCAAACTCACCCTCTGCGGCCCAGCCATCACATTTATGCATGACATAAGAACCAATCGTATTAAAGGTGGTGGAAATATTGGCGCCCAGAATCGCTACCGGCAGCGCGATCGAAATAGCAACTTCAAATGAATTTCCTGTCGATATCGCAAAGTATGTTCCCAAAATGGCACCAATTCGTGTTTCACCGGTAATCATACCGGCATAAGGCAGAAAGCCCATCCAGGCAAGCTCCATTGTTCCGCCAATGATTAAGCCCTCAGTGAATCTTCCCATAACTAAACCTGTCAGCGCGCCGACAACGATTGGACGATCCATATAGGAACTGCCCGCAAAGTTATCAGAACACCAGGCTAACGCATAAACTAACCCTAATAATAGTGCTGTTGTCATAAATCCTCCTCATTTTTATTTATAAATATTTTTCAATCGGTACCGGCCGATCATCCGGAGCCACATAAGATTCTACCCGTATCCCTTTGGCTAAGATTTTTCTGAAATTCTCAAAATCTTCTGGTGCAAAGGCTAATGACGGACTAACCATCTTTTTGCCTTCACCGCCCTTCATCAGCGCCGCATTTAAAGCTGTGATGCCTTCTACCGCCTCCGCGATCCGCAGTGCGTCATGGGTGGTTTCCACAAGCAATTCAATCTTGCGTTCCTTGCTTGCCTCACTGTTCAGATATGTGATTGCCTCCGCAACCGGTATAATTTTAAGTTTACAGCCATGCGGAGCTGACATTTTCATCAAACTGATTCTCAGCGCATCCTTGGCAACACTGTCATTGGCGACAACGATCTCATTGGCGCCGGTTTTCTGAGGCCAAACCTGTGCTGTCTGAAAGTGCAGCAATCTAAAATCAATGCGAAATAATGTAATCATAAGTTCCTCCCTTTCCGGCAGTCTCTGAAGCTGTGAGCTCAAACAGCCGCATAAGATCTGCCTAAATTCCTAAATCCTTAAAAATATATTCATAAAGATAGAGTATTTCATTTAACGGGATCACCACCCGGTAATGATTTAATAAATCCGTGAAGCTTTCATTAAACATCTTCACAAAACGCTTTTCATCCTTATTCAACAAACCCGCTTCCGCCAGCTTCTTGCCGCTGTCATCCTTCGTAATCAGCCGTTCCACTAAACAGCTGATATGAATATACATACCAACCATCGTTTTATTCGGCAGCATGATCCCCATCAAATTCTGCAGCTGTGACAAAGCCGCTTCAATATAAGTAATCAGCTTATCGGGATTGAGGATTGTCAAATAATTCATCACATTCTCAAGTGTAAAATTCTTCACTAAATTCTTATTGAACTGTTCCGCCTCCGCTTCACTGAAATAACGAGTCAGCATTAAGGAGATACGGTCAATATCCTTAAAAGCAATCACATCCTCCAGCGATACATAAGCAACCTTAGTCAAAGGCAGCTGAATCGTACCGGCAACGAAGATCACATCAAACTGAACAAAAACCTCATCATCATCTAAATTTTTTGACAGGCGGTAGTAATCATAAGTAAAGATACTGATATCCACCGGTCTTGGCAGGCTGTTTTTAAATAGCTGCACAACTCTCTCAGCCGCTGTTTCACCCGTTTCAGAAGTAAAGATTATCGCTTTTTTCCGTTTCACATTACTGATAATCTTGGTATCTAAATAGGTTTCCTTGGTAATGCTTGAAAAAATCTCATTCATTTCAAGTCCCTGCTTTACCTTATAAGCGATATTGACGGCAATTTTAGTAGAAACATTGTTGATGACGCCGATCCGCATATTCGCGATATCACTGATCTGATTGCCGATATCTTCTAAAGACCCCATATCCACCATTAATATCAAATCTTTATTCTGATTGCGGCGGCGGATATATTTTCTTAAGGTGCAGATTAATTCATCCACCGATGTATTCAGCGGCATATCAATCGCGTCCATCACATGTGAGCCGACCAGCTTATTCGCCGCATCAGCAATCGAGGAAGCAGTGGAATATCCATGCGCGAGAACCATACAGTTATATAGATAACGATTCATTTCACGGTTATAAAACTGAATATTCAAGATCAGAAAAGCGAGATTCATCATATTTAATTCAATATCGAGCGTTTGCCTGATTTTAAGCTGCACATCAACAGCCACACTTGCCTCCGCGGCATAATTTTGTTTAAGACAATTTAAGAGATGCTGAATGCTTTCCTTATTTTTTAGTTCCCATGCCTTAATGCTTGATACCATCTGCATCATATTGTAAATGATTCTGGCAATGACAAAGGCACAGTTGGCAGGAATATAAATATCATATTGATCCAGCATATTCTCAAAGATATTCACAATTAATTTTTCATAAGCGGAAACTCTGGGATTGGTATATTTTCTTTCAAATACAATGTAGTCATAATACTGATTCATGCCTTCAAAGCATTTCTCACTGAATTGCTTATCACTCAGATTCCCCTTTTCATACTCATGAAATAATTCAAGCATATAATCAAAGTAACTCAGCAGCTTACCGCTGATGCTGTGATTGATCGTCTGATCGACGCAGATCAGATTTTCTTCCTCACTCACTGGCAGAACGGTACTGATTGCTGATACCGGTAAATGATACAAATAAATTTCCAGTTTCTTCATAGCTTGATCACTGGCCAGATAGGCATTCGCACAGCTGGTCTTAATGCAGCCGATCAATTCCTCAATGTTATTCTTATAATGTCCCTCAATTAAAGCCGCAAATGCTTTGCTTGAGATATAAATCTGCTTGCGGAGATTCTCCTCCTCTTCTTTTAGAAAGTGAATCACAAACGCTTCCTTATCCTCAAGCGGCCGTTCTTCCAATGACGGTATCTGACATAAAATCGGTACATTATGAAGAAACAGACTGTCAATATTTTCTTTTGGATCAACACAGCTTGTCATGACTAAGCGGGTCGCGGAATGAAAGCTGCCATAGTTTTCAACCGTATAGTCTCCGCTTTTCATATAACTCATCAGCTGCCGGTAACATTTATCCGACAATGTTTCCGCATGATCAATCACCAAAATACCATTCTTCGCTTTAGCCAGCAGTCCTTCCTGAAGCAGTTTCTTATCGCCCTGAATACGAATCGAGCCAAAGATTTTTTTATAATCATCAAGATTGCTGTCAGCTTCATGAAGAAACATCAGCTTCGCGTCATCCGGAATGATTCTTTCTTCTAAGGCATACTGATAAATCAAATGACTCAGATAAGTCTTGCCGACACCATGCTCACCGTAAAGGAGAATCGGCAGTCCATTCGGCGGATATTTGATGGCAGACTGACACTGCATGATGCAGTAAGCCAGTGATGTATCATGGCCAATCGCCTGCAGGAAGCTTTTCTGCGCAAGCAGTCCCTTTTCAACAAGCTGAATCAATTCATTCACATCATAGAATTCATTGCTTTTTAAATCGATGCGAAAACTTTTCTCCACGGTTTTCTTATCCAGAAAATAAACCGGCCGTGTTGATATCTTAATGAATGTGCCGTCTTTAAAATATTCATTGAGATATTGTGAAGCTAAAGATCTTGATATATTCAGACGTTCCCCCAGTGTTGCTGAATCACTGTTCAGCTTTTGTGAACTGCAGAATTCTAAGGTACATTGAAGTATCAAATCATAAATTTCACTCTTTGTTGCTTTATCCATCGTAGATCCTTTCTTAAAGACAGCCCTTCATCTGCCTTTATCATAAACAAATGACTTCCCCTGTGTGGCATGTGTTGACGGTTTCAGCACAGTGCCGCTTAATTTCATCATAGACTGAGGTTTAATTTAATTTTACTTTAAATAGATGTACTGTTGTCGACACTAATCTGCAGTTAGCTTGGAAGATTTTGGCAGCATCACAGAAAAAAAGAGCATTTATGACAAAAATTTCAGGTTGTGTTGAGAAATAATACAATCTGAAGAATTAGGTTTAGTCTTTAAATAATAGTGATGATTTTACCAATGATTGTGTTTAACTTGCTGACAGTGACGCTAAATAAAGCATGGATGCGATAGAGTGAAGTTATTAATAAAGGGAGGTTCATTATGCGTTTTATAGTTACCAAAGATTATCAGGAATTGAGTCAGGTGATGGCTCAGCTGATGCTGAAGCACATGCACAGCACAAAAAAAAGGGTGAACATTGCGATCACCACTGGCGAAACACCGGTTGAGGGCTATAAGCTGCTTGCCGCGCAGACAAGAGATAAGGCTTATTTCAATCATGTGCATTATTATATTTTTGATGAATTCTGGTATAAGGATGATCCGGTGGGAATCTGCCGTGCCAGTCTGGACAGCAAATATTTCAATCTGGCAAATGTTGCGGATGACCATATTCACAATCTGACTGAAGTGAACAAAGATTTGGTTGATGATGAAATCAAACAGGACGGCGGACTGGATTTGGTGCTGATGGGAATTGGCACAAATGGTCATTTCTGCGGCAATCAGCCGGAGACATTTAAAAGCTGGGATGAGGGTGTACACACGATTGATGCCCATGCGACCAAGGTGATTGAGGATCTGATGGTTCAGCTGCTTCATGAGGACCTGAATTCTGATGATGAGACAAGAATTCCCGAGCATTATATTACAATGGGGCCAAAAACGATCATGGCCGCTGATAGCATCGTCTTCATCCTGTCTGGCAAAGCAAAGGCAGAGACGGCGCGAAAGGCATTCTTTGAACCGATTACGCAAGATTTTCCGGTTTCAATTTTTCAGCTGCATCAGGATGTAACCGTGATTCTTGATCAAGAAGCGGCCAGTGAGATCATCGACAAAATCAAATAAGCATACAAAAAGGCATACACCCGTATACCTTTTTTTCTGATTCTTTTTGAAAACTATCTGATGAAGTGAGTATGCACAGCCGCTTCCTTAACCGGCAGGCCATAAGCCGCTTTACCCAACTCGATGCTCTTCATTAAAAACGCCATATTTCTTGCTAACGTGCGCATTGTCTGAAGACCCTCGCCATCCTGCAGCGCTTCATTGGCACTTCTGCCATGAACACTGTTCCAATATTGACTGGAAGCAACCGGCATGCCGGAAATAGTAAAATACTTATTCAATTCATCAAAGGTTGAGGATAAACCGCCCCGTCTTGCCACAACGACACTGGCGCCTGTCTTCATCGTTTTATCAAAGCTCGTACTGTAAAATAAACGATCCAAAAAGGCAATCAGCGTCGCGTTTGCTGATGCATAATAGACCGGGCTGCCGATCACCAGGCCATCGCATTCTGCAAATTTTAAAGCTGCTTCATTGACGCTATCATCAAATACACATCTTCCTAATTCATGACACCGTCCGCAGGCGATGCAGCCGCGGATTGCCTGGCTGCCAATCTGCAGGATTTCTGTATCAATTGATTCATCACTGAAAATCTTTGCCATTTCATTCAGCGCGATTGAAGTATTCCCTGTCGGATGCGGACTGCCGTTAATCATTAATACCTTCATAGTGATCCTCCTTTTTTCTTAATCTTAAACCTTTTCACAAAACGGTACAATAGTTCAACCATTAATGATGCTCATCAGCTTTTTATATTTTATTCTTACGATCCTGAATCATTTTCACAAACATATCAACTGTTTCTGGTGTTTGATGGTCAAAAAACAAACTGGTACCTGTATCTAATTGCGCAATTTTACACATTTCCTCTTCTGAAAGCTGAAAATCAAAAATATCTATATTTTCTTTCATTCGCTCAATATGTATCGATTTAGCTAATGCTACCACATTTCGCTGCATAAGCCATCTTAAAATAACCTGTGCTACTGACTTACCATGGGTATCTGCGATTGCTTTTAATACCGGATTCGCAAACATATTGCTTTTACCTTCCCCAAACGGAGCCCATGCTTCGATCTGCACATCTCTTTTCACCATATTCATCTGTGCTTTGATCTGTTGATTAAGCGGATTTGTTTCTACTTGATTCACATGTGGCTGGATACGGTTAAACGCAGCAATATCCACTAAGCGATCAGGCGGGAAATTGCTGACACCAATAGCTCTGATTCTACCTGCCTCATATAATTCCTCTAATGCACGATAGGAACCATAAGTATCATTAAAAGGCTGATGCAATAAGACTAAATCAATCACGTCCGTCTTAAGCTTTTCCATCGACAAATAAATTGAATGTTTTGTCTTATCGTAGCCATAGTTATCGATCCACACCTTCGTTGTGATAAAAAATTCATTTCTTGGTATTCCACACTTACTAATGGCATTCCCAACCTCTTCCTCATTAAAATAAGATTGTGCAGTATCAAAATGGCGATAACCTGCTTGTATTGCATCTAATACACATTGTTCACAATCCTCTTTTGCTATTTGAAAAACACCAAAACCCAACTTGGGCATTTTAACACCGTTACTTAAGTATACATATTCCATAAATATTTCCTCCTTGACAGCTGCTTTATTTCAGCTACAATTGGATTATACATGTCGGTAGTAACTACCGGTCAATACTTATTTAAAAAAAGGAGAAACAAAATGTTCAACATGAAAGAAGCTTGTCTAAAAACAGGTCTTACTTATGAAACGCTGAAATTTTACTGTAATGAAGGCCTTGTTCCCAATGTGAAAAGAGATAATCATAATTATAGAGTATTTGATGAAAGAGATATTGAGTGGATAAGAAGCCTATCATGCTTAAAAAACTGTGGAATGGGAATTAAAGAAATGCAGCATTATGTCACTCTTTGCTTAATGGGAAGCTCATCAATTCCAACCCGTAAAATGATTTTAGCCGATAAAAAACAGGCATTGCTTGCACAGTTAAATCAAATCAATGAAAGTATTGCCTATATAGATGCTAAACAGCAATATTATGATGATGTTTTGAGTAATAAAATTGAATATACCAGTAATCTGATTAATCAGTAAACTGCAGGTAAACCAAAAAATCTGAAAGGTAAACTGATGGTCGGTTGAGCCGCTGAGCGCATCTGTTACAATGAGCTTATGTTAAAGGAGAAAACAAAATGAAAAAACAAACACTAGGTGAAATGATCGCGTCACTGCGTAAGGAACAGGGAATGACGCAGGCAGTGCTCGCAGATAAAATGAATGTGACAGATAAGGCAGTATCAAAATGGGAACGCGATCTGTCATGTCCGGATATTAATTCAATGCCTAAATTAGCAGAAATTTTAAATGTCACAGTTGATGAGTTAATGCAGGGAAAAGCATGTCCTAAAAATGAATCCATCATGAATCGTATCAATGAAGTGATACAGATAGTTCTCAAAGCAATCGTCGTGGCTATGGGTACAGCAGTCTTAGTTTTATCGATTCTTGACAAGCTTGATTTGCACACCGGCTTCACATTACTGGGCATCGGTATGCTTTGTATTGGCATTGTCCTGCTTCAGGATCGTCAGCATCTTTCATGAAATCGCAGCTGTATGAAGGACACACTGTTATCCAGCCAGCGTAAAGTTAATCATCAAGCATAAATAATTAATCGTAAAACAGATATTATTTAATGTTTATCGTTAAATTTTATTTGACTATCGTAACTATGAGTGATATACTTCAAGTATCAACAGGAGGTATTCTTCATGCAGACTTTAGAGGATAAGTTAAAAAAGAGAAGTGGTATCATCGCAGCTGTGTCATTAGTTATCGGTGCGTTTTTACTTTTGGATTTTATTGTTTCATTGATTGCCCTCTTATGGCTATTAATCAGTTCGCCTGAAAGCAGTCAGTTCTATCAGTTTTTATTGATTGCACTTCATGCGAATTCAAAAGGTGTTTTATGTGCTGAAATTGGCATCGACATGGTATCAGCCTTGATGCTGATGCTGATCATACGCCATGCTTATTTATTTTTCAAATCAACTAAAAACGATGCCCGTCCCTTTAAGGCTGACAATATTATTAAGTTAAAGAAAGCAGGTATCGGTATGATCGTCTATGCCTTTGTAGAGGTCATCGCACGTAAAGGCTTCTATGCTTCCTTTGCAGACTCTGCCCCTGCTTCACAAGTCCCTGACCCGGCTTTTATTATCGCTGCCCTGCTGCTTTTTGCAATCGCTTTAATATTTGAATACGGCGCTTTGCTTCAGCAGTTATCTGATGAGACATTGTAAGTGATATTATGGCTATCATATTAAGATTGGACAGGGTTATGGCAGATCGCAAAATTTCATTAAATGAATTATCGGAAAAAGTCGGGGTAACCAATGTCAATTTATCCAAGATCAAAACCGGTAAGATCAGCGCGATCCGCTTTTCTACATTAGAAGCTATCTGTGAGGTACTGGATTGTCAGCCGGGCGATCTGCTTGAATATAAGAAAGATGAGTGAATTTCAACAAATGAAAATCTGCTGATTAAATATTAAAACAACATCGGGCCCAAGACCCGATGTTTTACTTATAATAATTCCCCATACCGGCGGATATAGAAAACCTTCACAACTGTAGTAATAACCAGATAACCAGCTACGATCAGCAGCAGCCAGCCATAATACATCAAAGGCATGCTGACTAAACCTAAGGCCTCGCCGATTTGGGTGGATGGCAGCAGCGTCAGCAGGAAGATGCCCGCTAATGACAGCAGAGTAACCGGCTTAGAAGCTCTTGTCTGTATAAACGGCAGCTTGGCTGAGCGCAGTGTATGCAGCACAAGCGTCTGTGTCCACATGGATTCAATAAACCACCCGGTTTGAAAAACAGAAATAAACAAGGTGATGCTGCTTTGATCAGTAAGCGTATGATAGCCACCTTTCACTGCCATTGGAGCAATTACAAAATAAAGCAGAAGATAGGTGCAGATATCAAATACTGAACTGATAGGGCCCATCCAAAGCATAAATTTGCTGATGCTCTCAGCAGCCCATGGTCTTGGCTGACGCAGAAATTCTGAATCTACATTATCCCATGGAATTGCCGCGCAGGAGAGATCATATACAAGTGAAAGCAGGATCAGCTGTATCGATGTCATCGGTAAGAAAGGCAGAAATGCACTGGCGCAGAGCACTGAAAACATATTGCCAAAGCTTGAGCTGGCCGTCATCTTAATGTATTTAATCGTATTCGCATAGGTGCGGCGTCCCTCAAGAATACCTTCCTTCAAAACCATTAAATCCTTTTCAAGCAAAATGACATCAGCCGTTTCCTTCGCGATATCCACCGCTGTATCTACTGAGATGCCGACATCTGCTTGGCGCATTGCCATGGCGTCATTAATGCCGTCACCCATATACCCCACGGTATGGCCATTCGCCTTTAGCTGTGCGACAATCCGCGCTTTTTGATCCGGTGACAGCTTTGCGAAAACCCTGCATTCCTCAACCAGCACTTTCAATTCATCATCACTCATCGCTTCAATTTCATAACCCAATACAATATGACCGGTATCGATTCCCACCTGTTCACAGACACTGCGGGTAACCCGATCACTGTCACCGGTTAGAACCTTTACCTCAGTACCATATTCATGCAGACTGGCTATCGCGCTCTTTGCACTGCCTTTTGGCGGATCAAGAAAAGCAAGATAACCGATCAAGATCATATCCTTTTCATCTTCTACGCCAAACATACCAGCCTCCCGCGGATTGGTTTTCTGCGCGACAGCCAGTACCCGCAGTCCCTGATCATTAAAATCAGCAACGGTTTTTAAAATCTGAACACGCAGCTCTTCACTCATCATAACCGATTGATGATTAATTTCCACATGGGTACAGATTTTTAAGATTTCCTCTACAGCACCCTTAGTAATCAGCTGTGTCTTGCCATTCCCATCCTTAACAACCACACTCATACGGCGGCGGTTAAAATCATAGGGAATTTCGTCTACCTTTTCATACAGATTGCTTAAAGCCGCAAAAGCTTCATCATGCTCTGCCTCCGCAAAGGTTCTTTCAATGATTGCCACATCAAGCAGATTTTTCAATCCTGTCTGAAAATAGCTGTTTAAAAAGGCATGACGCAGCACTCTTGAATCTTCATTGCCTAAAACATCAAGGTGATATTCAAGGGCAACCTTATCTAACGTCAGGGTACCGGTTTTATCAGTACACAGAATATCCATCGCGCCAAAATTCTGAATAGCGTTTAAATCTTTAATAATCGTCTTTTGCTTCGACATCACTAACGCGCCCTTGGCCAGACATGTTGTTACAATCATCGGCAGCATTTCCGGCGTCATGCCGACAGCAATCGATACCGCAAACATGAAGGCACTCAGCCAATCATGCTTAGTAAAACCGTTGATTACAAATACGACAGGTACCATAACCAGCATGAAACGCATCAATATTTTAGTGACCGCATTCATACCCTTTTCAAAGCTGGTGGCATCCTGCGGTTCACTGAAGCTTTCTGCCATACTGCCAAAGAAAGTATCAGAGCCAACAGCGATAACCATACATAACGCTGAGCCGCTGATTACATTGCTGCCCATAAAAGCAAGGTTCTCACTGTCGGTTACCGATGCCGCCGGCTCACTCAAAGCAATCCCCTGCTTCTCAAGCGGATCACTCTCGCCGCTTAATGAAGCCTGTGAGATAAACAGATCCTTAGCCTGCAGAATTCTTACATCAGCAACGACTAAATCACCAGCTGCCAGCCGCACCAAATCACCGGCAACTACTTCATCCGCGGGAATTTCCTTCGCACTCTGATTTCGATAAACCAAGGTTGTTGTTTCTACCATTTCATTCAGCTTCTCAGCTTCCCGGCTGGATTTAGTCTCCTGAATAAAACGTATAACAGTGCTTAGGGTAATCATCACAAAAATGATAATGATCTTAGAAAAGTCTTGATCCTTAGCACTTACCATCACAACATCAGTAATAACGGAAATCCCCATCAATGCGATCAGGATTAAGGTAAAAGGTGTAAATAAGCAGCGCAAAAGACGCAGTCCAGCCCAATCAGCCTTCTGCTTCGGCAGCGTATTCGTCCCATATTTTTCACGCATGAGTTCAGCTTGTTCCTCATTAAAACCATTCATGCTTTGATTAAATTCCTGCAACAGCGCTTCTTCACTCAGTAAAGATAACGCTGATAAACGCTGTTTTAATTGAAGTCTTTTTTTATCTGCTTCATTTTTTCTATACTTAATTAAATTATTTTGTGTTAATAACTTCTTGAATGTCATTTTCTTATCCTCCTTTGCTTTAGAAAACGACATAAGCCAAGAAGGTGAACCTGCCCACGATTAAAGGTCAGAAAGGATCAAGATGCAGGTTTGATCACTTTCTGTCAATAGGATACTCACTCGGGCATGTCCATCATCATGTCCTATGCCACTGCAGCCTGATTCCATTTCTGTCACCCCTTTCCAGACAAATAAAAAAACTCCCTGTGCGATGACAAAGAGTCTTTATGCGAACATAAAAAAGATTGTCTGTCATCCAAGCTTTAGCTTTACAGGGCGTGGTTTGTTGACCATGAAATTGCATTAGACTACGCCTTGAACCGACGCAGCCTGCTAACCAACGCATAGTGTCTCCACTATTTTGCGGCAGCAACCCATATCCCTGTAGTAGCCTCACCTACCACATATTTATTTGTTTTACTAATTCCATTATATGCGCAAAGCACAGAAAGTCAACTCATTCAATTTAAGAATTATATCTCTTTCAAGCTTCATGCAATTAATCATTAACCCTTTTTCCACAGTGCTGACAATAATCGCCGCTGTTTGGCCAAGATGTCTGCCGCAATGCGGACACTTAAAGAAAAGTAAATTACACACAACCGAAGAACCTTCCACTAGGATGCCAAGCGGCAGCAAGAGGATAACTTAACAAAATCAGAATAAAACCGGTGATACACAAACTATAAATCAAATTTACAGCATCTTTTGGTTTCAGCTTATGTACTCCATGATTCACGGTTCGCTGTACTGCTTATTCATGCTTTTCTAAATTCATTCCTCTTAAATGTGAATACTGAAATGTTCAAAGTCAAACTGTCCGCTTCCCTGCTTCAGCAAGCCCTTTGCTTCAATCATCGTAAAGCCTTCATCAATTTCATCAATTAACGATACTGGTATATCCAAAGCATAATGAGCTGGCAATAACCGTTTGACATGTAAAGTTTTCACATGTTGTATTGAAGCCCGGAAAGCGATTGGATCGGTCGTTGGATAAAAAGCATAGAGACAGCCGGCATAGATAAGGTCACCGGAAAATAATTGTCCTCTTTCCTCATCAAAATAACAGACATGACCTGGTGAATGGCCGGGAGAGGCCACTACCCGCAAAGTTCTGCCGCCCAGTTTTATTTCATCATCGTCATGCAGAATACGCGTTGGCTCACCCTGAAAAACCGTATAAGCTGATGGATCAAAGGATTTTGGAAAGCCACAGGGATCGCGCAGTAAATTAGCCTTTACCACTGGCAATGGAATCGGAAAATGCCGCAGCCAATCAGCTTCCTTTTCATGAACCGCAATCTGATCAAAAGCGTGATGTGAACCGATATGATCCCAATGCACATGGGTGGTCGCTGTCATTATCGGCAGGGATGTCAGCTGTTTACAAGCTTCGTGAATATTCTCCACACCCAAACCACTGTCAATCAGACAGGCCGATTCATCACCTATTACCAAATAAGAATGCACCTGTTCCCAATGCTTATATTCACTGATGGCGTATGTCTGATCATCAATTTTTTCAATAGTAAACCACTCACTCATACTGATTTCCTCCTGCAAACACACATTCGCACACACGATTACATCACACCTTCATGCAGCTATATATAAAAGTTCATCATTTACCTCATAAATCTCTTACCCTATCCAACTATCTCAGGCCAAAATCATCGCCGTGAGTTGCATACCGCCTCATTTTCCTCAATATAATTCAACAGGACAAACAGTCATCCTTTAGAGCTAAGAAAAATCATTCTGTTTAAATAACCAAACGCCCCGCGCACTCATATTATGAGAAGGATAATCAAAGCAATCTTATTAAATGGCGGCTGTTTCAGCTTTTATCAAGGCAGCAGCCAGTTATGTATTATTTTATAGCTTCCGCATGAAAAGTATATCACTTGCATAGCTGTTATACAAATGCTTCATTTTGTCTAAATTCAGACAAATCAAGAAAGTTGTCGATTTTCTTCATGCCATGACAGTGCTAGTATACATTCATAAAAGCATACCTATCGGCAATTACGTTAATTGCTTGATCATACAGATAACGATAATGAAAAATCGTATCTTTCATCAAGGGAGGAATGGGTTTGAAAAAGGAAACAGGAGAAGCAAAGCCAGGTTTTGTAGACACTGCCGCGGCTTTTATTGTTGATAAACGGAATGGTTTCTTTTTGGCATTCATCGGGTTTGCCATTTTTTGTGTTTTTTCCACAGGCTGGGTTCAGGTCAATGATGATCTGACATCTTATTTACCGGCAGAAACTGAGACACGGCAGGGCTTGACAATCATGGATGAGGAGTTTGTGACATTTGGCAGCGCCGAGGTCATGGTTGATAATCTCACCATCCAGCAGGCAGAGAAAATAAGTGATGAATTAACTAAAATTCAAGGTGTTAAGAGTGTGGAGTTTGATGAAAGTAAGGATCATTTTAATAATGCATCAGCTTTATTTTCTGTCACCTTTGATGGTGAAAGTGATGATGAAATCAGTATTCAGGCGATGAATGAAATTAAAGCGATGCTGGTTGATGAAGATGTGTATATCGTCAGTGAGGTAGGCAGCTCACAGTCTGATGAAATTGCTTCTGAAATGAATGTGGTAATGATTATAGCCGTTGTGATTATAATTGCCGTCTTACTGTTTACTTCGCATACTTATATGGAGATCCCGGTGCTGCTGATTACTTTCGCTGCCGCCGCGATTTTAAACATGGGTACTAATTTCATTTTTGGTGAAATTTCCTTCGTATCCAATTCGATCGCGGTTGTGCTGCAGCTGGCACTGGCCTTAGATTACGCAATTATCCTTTGTCATCGATATACCGAAGAAAGAACAACCAAACCAGCCAGAGAGGCAGTGATTACCGCATTAAGCAAGGCGATACCAGAAATATCCGGAAGCTGTCTGACTACGATTTCCGGTTTGATAGCTATGATGTTTATGCAGTTTAAAATCGGTTATGATATGGGATTAGTTTTGATTAAAGCGATACTGTTCAGTATTCTTTGTGTCTTTACGCTGATGCCGGGACTGCTGATGCTGTTTAGTCCATGGATTGATAAAACCCACCACCGCAGCTTTGTGCCCAAGATCAGCGCATGGGGGAAGCTGACGGTAAAGACAAGGAAAATCGTGCCGCCGATCTTTGTATTCTTGCTGGTTGGGGCGTTTATCTTTTCTAACCGCTGTCCTTATGTGTATGGATACAGTACACTGACAACTGCCAAACAGAATGAAAGTCAAATTGCCGCGGATAAGATTGAAGCTAATTTTGGCAGTACCAACATGATGGCGCTGCTAGTGCCAAGCGGCGATTATAAAACGGAAGCTAAATTGCTTGCCAAACTGGAAGCAAAGGAACATGTCCAATCAGTGATGGGTCTTGCTAATATTGAGGCAATGGATGGTTATGTATTGACGGATACATTATCACCGCGCCAGTTTGCGGAACTGACGGATTTAGATATTGAAATTGCCCGCCTGCTTTATGGCGCTTATGCTGCGGATCAGAAAACATATGGTCAGATTGTCAGCGGCATTGATAATTACAGCGTTCCTTTAATTGATATGTTTATGTTCCTCTACGATCAAAAGGAAGCTGGCTATGTGAGTCTGGCCGCCGATTTAGATGAAGAGCTGGAGGATATTCATAATCAGCTGACTGATGCTCAGGTACAGCTTTTGGGTGAACATTACAGCCGTATTCTGATTTATCTTGATCTGCCTGAAGAAAGCCCTGAAACATTTGCTTTTCTGCAGGAAATCCATCAGTGTGCAAGAGAGTTTTATGATTCTGAAGATCTCTATCTGGTTGGCAATTCAACCAATGATTTTGATCTTTCCGCCTCCTTCAGCAATGATAATATTCTGATCAGTATCCTATCAGCAGTTTTTGTCATTATCGTATTGCTGTTTACCTTTAAATCAGCGGGTCTGCCAATCTTATTGATTCTGGTAATTCAAGGCAGTATCTGGATGAATTTCTCCTTTCCATATCTCAGTAAAACCAATCTCTTCTTTATGAGCTATCTTGTTGTCAGTTCAATCCAGATGGGCGCCAATATTGATTATGCCATTGTCATAACTAATCGCTACACCTCTTTGAAAAAGGAAATGCCGATTGCGGATGCGATGGTTGAGGCACTGAATCAGGCGTTCCCAACGATTGTAACCTCCGGCATGATGCTGGCATCTGCGGGTACGCTGATCGGTCAGCTGTCCAGTGATCCGGCGATTTCTTCCATCGGTACATGTCTGGGCCGCGGCACAATTCTTTCCATTCTCTTAGTGATGGGTGTTCTGCCGCAGATTCTGATGCTTGGTGATATGATTATTGAAAAAACCGCGTTTACATTGAAAAAGCCATCCCGCCTGCAGACACAGACTGGATCAATTAAAATGAACGGCCATGTGCGCGGTTATGTTTCGGGTATGATTGACGCAGATTTCAAAGGCACGTTACAAGGTACGATCAGCGCTGCCATTGAAGCCGGCAAAATTGAGACAGCAAGTGAGGTGATTGATGATGAGAAGGCTTAAAAAATGCATCTGCATAATCACTACATTCATGATGATCTTTGCTTTATTCCCACAGAAACTGCAGGCGGAAACGGAAATGATACACATCAAATCCATCGAAGATTTTAATGAATTTGTGCAATTAAGCAGGCTTGATACATGGTCGCGCAATAAAAGCGTCTATCTGGACTGCGATCTCGATTTCACGGAACAGGAATTTACATCGGTTCCTATTTTCAGCGGTATGTTTGATGGGCAGGGACATACAATTACCGGCATTCAAATTGACGCTAACGTACCCATTAAGGGCTTATTCCGCATCATAGAGGCTGAGGGTATTGTTCAAAATCTCAATGTTTCATCAGCGATTGCCGCTGATGAAGGACGGCAGATTTTCGGTGGTATCGCTGGCGAAAATTATGGACGGATTATTAATTGCAAGTTTTACGGCAAGATCTATGGCGACGCGATCATCGGCGGTATTGCCGGTATTAATCAGGACAGCGGCAGAATCGCCAACTGTGAGGTATCCGGCACGCTGGGCGGTGAAAAGTATACCGGCGGCATCAGCGGCGAGAATTTCGGCAGTATTATCAAATGTGTAAATCGCTGCCGAATCAACACATCCGCAAAAGAAAATACGCTGGATCTGGAAAACCTCGATTTGAATCAATTGGAATCCTTTAATAACGTGAAGCCGATCAATACTCATACAGATACCGGCGGCATCAGCGGTTATTCCTCCGGCATCATTCAAAGCTGTATCAATTACGCGATGATCGGTTATCCGCATATGGGCTATAATGTCGGCGGCATCGTTGGGCGGCAGTCCGGTTATTTATCCGGCTGCAGCAATTACGGTCACATTTTCGGCCGTAAGGATGTCGGCGGTATTGTCGGACAGATGGAACCGGCTTTTATCCAGCAGATTTCCCGAAACCAGCTGCAAAGTCTTGGCGATGAGCTGGATCAGCTGCAGCGGATGATTGATAATGCCATGAATCATGCCGATGCGTCATCCTCCGCGATCAGCATTGAAATTAACACCCTGGCAAATTACGCAGACGCGGCGGCCGACAGTTCAAAACGGGTTTTGGATCAAAGTGCTGATTACATCGACTCCACGATTGAAACAATCAATGATACAAGCACTTTAATCGTCGATGCACTTGATCGTCTTGATCCAATCATCAAAAAGTTAAAAATCACTTCTGATTCATTCACTCAGACTTGTTCACAATTGGAAAAGGCCATCAAAGAGCTGCAAATCATCTCTGATGACAGCGGTGCTGTCATTCATCAAGTCAATCTGGCTCTTGATGATTTAAAAAAGGCTAATCAAGCCTTAGCCAGCGCTGCCGATAAGCTTGATAAGGCTCTGCAGCTATTGAGTGACGCGGCGGCCAGCGGTGATCAGGAAAAAATAAATGAAGCGCTGAACCAGCTGAATGAGGGCATGCGGGAATTAAGCGATGCCGCTCATCAAGGCAGTGAGGCGATGAAGCGGTTTGCGGATGCGATGAAGGGCAGCGGCAATGCATCTGATGCCCTTGAAGAGCTGTCACTTTCCTTATCGGCAATGAGCGGCGCGATCACTAAAACCAATGACGCACTAAAGACGCTGATTGATGAAATTGACTGGACAAAGGTATCAGAAGCGTTAAAAGAAGCATCAGATGCGCTGGCTGATGTTCAAAAGGCAAGCACTGATTTTAATGAAGGTCTAAAGAAATTGGGATCGGCGCTGGATGAATTAGAAGCACTCAATGATGATTTAGCGCCATTATATACTCAGCTGCGGAAAACTACACGCGCACTCGCATCAACAAGTGATGATTTTTCGGATATGGTTCGTGAGATACGCAAGCAAGTTAAAGCGCTTGCCGATAAGGAGCCCATTCAGTTTACACGGCTGCCATCGGGATATCAGCAGGACAGCAATCAGCTCCATGCTTCGATCAGCGGCATATCCGCTTCCCTGAAATCATTGAATCAGGAGGTTGAACGTTCATCGAAAACCCTGACTGCCGATATCCGTGCGATCAGTGATCAGTTTAATGTCATTATGCATCTGATGATTGAAGCCCTTTCCCAGCCGGATACAGTGAGTGATGTCTTTGAGGATACCTCCGATCAGGATATTGATGCCACAACCAACGGTAAGGTTGCTGATTCAGTCAATTACGATATTGTGGAGGGTGATGTGAATATTGGCGGCATTGCCGGTTCAATGGCCATCGAGTTTGATCTTGATCCTGAAGATGATTTATCATCGGCTGCCGACAAGCTGAATTACCGCTATGAAACCAAGGCTGTCATGAGCGGCTGTATCAATAAGGGTTCAGTCATTGCGAAAAAGAATAATGTGGGCGGTTTAGTCGGACGCCTTGATTTAGGGACAGTCAGCCAATGTGAAGGCTATGGCATGGTAGAAAGTACAAGCGGTGACTATGTCGGCGGCATTGCCGGATATGCCGATGCCAAGATTCAGCAATGTATCGCCAAAGCTGAGTTAAAAGGAAATAATTATATTGGCGGCATCGCTGGCATGGCCTCAACGCTCATTGATTCCTATGCCTTAATCAAAGTCAGTGAAGGCATTGGCCGCATCGGTGCGATCGCCGGCGCTTCAAACAAGCACAGCCAGATCAGCGGCAATTATTTTGTCGATACTGGATTTGCCGGAATTGATGGCATCAGCTATGCAGGTATCGCTCAGCCAATCGACTATCAAGCCCTAAAAGAGCTGAATACACTTCCCAGCGCCTTCTTTGAATTCACTTTAACCTTTAAGGCAGACAATCAGACAATCAAAACAATTCCGTTTGATTTTAATGAGGATTTAAGCTCGCTGACACTGCCGGCAATTCCGGAAAAGGCCGGCTATTATGCCAGCTGGCCTGCATTTGATTATCATCGCATGCAATTTTCAGAAGTTCTGAGAGCACAGTATCAGCCAATGATCAGCGTCCTCGCCAGTGATGTCTGCATCGATGAAAAACCGCTGGTTTTAGCACAGGGGGCATTTACCGATCAGGATTTATTGACAGTGAGTCAGTTTAAGGATGATAATTGCTGGCAAGTACAATTAAGAGCCAAGCAAAGTGAAAACATCACACTGAGACTTTTAAAACCCATTGACGGCAAGGTTAGCTTATGGGTCTTAAACGATGCGGGAGCATGGGTTTCTAAGCCGTTTACCGACTGCGGCAGTTATCTTCAAATCGATATGGAAGAGAGTGAATTGATATTCTGCATCACACCCAAGAAAAGCTATACGCTCCTATTGGCTGGCGGCCTGACGCTGATACTGATAATTTTATTTATCATCAAAAAGCGCTATTCGCATAGCCAATAATCCCTCTGCCTTGATTAGACATTTAATTTTAAGTATGGTAAAATTTTAGTAAAATCAAGGAGACACAGCCATGCCGATCAATATGAAAGCCGTGATTGCCGATGCCTTTGTTTCACTGGCACAGCGTAAAAATGTCGATAAAATAACCGTTAAAGATCTGGTGGAAGCATGCGGAATTTCACGTCAGACATTTTATTATCATTTTCAGGATATTTTGGAAGTAATTGAATGGTCGATGCAGCAGGCAATGCAGGAAATGCTCGCGCAAAGTCTAGCTGTCGATGATCCTGAAAAAGCACTGCGGATTTTCATTACCGCCGCCGCTGAAAACCAAGAGATCATTAAAAAGCTGATGCATTCACAGCGCCGAGAACAGGTTGAACGTATGATGTTTCATGCGATACAAGACGGCATGATGCAGCTGGCCCGCGACAAAGCACCTCACGATCTGAGTTTCAGCGATTTAGAGATGGCTGTGCATTTCTATACCTACGGCATTGTCGGTCTGCTGCTTGAATACAGTTCGATGAAACAGCTGGATATTAATCGCTTTGCCCATCAGCTGAATCTGCTTTTATCCGGCAGGCTAATCAATTTTAATTAATCTAAACAGAATCCCCAAAGTGTAACAAATCCTTACATTTTGGGGATTTTGTTAATACAGATTGCTGAATCTGCGAATGGCGGCAGCCCTAGCTTTCCTTTATAGTATTCATGAAAGGTGTGATAGAATGCGTCAGACCCTGCTGAATATCAAATTGATGGAATTACAGCAGCAATTCTGCCAGCTGACAAATCAGTTGGCGCTTGATCAACAAACAGATAAGCATGAGCAGCTTTGCCATGACTTCAGGCTGCTTGCGGATGAATATCTGAGAAAGGAAAAAAGTCTTAATGAAAAAGCTCAGACTAGTCATTCAGCTGCCGCCTGCGCGTTGTCAGCGCTTCAGGAAAGCTACTGTCAGCAGTGCGACAAGCTGCTTAAGCAGGCCGCAAGCGCTTGTTTAAGCGATGAAAAGAATGCGGAAATGATGGCTTTATATGCTGAATTTGCCCTTGATTATGCCGCCCTTGCCATGGATCACGCAAGACTGGCAGCATTAAAGGCAATCGATATGCAGATGACAATTGAAGAAAAAGAGGAGGTCATAAAATGAATGAAATTAAACCGCCGAAAAAGCCGCTGATTTATTATTACGGCATTGTGATGCTGGTTCTGATGCTGTTTAATCTATTTGCGATGCCTTATCTGATGCAGCGTCAGATTAAAGAAGTTGATTACGGCACCTTTATCAGTATGAGTGAAAACGGTGAAATCGGTAAAGTTGAAATTCAGGAAAGTGAGAACCAGATTTTATTTACCGATCCTGAAAATAAGGTTGTTTATAAGACCGGCATGGTCAATGATCCAGAGCTTTCACAGCGTTTATATGATGCTGAGATTCCTTTCTATGGTGAAATCATCGAACAGACTTCTCCGATTCTTAATTTTATCTTATCATGGGTACTGCCGATTCTGCTCTTTGTCGGTATCGGGCAATACATGTCTAAGAAGCTGATGAATCGGGCCGGCGGCGCCAATGCCTTAACCTTTGGCAAAAGCAATGCGAAAATCTATGTCAAATCATCCGAAGGCATTAAGTTTGCCGATGTAGCCGGAGAAGATGAGGCAAAAGAAAATCTTGCCGAGATTGTCGATTATCTGCATAACCCCGATAAATATCAGCAGATTGGTGCTTCAATGCCAAAAGGAATCCTTTTGGTCGGGCCGCCGGGTACTGGTAAAACCATGCTTGCGAAGGCAGTTGCCGGAGAAGCCAATGTACCTTTCTTCTCAATTTCCGGTTCAGAATTTGTGGAAATGTTTGTCGGCATGGGTGCTTCTAAGGTGCGCGATCTGTTTAAACAGGCAAAAGAAAAAGCCCCTTGTATTGTATTCATCGATGAAATTGATGCCATCGGTCAAAAGCGTGACAACAAGATGGGCGGCAATGATGAACGTGAACAGACGCTGAATCAGCTGCTGACTGAAATGGATGGCTTTGAGGGCAATAACGGTGTCATGATTCTGGCTGCTACCAACCGTCCTGAATCATTAGACCCGGCATTAACCCGCCCCGGCCGTTTTGACCGCCGTGTACCGGTTGAATTACCGGACTTAAAGGGACGAGAAGAAATCCTGATCGTGCATGCGAAAAAAATCAAAATTGCTGAGAATGTTGATTTTGGCAAGATTGCCCGTATGGCTTCCGGAGCTTCCGGCGCCGAGCTTGCTAATATCATTAATGAAGCTGCCCTAAGAGCTGTCCGTGACGGCCGCAGCTGTGCCTCACAGGCAGATCTGGAGGAAAGCATTGAAACCGTTATTGCCGGCTATCAAAAGAAAAACGCGATTCTTACCGATCATGAAAAGCTGATTGTTTCCTATCATGAAATCGGCCACGCGCTGGTTGCCGCCTTACAAACCCAATCAGCACCGGTTACCAAAATCACGATTGTACCGCGCACTTCCGGAGCTTTAGGCTATACGATGCAGGTTGATGAGGGTAATCATTATCTGATGAATAAAACTGAAATAGAAAATAAGATTGCGACCTTAACCGGCGGCCGGGCCGCCGAGGAAATCGCCTTTGGCTCTATTACCACCGGTGCTTCAAACGATATTGAACAGGCCACCAAGCTGGCACGCGCGATGATTACCCGTTATGGCATGAGCGAGGATTTCGGCATGGTAGCTATGGAAACCGTCACAAATCAATATTTGGGCGGTGATACCTCACTTGCTTGTTCTGCGGATACACAAGCTAAGATCGATGAGAAGGTTATGGAATTAGTGAAACAGCAGCATGACAAGGCGCTTGAATTACTGCGCGCTAACCGTCAAAAGCTCGATAAGCTTGCCCAATATCTCTATGAGAAAGAAACCATTACCGGTGAGGAATTTATGCGTATTTTAAATAGCTGAGTATAAAACAGCCCTTCCACATGGAGGGCTTTATTTTATCTTCAGTGCCTGCTTCAGCCGCAGCTTCATCAAAAAAGCTGACAGCACATCGGCTGTTAATTTAAACGCGGCAATCTGTTTAGATTCCCAAACGCGATGCTCCCGGCATTCATCAAAACCGACATAGCCCGCAAACTCCCCCTCATCCAATATCGCGCATTGAAGCAGGGAGCAGCAATCCTGGGCGGCCAAGTAACTGTGGTAATGTTTAGACATCGGTTTTACTTCCGCGCAATAAAATAAGCCTTGTTCATCAAAACGCTGAGCGGTTTCAGCCAGTGAAACGGATATTGAGGAATTCATCGGCTTGATTCCCTTCGCGCACCATTCAAAGGTATTAAAACATGAGTGTCCGTCATTGCTTTCAAAGATATAGACACGGCTTACATCATAGGCATGACCGATGATTCCTAATAAACGCTCAATAGTTAAATGAATATCCTTTGCCGCATATAATTTACGGAACGCATATTGGGCGAGCTGTTCCTCCATGATTTCTACCTGGTCAATATTGCTTTCCTCATTCACCGCGCTCATCAAATGATCGGATGAACATTCCTTAACCGCTTGGTAAAAGGTAACTCCCTTGCGGCCGCTTTTCTTACGGATATATAAAGCCTGATCGGCACATTGAAAGAACGTATGATAATCACCCTCGCCATACGAAAATACCGCCGCGCCAATACTGCATGTGATCGGCAAGGCATTCGGCAATGGGGTTAATTCTTCCAGCGCTGACAACAGCTTTTCAGCTTTACGAAGTACATTTTCTTCATCATTGATTGATGCCATATAAATCAAAAACTCATCGCCGCCGATTCTGCCCGCCAGATCTGAGCTGCGGATCTGTGACTTTATGACGGCCGCCACACTGGCCAGCAAGCTGTCACCCGCCAAATGACCATAAGTATCATTGACTGATTTAAAATGATCGACATCTAAAATCAAAAGCGCCTGCTTCCCAGAAGCTTCACAATTCTGCATCCGGGCGGCTACTAATGAATCGATTGCGGCTTTATTATAGAGACCGGTCAAGGCATCCTTCTGAGCCATATCCAGCAGCACTAAATGCTGCCTTTTTTCATCATCAATATCGAGGATGACGCCAACTGCTTTAATTGCCTTGCCATCAGCATCAAACTGCGCGGTAGCCCTAATCCGGCACCAATGATACTTACCTTGCCGATCACGGATACGAAATTCAGTTTCGGAATATGGAACTCCCGCTGCCGTATCCTTCATGATTCTCATAAACGCATGCATGTCATCAGGATGGATATTTTCAGAAACGGGAATCCGCTGGCTGATCTGTTTACTGATGGCCGCGTAGCCGAATTTTTTATACCAATTAGGGGAGAAAAACAGCGTATCCCTGGCGATATCCCACTCAAAAATAATATCTGTCGCCTGATCCATAATTACCTGATAACGCTCTAAGGACAGCCTTAACGCTTCCTGTGCCTGTTTGCGCTGCGTGATTTCGATAAGTAAGCTGAAAAAGGTTTCACTGCCGTCACGCTCGGTTAATAATCTGCCCTTATCCAGTACCCATATGGGTTTGCCGCTCTTACATAAAACCCGATATTCAAGCTCAATATCACTGCCCTTTTTCAGCTGTTTATGAATCATTGACAGCATCATTGAACGATCATTGGGATAAACCATCTCAATAAAATGATTATGGAAGCGATTTGCGATTTCCTCCCGTGTATAACCAAACATTGACAAAAAACTGTCAGACATGGTAATCAACGTAAAATGAGCGTCTTTCCTGCATTGATGAGCACTGCCGGGCAGACTGTTGTTTAACAGTTCAAGCTGGCGGCTGCGTAATACCAGTGTTTGTTTCAGATCCTGTAAATTCGATCTGTCACGGCTTTCAACATAATAATGGGCAGCCTTTTGATCCATATCCGGATAAGAGAAATGAAGATGCAGAAGCTTCAGCTCCTTGTCAAGAACGATTGAAAAACGCAGCTTCTCAATCGCAAACATCTTATCCTCAGGCTCCGCCTCAAGCATCCCATAAACAATGCAGGCATCATCAAACGGCACAGCATATACTTGCCGCTGGCGGATGATAAACGAACCGCTGTATTCCTTTAATTCGGCTTTTAAGGCTTGCTTGGCTTCCATCAGATTCTGACAAAGCTCATTTTCACCAGTACCGATCCATGATATCTTTTCATTCATACAAGCCGGCAATCGATCAAGCCTGCGGTCGATAAAATAAAGCTCGATCAGTTTATCGGCAAAAGCAAGCGCCGCCTGCTTCAGATTAAATTGTTCCCGCTTCAAGATAACCCTCCTATCTGCCGCCATGCCCTTGACAACTTAAATTAGTAATAGTTATGTTCAGTTTATCAAACAATTTTAATAGAAAAAAGAAGCTATTCCTGAATGGTCAGAAATAGCCCCTAACTGGTATATCTATTTTTCTTTTTTCAGCTGAGCGACTTCTTTCTGCAAGGCGATAATTTCAAGCAGATATTCCCTTGAAATCTCGGCATTCATCAATTGATCCTCAGCATGGATCAGCAGCAGTGTCGGTGTCACAGCCTCATTATTCGCTTCTTTTTGAATCAGCTGGGTATGCACCTTATGAGCCTCAATAAACAGCTCCTGCCCTTCTTTTAATAATAATTCCGCTTTCTCAAAATCACCGGCTTTTACCGCCTGCAGTGCCTCATAGCATTTTGCCTTCGCGCTGCCCGCATAGCTGATAATCTGAAAGCTTACATTTTCTAATGCTTCCACTATTCATCCCCCATTAGTTTTAATGCCTGAAGCAATACTTTTTTGCCATCCATCAAACCGTATGCCATCATATCAATCGCGTCAATCGGACAGCTGACATACTGTGCTACATCACTTTTACGATAAGAAACCTGCGGTCCTAACAGCACACAGTCAGCATCCTTTGCCACATTGGCTGCTGAGTCGATTGAGAATGCGTCAATATCAAATTCTTTGCCGATGGAAGCCGCGTGAGCTTTCATTTTATTAACTAAGATACTCGTAGACATGCCGCCGGCACATAACAATACAATTTTTTTCATACTTATGCCTCCTGTTCATTTAAAGCTTCTTCAGCACATGCGAATTTGTCT
The DNA here is from genome assembly GCF_003475485.1 of Dielma fastidiosa. Lineage (NCBI taxonomy): Bacteria > Bacillati > Bacillota > Erysipelotrichia > Erysipelotrichales > Erysipelotrichaceae > Dielma > Dielma fastidiosa. Next base: position 165,701 of record NZ_QRQL01000003.1, on the reverse strand, counting down.
TCTCTGCGCATGAATGGAATATAGATAATATAACATAAAACCAGCTGTACTAATTGCGCGATGATACCCTGCCAGCCATTAGTGAAGAAACCGCTGATAATTACCGGGAAACCTGTTGGCAGTGTTACACCATTAGTATAAGGGAGAAAACCAATAATTGTAAGTAAATAAGCAGATAATACGGAAACCGCCGGTGTCAGCATTAATGGCAGCAGCATACGAATATTCATAACCTGAGGAATACCAAATTTAATCGGCTCAGAAATACCGAATAAGGCAGGCACTAAACCAAGCTTACCAGTTGCCTTAAGTCTTTCTGATTTACAGTTAAACATACAATGAAGTGATACTGCCAATGATCTTGCGCCGCGGTTGCCAAGTACAAAACCATAAGTGAATAAATAAGGCAGTGTTTCACCAGCCGCGTAGGCGGATAAGTTAGCCATCTGCGGTTCCATCCACAGCATCATGATGATTGGCATCATCGTAACTACACCATGCATACCAAAGAACCATAAGAGTTCAATGAATGCCACAATAATCATTGCTGAGAAAATATTGTTGCCTAAATGCATGAATGGTGTTTGAATGAACTTCATCAGCATTGCGGTTACTGTACCATATGGTGTTAAGGTCATCACATAAGCAATGATTGCGAAGAGAACAGCAACAAAGATACCCGGAATAATTGCCGCAAATGAATTCGCAACAAACGGCGGTACTGAATCCGGCATCTTAATCGTTAATTTATGATCAACTGCCCAGATATATAAGCGAGCCGCCAACAGTGAACCAAACAGCGCTGTAAATACACCCTGACTGCCGAAATTGCTGACAGCGAAGGCTTGACTTTCCGATACGGTCAAGGTTAACGGACACAGGATAAAGAATGCCAGCAGACCCATAATACCGCAGTTCAGCGCGTCTTTCTTCATAATATCACCTAATTTATAGGCAACTAAGAAAGCGATATATACTGAAATGATATCAATCGTCATCGTAGAAATTAATTTACAGATTTGCAGAATACCGGTACTGGCCATAAATGCCTGTGTCGGCCCAATATCAATTGCGCCAATCAAGGTAAAGACAGAACTGATCATCATTAATGACATCGTACCCATCATACCCTGAGACAATGCTTTCATATATACATTATTCGAGAAGGCTATTGAAAATTTATTTAAGCCATCCTTTAAATTGTCAAATTTCATATTTTTTCCTCCAAATAAATTTGTTTTAATGTTTGAATATTTTCCCTGCTGAAATTTAATTCATTGATTGCGTACTGCTCGATACCGCCATAGGAATTATTAATAATATCTAATGCCCCTAACAGGAATTCCTCTCTGGCTTCTTTCAGATAACGCAATGCTAATACAAAATCTTCATTGTGTGTTTGCTCATAGGCCTCTGCCAAGCTGCGTGTATTCTTCTCATGCTTGCATACATTGGTAAGCATGTAATCTTCCACAACGGTTTTCTGATCCACACCCAGCAGCAGCAAGATTAAGGCAATCCCATAACCTGTGCGGTCTTTACCGCCGCGGCAATGCTGGACAATCCCACAGTTTGCCGGATCTAAAACCAGCTGCAGCATCTGCGCGTAGCTTGCTTTGGCACTCGGTGCTAAAACAAATTCACGATTCTGTGAAGACATCATGTCATAGGCCTGTTTTGCTGTAATCTTGTCGGTACGCTGTTCAAGCAGATGCTTGTTATCCGAACTTGCCAGCGCCGCGACATCCGCCTTAGGATCAAGATAGATCACTTTGGCACCCGGAATGGGCTTATCCTCATTATTGACTCTTTCCCGCTCAGAGCGATAATCAATAATCGTTTTAATATTCAGCTTGCGGATCGTTTCAATATCTGCCTCACTCAGCTTGCTTAATTCATCTGAACGAAACAGTAAACCTTTCTTCACCACAAGTCCCTCATTCGTATCATAACCGCCTATATCTCTGAAATTATAGGCTTTCTCTAATCGTATTTGATTCACAATCTTCCTCCTTTAATTCAACCGCATCAATTCCTCAACAAACGTTTCATAATTAGCGTTATCAATCAGCCGCTGAACCGTGTTGTTTTTTGACAGCAGCTTTATAATCCATTCATACAAGAACTTATATTTCTCACTGGATGTTTTACTCATCGAAATCAGAAAGATGATCCAGACCTTCTGCTTATTCCATTCGATAGGCTTTTTCAGCATCGTTACAGAAATGAAGGTTGACTCTGTACATGTTTTGTTGGGGTGCGGCAGCGCGACATGCGGCAGCAAATCCGTGGATGAAAATTTCTCTCTTTCCAATACTAGCTCCTCAAACTCATCCGGCAGCTCGATATTTTCACGCACACGCTTAAAGATAGCAGCCAGCGCTTCATCCTTATTCGCTGCTTCCACATTCGTAAAGAATAATTCCGGTTTAAAGAACTGTACGATATCCTTGATTTGAATTTCATTGGTCAGCACCGACTTGATTTTCTGAATGCTGTCCTCATTCAAGAAGAATGAAAATTCAAAGATTGGAACGGATGTTTTTATTTTCAATGGCACGGTTGTAAAGATATAATCAATCGGATGACTTTCAAGCATTGCCTCTACCCGATTCACATCACAAATATCTATCGTTTCAATGAATTGGGAGAAGTATTGCTGGAAATTATAATAAATCAGCTGTGAGCTGGCGCGGCCGCTTCCGCAGACTACCAGCACCTTCTTTTTGGATATCAGCTGTTTTTCCTTCTTTAAAGCTACGTCAAAATGCAATGCGAAATAACTGATTTCTGATTCAGAGATTGAATAACCCCATGCTTCTTCAATCATATGTGTCGCGACAATCGCCAGGTCATAGCCGCTGATGCATTGCAGCCGAACCTCCTCAATAATCGGATTTTTCAACACGATGCCATGCTCAAGCCGGAATTTTAAAGGGACTAGATGCAGACCGAGCATGATTCTGAGATTGAAGTCATTCAGAAAGTTAAAATTCATGGTATCACGCAAATAGATCAGAATCTTTTCAACAAGTTCGTTGATTTCTTCAGGTACCTGTGAGCTGTCTTTTTGATCTATTTCCTGCTTAGAAAGCAGCTGCAGCAGCACATATTCCTGTTCTGAATCATTAAATTGAATGGAGAATTCCGCTTCCAGCTGCTGAATAATCAGATCCATCAGCTTATCTTCATTCTGTGAACAATGCGCGCTTTCTAAACTGAAATCAATCGTATTCCCTTTCATAATTCTTTTGATTGAGATGTATAGATGGCGGATCAAGCCGTCGGTTAAATACTCCGGCAAGCTGTAGTTACAGGTTATAAAAGCATTGTTCACGATATTTCTTATTTTTTCATAAACATCGTTATCTTCATCAATGGATTTAAACATTGATTCTTTTACTAAACATTTCTGTACATAATTACTGGAAATAAAACGGCGGTAATCAAATTCATTGCCATGGATTCTAAGTCCATAATGAGGCTTTACCTCAATTTCAAGGTTATAGTTTGCTAAGATGCCCCGAAGCTGATTCAGTGCTTTGGTTAAGGTTGATTTAGAAATATACAGACTTGCAACTAAATCATCAGCCTTGATATAGCCATCCGTTTTAATCAATTCCTGAATGAGCTTATCAATGACATCATCCTCAGAGGCTTCTTCATGCTGCCATATCATATTAAATAGGTCTTCGTCATCAATTTTTAATTCATAACCGATACCCTTTTTGACGAGAATTGTGGCGCCATAAGATTTCAATTCATCGTTTAACAGCGGGATGCGGTTTTGAATGGTTTTAGAGCTTTTAGATAATGAAAAGGATATGCTCTTGCTGGACATGCCTTCTTTATTTTTAGCTAATAGTTCCAAAATTTGATAGTCGATTTTATTTAACATGTTATCACCTTGATACCATTATGCCACTTTTTACTATTTCCTTCCAATGCTTTATATTCCGCATAGAAGGAGAAAAAATCAATTGGAAATTAATCTAAATCCTTACCATTGCTGGCGATAACCTTTTTATACCAATAGAAGCTGTCTTTCCTGCTGCGCTCAAAGCTTCCCTTGCCTTCATCATCTTTATCTACATATATGAAGCCATATCGCTTCCGCATCTCGCCGGTTCCTGCGGATACCAGATCGATACAGCCCCATGTCGTATACCCGATCAGGTTGACTCCCGCTTCGATCGCCTTATCCATATCGAGGATATGTTCTCGGATGTAGTCGATGCGGTATGGATCATGAATCGCTCCGTCACTTTCCACTTCATCATAAGCTCCCAAGCCATTCTCTACCACCATTAACGGCAGCTCATAGCGGTCATAGATCATTTCCAGATAATAGCGCAGTCCCTTTGGATCTAAAGCCCAGCCCCAGTCCGAATACGTGAGATATGGATTCTTTGCTCCGGCTGAGAAATTGCCGCTTACCGTTTCCTTTACTTCATGGCTCGTTACCACGGTCGACATGTAGTAAGAGAACGTATACAGATCTACCTTACCTTCTTGCAAATCGATCAAGTCCTGATCTGTGATATCTAAATGCACATCATGCTCATCCCACAAACGTTTCGCAAAGGTTGGATATTTTCCCTTGCACTGCACATCGCCGCAATAGAAGATTCCCTTTTCCCATGTATGACGGTTCAGCAGGATATCTTCAGGATCACATGTTCCCGGATAGAACGTGATGCCGCAGATCATGCAGCCTACCACATAGTTCGGATCTATTTCATGTGCCTTCTTTACCGCATGCGCGCTCGCTACAAACTGATAATGCAGCTGCTGATACGCTTTCTGATACATTTCATCACTTGCTGTATTGCCAAACATTTCAAGGAACATGACTGTGTTATTGATTTCATTGAACGTCAGCCAGTATTTTACTAACCCTTTGTATTCTTTAAAGCACGTTTCCGCAAAACGGTCATAGAATTCGATCAGTTGACGATTGTTCCAGCCATCATAATGCTCCTCTAAATATAACGGCGTATCAAAGTGGTGAATCGTAACCAGCGGTTCGATGTTGTACTTTTTACATTCTTCAAAAACGGAACGATAGAATTCAATCCCCATTTGATTAGGCTCTAATTCATCACCGTTAGGGTAGAGACGTGACCATGAGATCGACATTCTGAACATTTTAAAGCCCATTTCCGCAAACAAAGCGATATCCTCTTTATAGCGGTGATAGAAATCGATACCGTCATGATTTGGATAATAGCGATCATCAAGCACGGCATATTTAGCACCCTCAGGGAGCGCTTCGCCCATACTTCTGATCTTTCCCGGTTTGCCGTCAGCACCGATATAAGTGATCATTCTTGGTTCCTTGACTGAACCGCCGGTAGTGACATCCGTCAAAGCCATGCCGCGGCCATCTGCGTTCCATGCACCCTCACACTGATTAGCAGCGGTTGCGCCGCCCCAGTAAAAATCTTTTGGAAAACTCATAAACAATACCTCCTTGCCTTTATTATTCCATTTCTGCGAATACTTTTCCGCAACGCTTTTTTCTTTTGAGTAGAGAAAAAGCGTAAGAGAATCATTAATAATAGCGATAATGGCCGCAAAATAAGGGATATTTTGACTTTAGAGCAACAGGGATTTGTACATAATTGCGAAAAAAAACATCGATTATGCTCAACAGGGATACATAACCGATGGTTTTTGTTTATTTAATTTATACTAATCTCGATATTTATGATTGAAGAATACGCATAAAGCAATCATTAAATGGCTCCCATGATTGTACATCCTGTTTAACCAATGCTTCAGCCTTTTGGTTTAAAGCAATCAGCTGACTTTCAATGAATAGATCCAGCGCTTCAATTCGATTTATTGTATCTTTTTCACATGCTTGCTGCTTTGCTGCCATTAAATCGAGAAGTATCTGACTCAATGAATCGTTCAGTTCAGCTGTCATCAAATCGGTAAAGCGCACGGGCGGCGGACAGGCTTTTTCAAGTATCCACTGACACGCGAGAAGTCCTCGCATTACATAGAGATATTTTTTAGGATGGATCTGACTGCTGCTGCACTGGGCATATACATTTTCAGCAATCTTCAAATAATGAAACGCAGCACGGCGGATATTAAAATTTTGTGAACAATGAAGCAATTGTTCTGCCGCGTCTGAGGTTTGGTAAATAATCGGCGAATGCAGCCACTCTAAAAGCGTAGGATTGCCATCATGCAGCAGCTTCAGCGCCTTTTTCAGATCCCAGCCGTTGATATCCCAAACCGCATCTACCGGCAATTCAATCACATCCCGCTGTTTCTCTAATTTCAAATAATCGGATAACTCTCTCGCATAGATAAAACGCACATCAAAATCACTGTCCGCAGAGGCAAAGCCCCAAGCTCGGCTGCCTGATTCAGCCGCAAAGAGAATACGCACATGATGATCCAAAGCAATCTGATTTAATTTTTCCTGCACCTGATTACGCATTTTATTCACCTGCCTTAAAATTGTAAATTGGTTTTATAATTCTTATAAGCTCCACAGTGGGTTCTATATTCTTTATAATTTCATTCATATCTTTGTAAGCCATCGGGCATTCATCCAATGTCTCCGGTTGAATTGAGGTTGTATAGATACCTTCCATGGATGCCTTAAAAGCTTCCAGAGTAAACTGCTTACGGGCAGACATTCGGCTGAATAATCGGCCGGCGCCATGCGGTGCTGATTCATTCCAGTCAGGATTTCCCTTGCCCATGCAGATCAGTGAACCATCACGCATATTAATTGGAATCAAAAGGATTTCTCCCTTTTTGGCTGACACTGCTCCTTTTCTAAGAATCATCGTTTCAGTATCAATATAGTTATGAATGGTTGTAAATTGATCAGCAGCATGCAGATTCATCGCCGTCATAATTTCATCAGCGATTGCCTGACGGTTCAGCATCGCAAATTGCTGAATAATCATCAGGTCATGAAGATAGTCTTCAAACAAATCCTCCTCAACATAAGCCAGCGAAGCCGGAATATCTGAACGCTGGATATTTTTCATGCGTTCAATCTCTTTTTGTATTTCCTGTTCACGGCCGCTTTGACGATATTCCACAATCATATCAGCAATTGTTTTAGGATCAAAATGATTCATTCGCTGCCAGCCAAGCCGCTGATAATGATGCGCCGCCTCATTGCCTAAATGCCGGCTGCCTGAGTGGATCACCAGATACAGCTGTCCCTCATCATCTTTGTCAATTTCGATGAAATGATTGCCGCCGCCTAATGTACCGATACTTTTCACCGCTCGATCAAGCTTGACAAAAGGCGCGCACTTCAGCTCATGAAGATTAATTTTTTCACTGTAAGCATGCGGCTGGGTACGGATATGAAAACCAGATGGAATGTGTGTATGAATGATCTGATCTAATTTTTCAAGATCTAATTCAGTTTCTGCCAGACGCACAACCTCCATCCCACAGCCAATATCTACACCTACTAAATTCGGCACCACTTTATCTTTAATTTCCATCGTAGTTCCAATCGTACAGCCAGCACCGGCATGAACATCAGGCATGATGCGGATTTTCAGACCCGCTGTATAAGGCATATCACATAAAGTCTGAATCTGTTCAATCGCTGATTCTTCAATGGTATCGGTAAATACCTTTGCATGATTGTATTTCCCCTTAATTTCTAACATAGTTAATCTCCTTTCATCAGATTGCGAAGATTGGCAAGCAGATCATTGCCGCCATTGACGGTAATCGTGCCGACATTTTCACAGATCTTCTCTAAATATTCGAGTTCTTTTAATTTATATAACGTCTGATTCTCATCCATGAGCTTCGCGGTATTCAACAGGCTTCTTGTGGAAGCGACTTCTTCGCGGCGGGTAATAACATTAGCCTGTGCCTTTTTCTCCGCAATTAACACAGTATTCATGATATTGCGGATTTCACCCGGCAGAATAATATCCTTTAAACCGGCATCCTTGATGCTGATATAGAATTCATCTTCTCTTGCCTTGACTGCCCGATAAACATATTCCGACATTTGTTCTTTATTCTCTAAGATTTCATCAAGGCGGTACTTTCCGACAAATTCACGCAGCACTTGCTGGAAGACAACATAGATCTGATTTTGAAAGTCGGCAATCTCCGTACAAAGACGCACAGCATCCTTCACCACATATCGGCAGACGAAGTTGATGCGCAGTGTAACCTTATCCAGCGTCAGCATTTCCTGACCGCAGATATCCATCTGCAGAAGCCGTGTATCAACATGCTGAACGGTAATTTCTGATTCATTATTCCAGAAATAGTAAGTACCGCCATTTAATACGCGATTCAATTTCTTATCAATATAAAGGAGTGCCTTTTCATGAGCCGCTACATCAATTTTCGTATAAAGCTGCTTTGAGATTTTAGCGAATAAATACTTTGGAAAATCCTCTGCCACTTCTGCATTAGACGTATCTACGGTTACAAATGTATGTTTATCATAGACATTCCAGAACGCGCGGCGGCCTCTTGTCAGACAGCCTACAAAGCAGTCATTTACAAAGTGCAGTACAAAAGTTTGATCCTTAATCTCAACAAGATCAAGCTGAGCCGCTAACTCAGGGTTGCTGAGGAAGATGTTTAAATCATAATCTTCGATATGAAATTCATCATTCAGCGACACAATTTTGATTTCTTTAGCTTTACCAAAATAACGGACACAGCCCGGCATCAGCATCTTCACAAATAAACCTTTTTTAAATAATAAGCCTCTTTCATTTTCATTTATAATCTGTTTCATCACAGTTCCTCCTTTAATTAGACTCGTCTGCATAATCTGAATGCGGCAGCTTTCTTAAGATGATGGAAGCAATAAGCGGGAGCTGAGCTATGGCTTAATGATCTCATCATCGGTATCCGAAAACCGGCAAGGCAGACAGATTATTTACAGCCCGCAAATGGCGGCTGTGTGCAGCTTCGTCTCTACAATGGGCCTTGCGGCTAAGTTTTCCTTACCAAGACGGATGGTTAAATCCGAACAGGAATCGAACCTGTATCCAAGAATCACCAGCATACCTTTCGGGAGACCTCAGGCACTGCGGGAAATGAAACGCCCAGCGTATCGATGACCTTGTACCCATAGTTTACGGGATACTGTCTGGATAATCATGGAAAAAAAGCTGCGAACTTATAGAATGCAGAAAAAAACGTCATCGAATTTCTCAATGACGCGGATATTCATTTAATCATGATTTTCAATAAGTTCATAATCCTTAATCAGTTTAGCCTGCCTTAGCAAACGCTCATTTATTTGTTTAACAAATGATGCTGGTTCTAAAACACGCAGCATCGGCCCAAAAGAAAGAATCCGAATCAGCACCTCTGTTTCATCGCTTTTATTATAAGAACATTTCATATGATACACCGTATCTGAAATCTGCCGTGTTTCTTTTTCATAATTGGCAAAATGCAGCATTGCCCGTTCCAGCGCGTTTCTGACATCAATGATTTCAACAGTCACAGATGCTTTCTTCATTTTGGGCAGTGATGATATACAGTTATCAGAAAGCTCACTGCATTCAACTATACGGGCAAGATTTAAGATGATTGAACGTCCTTCCCAGTACGCAATCAGTCTGAATTTATCGTCTTTTAGTGAGTATTCCAGTTTAGATGGATGAACATTGATATGACGGCGTTTCGCTTTTCCCTGATAAATGACTGACAGCATTTTCTGATGCTTTAACGCGTGATGAATTTCTTGAAAATGCCTGCGGTATTCCTCGGATTTATAAGGGTCGCCATCCTTGATCTGATCAAAATAATAAATATCATCAGCCGTATATAAGGGTTCAATATCCTCAGGCAAATCAATGATATTGCCAAATAAGGATAAGCGGGGATCAAGGGTTATGGTTTTAAGAAAACGCAGCTGCAGCAATGAAAACGGCTGGCTCGGTACGTTGTGCAGCGGTGTTTGATACTGCCGGTTCATCAGCAGCCATTCCTCATTTCTGATAGCATCTAATATTACTGTAAAGCTTTCCTTAAAAGCACAGTGATTAATAATCTCCATGGCTTTCGCAGTATCCAAGGATTCATCAAGAGCCGAGGTAAGCAGCTCTGCCATCGCTTTGAAATAAGCGTTATATATTTCACTGAACAGCACTTGTATCAACTCCATTCATATTCAGCATCAAATTAAAATCCTTATAAAAAGTAGCTGTCACTAATGGATTATCGCATTCAAGCTTTACAATCCGGCCGATAAAGGTTCTGATCCACGGCAGCATTTCCATGGCATCATAAAGATCAATACTGAATTTGTAAAGTGTATCGCTGACTGCCTCGAGCTTTCCCATGCGGCCTTCTCTTTCAACGCGATGAAGAATGTATTGTTCATATGGCTGTATTTCTAATATCATTTCAAGATGCTCAAGACGTCTGCCGTCTTTAAATGATACTCCCCATGTATGCTCCAACAGGTGATTCAGCTGTTTTAAGGCATGTTCAAATTGTACGCTGTACTCACATACCGCAATCGATTGGATATTATCAAGACGAATCGACATAAAGCGATGCTTTAATGTATTATAGGCACATACATATTGACGGCCGCCCTGTACGCTGATTAATATTTTTAAAGGAATCAATGAATGCTTAATATTTTGGGCACGGCCTGTATAACAGACTGCTTCAATTCTTTGATGATGATGAATCGCTTCTAATAAGGCATAACAGACTTCACTCTCTAATGCATGTACAATGTAGTGATGCTTAAAGCCTAAAGCGATGGATGGCTCATTAATTCTATCAAGAAGAGTAGAACCGATGACTCCTAAAGGTGAAACTTCAGAAAAATAGCGTACCGCGTCAACAGCTGGTACTGGATTAATCATTGAATCTGTCCGCATATAGACCTTTTTCTTACCTATCATTTTTGATTGCAGCAGCCCTAACTGTTCATACTCTTGCAGCTTTTTGCGAATGGTTGACACATCAAGCAGCACAGGCTTTTCAAAAAAGGACATATATTGATCGGCAATGGCACTTTCAAGCTCTGATGCACTCATAGCCGTATCATTTTGAAGCAAATCAAGAAGATAGAAATGCAGCATAATATCATTGCGGGTGAATGATTTTGCCTTGAACGCGCGGTAAAATGGATTCTCATAAATCTCACTGCTGTCAACAGATAAAAATACCTTTTTACCGTTCTTTTCCTGACGGAAAGCCATCGTATCGCCGAGATAGCTTTCTATCCTGCGCCGTTCATTATCATAGCTGCGCAGGCTTTTTCCTTTGAAATCTTCACGGCCTTTAAACCCATAAACATAAAAGTCACGCATATATTCACGCAGCGGTTCAAAATGTTTAATCAGTTCAGAATATTCACTCATCCTATCAGCTCCCTTTAATTCCTATTATAAAGCATAAAGAAAAAGCAGGATATGTCAATCAAACAATTCCTGCTTAATATTGTTATAAACCTTTAATAAATGAGCTTAAGCCTTGCCAATCCTTTGCTTTCAGCAGCTCCTTGGGTAGTATAAAGCTGCCGCCAACAGCTTTGACATAATTCAAGGCAAGATACTCTTTATAATTTTCAAGCGTAACACCGCCGGTCGGTACAAAAGTCGATTCAAAGAAAGGGCCATGCAGTGCCTTTAATGCTGAGATACCGCCATATACATCTGCTGGAAAGAACTTCAAACATGTTAAACCTAACTGATTAGCCTGCATAATTTCAGAAGGTGTCACAGCACCGGCCACAATAGGTACATTCTGCTCTTTGGCATATTCCACGACTTCTGCGGATAGGCCAGGGGTAACAAGAAACGCCGCGCCGCTTTCAATCGCCTGCTGTGCCTGTGCTGTTGTTTTTACAGTGCCGGCGCCAACCAGCAAACCATCAATTGACGATAAAGCCTTGATCCCTTCAGCCGCATAATCAGAACGAAAAGCAACTTCAATAATTGGCAGATTACCTTCAACGAGGCATTTGCCTACCGCTAAGCATTCTTCTAAATCTTTGACTGTATACAACGGCAGCAATCGGCGTTGATCCAGTACCTCATTAAAGTTCATATGACTGCCTCCTGCTACATTACTTTGCCGCACTGCTCAATAATTAAATTCTTATATTCATCATCAAGCAGCTTAGTAACTGGCCCGCGCTGACCATTACCAATAACCTTATCATTGATTTTTATAATTGGACAAACTTCTGTTTTTGAATCGGTAACAATTACCTCATCAGCATCCAGTAATTCATTGATTGTAAATTTGCGTTCTTCATAAGGAATACATTTTTTACGGCAGATCTGCAGCACAAGCAATTTAGTAATACCCGGCAGAATCTCAGGTCCATCAAGTGTGGTGAAAACTTCACCATTTTTAACGATAAGAACATTACCCGCACGTTCTTCAGTGATATAACCATCGCGATACAGAATCGCTTTATCAGCACCGTGTTTTTTTGCTTCAGCAATTGCCATACAGTTAGGAAGCAGATTCAAGGACTTCGCATTGCAAAGAAGCCAGCGTTTATCAGGATACAAGATTGCTGACACACCATTTTCAATCTTATCCGTACCGCGGTAATAATGAGACACACAGCCGGATACAACCGATTGCTGATCTTTAAAATCAGGATAATTATGGTTTCTTGGTTTACCATCACCGCGAGTAAACTGCATGTATACATTGCCGCTGTCTAAATCATTTGCTTCTACCAAGTCATAGAAGAATTGACGGATTTCATCACGTGTGTAATTCAAATTCATATCCAGCAGACGGGCAGAATTTTCAAAACGATCCAGATGCTCTTCCAAAGCGAACAGCTTTCCGTTATACACTCTCACAAACTCATAAATACCGTCGCCGAATTGATAACCGCGGTCATTGAAATCAATATTCATCTCTTGCTGTTCAACAAGCTTACCTTTCCATAAAAACTTCATTATACTTCCTCCTTCCTGCATCAGCAGTTTATAAAATACCTAATAATGATCCTACAACTGAAACAATTAAGATAACCAATAAAATGCGGTTAAAATTTTGTCCCTTCTTAGCCATATAAATATAAATTGCGAAAACTGCGGCTAATGGCAGAATACCGGGAACTACACTGTCTAAAAATGCCTGTAAAGCAAACTCAGAACCACTGGCAGATAGACTTAACGGCGTTGAAATAGAAACATTACCCGCTGTCAAAGCCCCCATCATCATTAAACCAACTACATTGGCAAAGAAAATTACCGCCTGCATTGACCCGTTCTTCAAAATTTTCAATACGGATTCACGGCCCAGCTGATATCCTTTCTGCGTCATATATTTCATCAGATAATATGTACTGATTGGATAAATCAGCAGCGGCAGGATACCGCCAATCGGATTGCCATTTTTCGCAAAGGGCAGGAATAAAGCAATTAGAATCGGCATGTATGCAGCCCAAATCAACGTATCACCGACAGCCGCTACCGGCCCCATCAAACCTGTTTTAATACTTGTGATGGCATCGTCAGTAATACTGCCGCCATTTGCCTTTTCTTCTTCCATACCTAATGTGATACCTAATATTATACCACCAGGAATAGAATCTGTGTTATAGAAAACCAGATGCCGCTTTAATGCCTGAACATACTCTTCCTTTTCAGGATAAAGCTTCTTTAAAGCAGGAATCATGGAAGCACAAAATACTAATGCCTGAAGACGTTCATAAGAATTGGACATCTCAGCACCGATATATAATCGATTCATACACCGATTAACATCTTTTTTAGTTAATCTTACTTCATTCATTTTAGACTCTTCCATTATGATATTTCCTCCTTCCTGAATAAGAATAAATATAAGAGTGATGCCGTAGCTACTGCAAAGATAGCGACTGCCATAACATCAAGACTGAAATATTTAACCATAAAGAAACCGATAATAAAGAATGGAATTAGCTGCTTCTTACCAATAACAGTTAACGTAATTGCAAAGCCTAAAGCCGGTAAGATACCGCCCATAACCTCAAAGGAATGCAGCAGCCAATCAGGAATCATAGTCAATACCTGTTTAGCAAACTCTACACCATAGAAATCAATAACAAATACGATTGGAAAACGGATGATGAAGCCAACAATCGTAGGTAAAATATAAGCACATGTAAAAATACCGCGTGAATTTCCTTCTTCAGCATATTGATCTGCTTTATGTACCCATAAGGTATTCGTTGTACGGCGAATCTGATCAACAAATACACCAATAACCCCAAAAGGAACTGCGAGTGTAATCGCTACTTCTGGACTCATACCGGAAAGTACACCGATCGGAATAGCAATACAGCCAGCTAAAGCCGGATCATTAGGCACATTACCGCCCGGTGTTGATGTCACACCAAGATAAACAAGCTGTAAAGCCGCGCCGATCTGCATAGCCTCAACCATTTTTCCTGAAAGCACCCCTACAAAGATACCAATTACTACTGGCTGAAGCAGCATGCTTGAAAAAGTATAACCAAAACGCAATCTGCAAATCCAATAATACAACCCCATACATATGGCAATAATTAAAGTATTTCCCATTTGATTTACGAAACTATTTAAGTTTCTGATCTCCTTTCTCTAAAAGCAATATTCATAAGCTAAGCTTTCGCATACGAATGCCTTAAGATCATCCCGTCGAATGATCAGCGTTTAAACCGATTTAATGCATCTTCAAATTTTAAAGGATTATCCTCTGGAATTGTCTGAAAAATAATATCCACACCCTGACTGCTTAATGCCTGTAAAGCATTTGCGTCAGCATCATCAAGGGTAATGTTTTGATAAACGACCTTTCGGCTCGGACCGCCGCCTAAGCCGCCAATCTGAACCTTATTTACCAACACACCTTTAGCCGCTAACTCACTCAGCGTTTTAATATCCGGAAGCAGCAATAAGATTTTACCTGTCTCAAATTCATGATTCTGCCATTTTTCAACGGCATCTTCAATGCCATAGCATTCAATCACGATGCCCGGAGGCGCTGACATTTTATAAATCTCCAATAAAAATAAATCCTTGGCAACAGCATCACTGATAATAACAATCTTATTCGCCTGTGATTGCTGAACCCACTTTGTCATGACCTGTCCGTGAATCAAACGGCTGTCAATACGGCACAATACAATATTGTTCATGTTACACCCTCCTTTTAAGTAACAAATAATAAATAATAAATAGCTTCAATATAATGATTTTTATTTCCCTGTAATCTTCTCCATAACATCAAAAATTGATGACTGGCAGCTGGCAAGTACCTTCTTTATATCCAACTTACCGCCAAACGAAATTTGTGTACAAGCCTCTATCAGCAGCGGACAATTAAGACCGGTGATTACACTGATTGCACAATCTTCCCGTTCTTTCGCAATCACTGCCGCAACATTAGTCGGTGTACCGCCAAAAACATCGGTCATTAATGTTATATGCAGCAAAACATGTTTTTCCTGAGCTTTTTTTACCTCTGCCAGAATCGCCGCCTCTACTGCCTGCCTAAATTCCGCCAGCAGCATTTCAGGGGTTAACGCTACCGCAGATACAAAATCTGCTTTTCCGAGAATCATTTCCACACTGGACTTAAGCGCTTTTCCCCAGTCCCCATGTGTCAGTAAGATAATTTTTTCTTCCATAAAAGTACCTCATCCTTATCTTGTTTTTTATAATGCCGCTTTTTTAATTAATCGCAGCAGCGCTTCTACGCTCAATGCGCCTAAGCCAATCATACCAGCTACCGTAATGGTCAATCCTAAATGATAAACAGAAAGCGATGACTGACCTTTCATCAAATAAAACATACATTTATATATGTCAGCGCCCGGTACAAAAGGTATAAAACTTGGTATCAGTATCACGGTAATAGGTGTCTTATATTTTCTTGAAAGCAATTGAGTACCCATTGACATACAGATGCCTGCAATATATGTACTGAAAGCCAGCCCGCACATATTATTAAGCAATAAAAAGATAAACCACGCAAATGCTCCGTTGACAGACGCCGGTATGATTTTATCGGAAGGAACCTGCATTACCAATGAATAAGCTACGCTTGTCATAAAAGCTCCAAAGACTTCTAAAACCATAAACCATCGCCGCCGATTCCCATTCCAAATCCAATACCTACCGCAATCGTACCCGCAATAACCAATGCCTCCAATAAACGGTTAGATCCTGATACAAAATCACCATTTAATAAATCACGCAGCGCATTAGTCAGCGCAATGCCAGGCACCATTGGCATAATTGATGAAATTAAGACAATGGAACCATCGAAAGACATTCTAAAATAAGTGAATAAGGCAGTTAAAGCAATTACCGATAACGATAGAACCAATGATGCCAACAAATCAAACATAAGCTCAGACAATCCTGCTGCATCATTTAATACCAAAAGCAATACATAAATGCATCCATTCAGAAATGATGCAATAAATTCATTAAAGCCGCCCTTAAAGACGAGAGAAAAACTGCACCCAAGCATCAAGAAGCCAAGCTTATACAGCCTTTTATTACGGCTTGTATTCGATGATTTAAGCAATTCATCCATCGCATTGGCAGCCTGAGATAAAGTATATTTCCCATCAGTAAGATTCCGTGATATGCTGTTGATTGTATGAACATGATTGAGATTTGTCTGATGTTCATTAACACGCCGTATCACCGTGATAGTTTGCTGATCAGGGAAGCGGATCGTTGCGATTAAGCTTGTCGATTGAGCAATGATGTCAGCTTGACACTTATAAGCAGAAAACATTCGCTTTAAACTGTCTTCGATACGGTATGCCTCAGCATTTGCCTTAATCAAAATTTCTCCGGCTGTTAAAATCACTTCAACCAACGCTTCATTTTCAGGCTGAATTGAATCTAAATATTGCTTCATAATTATCCATAATTTTCATGCCTTTCTTATCACGCTTTCACTATAACATTAATTTTTTATAACGTGTTTCTTCATATTTTCGCGAATCATTACGCAAATCAGAAGAAATTAATTATTTCAGCTTATGGTATTATATAAATAATAAAGGACTGTGGAGGTGAGCGCATGCTGACAAAAAGACAAATCGAAATTTTCATGGACTATTATGCTCATCATGATGAAATTATTAAATCAAAAATACTTGCCGATAAATATAAAATCAGCATTCGGACAATTCAAAACGATATTCAAGTCATCCGCGATGAAGTTGAAAAAGCCGGTGCTGAACTAAGATCAATCAGCTCAAAAGGTCATGTCCTGCTGATAAAAAATCAAGCATTATGCGCCAGCTTTGCCGACCATCTCACGCTTGATTATAATAGTAATTATTTTTTTGATGTACAGGCATCACGGGTAGACTATCTGCTGTCTACACTGATTACATCCCATGATTTTATTAAAAGTCAGGACCTTGCAGACGCAATGTATATCAGCCGTTCACGGATATCTGTTGATTTGGCTCTGCTTAAGGAAGTCTTAAAAAAATATAATTTATCGCTGGTCAGCAAACCTTATTACGGTTTAAAAATTGAAGGCAGCGAAATCAATAAAAGACAATGCATCATTAAAGAAAATTTATGTTTCGCGCATAATTTTATTCAGAATGAAAAGGATGAGCCAATTATCAATGAGGTAAAAAACATCGTAACGCAGATTCTTGTAGATTCACATTATAAAATTTCTGATATAGCACTGCAGAATCTGATCATTCACATAGCTACCGCTATTGAACGTATGCGCAGCGGTAATTACCTTGAACAGCAGTCCATCAATTTAAAGGATGATGATGTTTTTCATCATGTACTTGAAATATCCAATAAAATCATACAAAGCTGCTGCAATAAATATTCACTCCCATATACTGAGAGTGAGGTCATCTTATTAGCCTTAAATCTCCAAGGTAAAAGAGAATATGATCAGCAGGAATACATATCCGATGAAATCAACAAAAAAATCTACCATGGACTTCAGCAGATTAATAAGAATTACAATCTCGATTTAACCAATGATCTTAATTTAAGAATTTCTTTGGGGCTTCATATTCTCCCATTATTATCACGTTTAAAAACTGGGATGCTGCTTAAAAACATTATGACTTATACCATCAAGCAGAAATTCCCCTTTGCGTTTGATATAGCGTCAACCTTTACCTATTCAATTCTGCCTGAATATAAAGAGCGCCTATCTGACGATGAAATATCATATTTAGCACTGCATTTTTCAGTAAGTTTGAATCAGACTACACCCGTAGCGAATCGAAAGGACATCCTGCTTATCTGTTCCCAGCAAAAAAGTGAAACGATATTAATTCAACAGAAAATCAAGCAATGGTTTAATAACATTAACGAGATAAAAACTGTTTCCGCTTCAATGGTTAAACCTGAAATATTTGATGATTACAATGCTATTCTTACTACGGAAAGCAAGATTGCAGAAGCTTATCCAAAAGCAATGCTGGTGAATTACTTTTTAACTGATACTGATTATCAAAAGATTGAAATGGCATTGAATGGCTTTACCAGTGTGAAGGATATTTTAGATAAATTTGATGAAGATTTGTTTTATTATGGTAATGTAAAAGATAAGTATGAAATGATAGATATTTTATTTAAGAAAGCAAAAAAGAAATTCAAGCTGTCAGATGAACTTTACGATTCTGTAATGCTTCATGAAAAAATCGCTTCTTCCTGCTTTGGCAATAAACTTGCAATTCCACATCCTGAGCGTTTAATCACGGACTGCACCTTTATTGCTGTCGGCATTCCTAAAGAAGAAATAATCTGGGAAGGCGATACGAGTATTAATTTAGTAATGTTGGTTTCTATTGATAAAAACAATGTCAGAGCTTATCAGCTATGGTATTATTTATCGTTTTTGATATCCAATAAAGACATGCTGGATCGAATTACAAAGGTTCCTACTTATGAAAATCTGATTTCCATTATTAATGATGTGTATAAAAATTTGTTTTAATCTATTATTTCGTTACCCTAAACAATACAATTGATAAACAGGTACCCATTGAGTATATGTCAATAGGGTACCTGTTTCTTAGTTTTGAACTCATAATGGATTACTTTATGTAAGTCATTTAAGCACTGAATATTCATGGTGTTTAGCTTTTAATGCTTCAATAATACATTCAGTCTTATCGAAACCATATCTGGAATTAACGCTTGATTCATTGATTAAAAATGATACTGTTTATAAGAAAGAAAGCTATAATGATAGTCATGTGAACTTTTACGGTAATGATCAAGGTATAGAAAAAAAAGTTTATAAATATTCAATCACTGGAAATGAAAGTGAAAAGACAATAATTAAAGCAGATTCTGATTTATCACAATTTTTCTCATTAACTATCGCAGCAGATGAAACAGCGGAAGAAATCGTTATGAAAGTCGAATTAGTCGATCATCCTGAGATTTTTGTTACTCATACATTAAAAGTTTCCGGTAATGAAAGATATGCAGTCACTGTTGAAAATAGCTATGCTGCAGATACTGGTGCTGACAAATACAGACAAGGTGATACGGTTACTATTGATGCCGGTAAACGCTCTGGATATACCTTTGATAAATGGGTAAGCAATGATGCAGAGCTTAGCTTTAAGAACGATAAAGAAAGTACAACTACCTTTATTATGCCAGACCATGCAGTAAAAGTGACCGCTCAATGGAATTCAGTTAGCAGTGGTTCAAGTTCATCGAATTCACATACAGGTATCGTTGAACGAAAAGATGAAAGTTATTGCTACATTAAAGGTAAACCAGCAGACCAAGGCTTCGTCTTACTTGATGAAAAAGATAAGTTAATTGATAAGCTGGCAGCCGATGAGTTTTTAACTATACCAGTAAAGGCTGATGACGTATATTTCGTAAAAGCTGATAAAACTATTGCTAAATATGAATGGATAATTTTAAATCAAAACGGGGAAGTAGAAAAAATATTGCCGGTAGGTACATTCTTAAAGCAATATGATTCGAAATATAAAGTGTATTTAGCTGATAGTGATGGTAAATTAGTTAAATCATGGACAGATATTGAGGGCAATATTTATTATTTCAATAATGATTATACAGCTAAGAATAAATATTGGACGCTTTATCAAAATGAATGGTATCTTTTTGATAATTACAGCTTAGTAAGAAGTCAATGGTATGCTGCTTCTAATGGCCGTTGGTATTATTTGGATCAGCAAGGTAGGATGCTGAAAAATCAATGGATAGATGGCTGTTGGATTAATGAAGATGGAATTTATTGGAGTCCTTATGTTAAATAACAATCATAAATTTATGTGATAGTGAATTT
This sequence comes from Dielma fastidiosa, assembly GCF_003475485.1. Lineage (NCBI taxonomy): Bacteria > Bacillati > Bacillota > Erysipelotrichia > Erysipelotrichales > Erysipelotrichaceae > Dielma > Dielma fastidiosa. The sequence continues at coordinate 145,421 of NZ_QRQL01000003.1, read as the reverse complement.
CACACTAAAGAGTCAGTCTGTTAAAAGGCTGGCTTTTTAAATGTTAATACTAGAAGTATGGAATCAATTTCGATAAGACAATATCTATACTCTTACCCGTATCACTCAGTTTAGCTTCGAATCCTTTTTTATCAAAGGTAATCGCAAAATCATCCGTATCCAATTTATCATTATAACTTTCTGATACCTTTACAATAGATTTTCCTTTACTATCCTTATCAACACTAAGCTGAATAGGGATCTTTACACCACCTGTCAATTTACTGTTAACTGTCACATATGTACTTGATTCAAATGATATATTATCATAAATCTTAACAGAATCTCCAATTTCAAGATTTGTACTTCCCATAAAATAAATACCATTACCACCGTTTTTAGACTGATTTTTGTTAAGTTGACCGCCAGTTAATGCAAGTTTACCAGTAGTTATGTGGATTCCACCACCATATTCAGCACTATTATCAATAATGGTTCCACCCTTGACAGTACAAAGTTCATCACTAGAAATCAGGATGCCTCCGCCGTTACCATTAGCACTTGAATTACCAGTAATACTGCCACCTGTCATAGTGAACTTTCCTTGTACATATATTCCTGCGCCACCATTTTTAGCTTGATTATTATAGATTACACCCCCTTCTGCTAGCATTACTTCACCAATGTATATAAAAAATGCATCACCAGCCATTACCTTCGCATTATTAACAACAACTGCACCACCATATCCTTTTGTGTTATTATTATTTTTGAGACTTGTACCACTATTAATCGATAATTTACCACCAACAACATTTATGATAGGACTCTCTGATATAACAGCTGAATTACCATCAATAATAATATGATCAAGTATTAAGTAACCTAGATAATTAACATTAATTAATTCACCAGTTTTGAAGCTGCTGTCTCTTTTAATCATTGCACTTTTATCTACCAATGACCAAGCTTGTTTATCATTAACAGTAATAGTACCTGTTACATAAATAATGCCTTCATCTGCTACTAATTTTTTAGCTTGTTCAAAAGTCTTCACTGCCCTATCAGCAGTATCACCAAAATTTGCATCATTTCCTTTTTCACCATCAATATAAACTGTGTTTAAGAATTCAGGCAATCGAGTAAAATTAATAGTATATGTGTTTTTGGTCTTACCATCCTCCGCAGTAACCGTCGCTTGCCAAGTGTATTTTCCGTCTTTTAGACAAAACACATCTGAACCATCGAATTCAGCATTTTTGTCACTTATCTTCTTATCGACATATATTGTCTGCGTATCTGTAACACTATATGGTAACATAACATTGTAAACTGGATTTTTTGCATCCTTGCTAAATTCCGGAATAAGTACATCACCTGGGTCACTAGCATACCAATAAGTAAGTTTTGAAAGTTGTGCATTACTAGATTTTTCCACGGCTTCTACTGTAATATCTATATCACCTTTGATAGCAGAACTCTTAATGCTGATAACACAGCCATCCTCATAATTCCATAATTGGAAAGGTTGAATAACTGTATTATTTACTTTTACTTCCATTTTAACTTCATCCACTCCAACTTTATAACCGTCTGTTGGCACAAGTTTGATTGATAAATCTTTTCCTTTTTCTAAAAATGTTGGTAATGTAGCATCTCCTTTAACACCAACAAGATAATAATTTACAGTATAACCCATATTTCTAAGCATAATTTGATTGTTTACATCATCAAGTTCAAAACTAAATGCTTTATTTCGATAGCTAAGCTTTGCTATATCATCAGCTGTAATTTCATAATCATTTGCCCCTGCTGCAACTAAAGTTCCTACTCCAGGGTTATCATAAATACCCTCAATCTCAATCGCATTTTTCAATGCTGAAGAAATATAAAATTTTGAATCACTGCCTAATTTCAAATACAAACCATCAGGTATATCAGCTTTACCTCCTAATGTAAAAATACATTGATTCACATAAACATTAGCGCCACTACCACCTGTTACACTCATATCTCTGGCAGTATTATTTTTAATTATACCACCAGTCATTGTGAATGTAGTATCTAATCCGCCTGTTTTAAACACACCGCCGCCGCGGCCAGTTGTACTATTATCAGTGATTTCACCGCCATTGATTATTAATGTTGAACCACTATAAATTGCGCCTCCCCAAGCCTTGGAAGAGTCTCCATTAGCAGCATTGCCTGTAATCTTGCCTGCATTGATTGTAATCGTAATTGGAGCATTCGTATTATCAGCAATGGCTCCTCCATATTGAGCAGTATTATTTTTAATAGTTCCGCCGTTCATCGTAAATTCAATGTTCTCGTTACTTTTATATCCAGCATATAAGTTTACTGCACCGCCTGCACCAGTTGTAATATTGTTTTGCAGCACAGCTCCCTCTTGCAATATAATTGCTGTAATTTGATTAGCTGAACCTGTAGCCCTAACTAATGTACCATTACTAGAAATACTTTTACCATCTAAAGTAATGTTAGCTAATGTTAGAGAACCACCATTAGTAACTTCAATCATATTTTTAGTAAAGCCTGTTCCTCTGGTTAACGTTCCGCCTGTAAGCTTTACATGCTTGCCATTGATAGTGATTGTATCAGTAACTGTTATCCCTGCCGAATCAATATTAATTTCAGTCGGGCTCTCTTTTGTCCCTTCTGCGACATTAATCGCAGTTTTCAGTGCATCAAGGGTAGTAATAACGCTTGAATTATCAACTGTAAACGGATGCGTATTCGTTATTGCTTGATTTAGCTCCATAAGAGCTACAAGTAAATCGTTATGTTCTTCTGTGAATCGCTGATAATCTTCATCACTTAACATATCCAACGCATTCATTGCTTCATTTATTTGTTTTAATACTGCCTTTATTTCTTCATCAGAATTATGGTTCTCAATACTTACCGGCAGATTCTTAAAAAGTTCTACAACTCTCTCATAATCCGACAGTTCTGGTTCAGTATAATAAGGGCAATCTGGGTTTGTATGAACACCCTCATTCTCAATCACCGGATCACATAAACATTGATTCGTTTGCGAATCATCAAGATCATTTTCCTGGTTGCTATCATCAGGCGTGCAATCAGTACATTTCAAATCATCCTCACAAATACCATCTATGCATTCCGTTTCGGTTATTTTATTATCGGTATCCAGTATTTCCTCCTCGGCAAACACTGATGTTGGCATCAAATTCACCACTAAACATAAACTTAATGCTGCTGCGGATACACGAACCATACTTTTAGTATGATTCAATAAGATATCAAAACTTAATTTCGGCGGCAGCAAAAAATTCTTCATAAATAACCATAAAGTATGAAGCCCTTTTCCAATCAAATCAACAAGTCCGCTAATGGCAACATGACCATAGAAAACTATAAATAGTACAATAACAGAATAGGTTCTTAATCGTTTATGCTCTTTCCCAAATATTACAATTGCATTTAATAGCCTTTCAAACACGCTTATACCCCCTAACTGTATATCATTTGTGAATGATTTTCTATATCAAAATCATATTCCTTAACTCATTCTGCTTTTTTCTTATTCTTAACATCAACTCCTGTTTCAACTTTACCGCTCAACTGCGCTCCCTGCCTAATATCAATCAAACCCGTTGAGATATCGCCCTTAATCACAGCCTGCTCCTGTATCAGCACTGATTCCTCAGCAAATACATTTCCTTTAAGATTCCCGCCAATTATAATTGAACGAGCCGTTAAATCTCCCACAACTTCCGTATCCCTATCGATACTAATTTGATTATTTGATGTGACATTGCCATGTACAATGGCATTTTGCAGAATAAGATTATCTGCTTTTATATTTCCTTCTGCTTTTCCATTAAGCTGTAAAATACCAGCTGTTTCAATGTTACCCTTAATTTCACCACAAAATTCAATATTCTGCCTTGCTTTGATATCCCCGGTAATTACAACATCTTCAGCAATAAGAGTACCTTTTTCTGTTTGATGTGGCTGCATCAGCGGCGGCTGTTTCACAACCTCACTCTTTTCTGTTTCAACGACACTTTCCTTTGTATCATCAAAACCCATTTTCTTTACTAACTCATTAAAATTTGGTTTTGAACTACCCATAAGACCCTCCAGTTTTTTAATTTAGATAATTCCAAAAAATCAGACATAGCCGCTGATCTTCTCACGCATTAAACATCGTCTGATTACAATAAAAAATTACCTATGATTTCACTTTCATTCTATCAAAACGCTTTTTGTTTAAAAACAGCCCTTTCCTAAGTGGCACCTTTTTCTGCTTAAAAGGGAATGTTGTGAATCTTGACGGCTTTCTGAATCTCATATATCCTTAATATATAGAAAGCGGGGAGTGTCATGAAAAAGCTGTCAGATAAAAAAAACTGGATCATTTCTTTTCTTTTCGCAGGCATTGTATTAGCATTCATTACATTATTTTTCAACTTCACGCTCATTGATTCACAAATGCAAATACTATCACCAAACTTAGATGATACAGTAGGCTGGGATATGTACTATTACAATGGAGATGAAAAGACTTCTCTGACGCCCCGTGAATTATTTGAAACCCAAAATGAAGTTTATTATTTATCACGTACACTGAGTGAATCTGAACAGCAAGCAGGTATCACAACGATTAAGCTAAATTTTTATAATCCCTGTGCTTTATTTCTTGATGATGTTCTGTTTTATACAAATATTTCCAATCTAACCGGAGAAATTGGCGCACTTGATTTTCCGCAAGAAACATTTGCGGTTCCATTTATCGCTGAAAATATAACAGTTACACTGCCGCCTGATTATGTTGGAAAGGAATTAACACTTGCTTCTATGAATGTTGAATACTCAGGGCTGCCGATGATTTTTCTATCCAGCATTGCCCTTGATAGAACCGAGGTTACCGCGGCAGTAAACCGCATTATCATTCCAGCGGCAGCTTTGGCAATAGCCGCCTTACTTTTAATAGGACTGTGGTTTTACACCGGCATCAGCGGGAAATGGAATTTCTCAATTTTGCTGCTGCTGTTAGCTGCCTTGGTACAGACCTTTTATTATCTGCGCAATTTGGGTTATTACTTACCGAACAACCAGCTCTTTGATATTCCAATGCTTGGACTTGGACGGCCGTTGTTTGTTTATATGCCGATGATTTATCTTTGGCTGCAAATGGACAAATACCGGAAAATTTATGCCCCTTTGCTGCTGATTCCCGCATTCTTTACGACTTTATTTGAATATTTAGGCCTGCTGGGCGTAGACGTATGGGATCTTGTTTATCTTTCATGGCAGCTGCTGATCCCTGAGCTGATTCTCTTAATTATTTTTTCTGTCCTTGAAATGCGTGATGAAAACAGTGTTTTCAAAATATTCGTACCCGCATTAACAATTACCGCCGTATGCGTCTGCGGTCTATATATTGGCTCGGCTTTATTTAGTGACGGCTTTTATACATCCTATATTAATTCAATGTTCGCTCAATTATTTACTTTAATAATACCTAATATCATAATCAACTGGACTGGCACCTTGCTTTTTCTGTTTTGCATGCTGATAAGCTTTATCGAATTGATACGCCGTTCAATCAACTTCCAAACTGAAATACAGGCATTGTCACTTAAAAATCAATTAGCTTATGATAACCTCAGATTAATGAACCAAAGCAGTGAAGAATTAGCGAAAATGCGCCATAATGTACTGCATCATTTTAATATTCTGTCCGATTTGAATCAGCAGGGAGAAACAGAGCTTGTTGCCGATTATCTGAAGCAGATAACCAATGATTCTGAGAAAATATTACCGATGAGAATTTGTGAGCAGCCGATTGTCAATGCCATTGTTGTCAGTGCCTTAGAACGCGCGAAAAAAGCAGGCATTGATATGACCTATCAGATCAATCTGCCTGCAGAATTATCGATTAAGGATGTCGATTTGTGCAATTATCTTATGAATTTACTGGATAATGCTATTGATGCCTCTGCCATGCTGCCAATAAATCAGCGTTGGATCAAATTAACGATGCATGTACGCGCAAATTATTTATATATTGAAGCTGAAAATTCACGCACCGGCGAGGTTCTGCATGATGCCAAGGGAAATATTATCAGCAGCAAGGGTAAAAATCACGGTTATGGCATGAAAACCATGCTGGATATTGCCAGACGCTATCACAGTGATCTTCAGGTGGATATTCTGCCGGATCGTTTTGCTGTGCAAACTGCCCTTTTACTCTTAATTGACCAAAACAGCGATTAAATTTCTAATTCTTTAAATATGCAAAATACTGTCTGAGAGCTGTAGCATAAAGCCGCTTGCTGACGGGAAAACGAGCGCCATTGTCCATTTTTATTTCCTTGCGGTCTAATTCCTGAATATGTGTCAGATTTACAAGAAAACTATTGTGACAGCGGCAGAATAAATGACTCGGTAAATGCTGTTCAATGGCGGACAAGGTTCCGTTCCATGCCAGCTGACTATCTTTCAGCCAAATACACACCTTATGAGACGTTGCTTCAAGAGCATAAATATCATCATAAGCCAGCATCACATGTTTGCCTGATAATTTTAAATTCAGCTTGCTGCCCTGATAATGCTCATGGTAATTCTTTAATATCACATCACCAAGCTTCTGCCAATCAATAGGCTTCAGCATATAATAGAGCGGCTGTGTATCAAAACAATCATAAACATAATCACGATAGTTTGTCAGATAAATTAAGCCGCATTTTAATTCCTGTTCACGCAGCTCTTTCATAATCGCTAAGCCGTTTTTTGAACCGAATTCAACATCGAGCATTAAAAGCTGACACGCATCCTTGTTTTGATGCAGATAATCGATCAGCCGCTGAGGTTCATTAAACGTTAACAGTTCATAATCAATGCCCTGTCTTATTCCATTATGTTCCATTAGCGCCGCTGTTTCAACCGCCGCTTCTTTTAAAAATGACTGATCATCATCACCGATTATAATTTGATACACAATTCAACTTCCTTTCTGCAGCTATGATACTTTTTTGTAATTAGCATCATAGCTTTTTTTAATTACATCCCGATACCGTAAATATAAGAAAGCTCTCAGCAAATCTGAAAATTGATCAAAGTCCTTCATTTCAGACAAAAGCTGCCGCTTAGAAAACAAATCCAGAAACTGACCCAAATCAAAATCTCTGGCAATCTGCGCCTCTTCTTTAAAAAGATATTCCATCAGACTTTGCTGCTGCGGATATGCCTCATCCAGCCATTCATTAAAAGTTGCGGCGGTCGCTAAAATATCAAGATCAGGATCAAATTCATTCAGCAATACAAGCAATGCCGCAATTTCATGCTTACAATAGCCGCCATGCCCATAAGGACACGAGCAATCCATATGCATCACTTCATGCTCATCATTCAGATAAATATTCGTCTGATAAACACCCTGCTGAGAATTATGCACATGAAAACTGTAAACATTATTGCCAAACTTTTTATTCAGCGTCAGTGCATGCTGACTGAATATCTCTAACCCCCGATAAAATACGACCCGCCGTGTATTTTTCAATACTTTAATCAGCTGCGCTTTCATGTCCTCACCTTCTTACTCTTATTATATCAAAAAAACATCTAGTTGACATTGCTCATGACACCCAAATGTTTTAGTTTTATCTTAAAACTCTCAAATAACTTATTCAAAACAGCTGTGAAAGCTGCCTTGTATTTCACAGATTGCTTGATTTATTTCTTAGATTTGCTTATAATAATAGTGAAGAAAGACATCTTTCAGGTGTCTGCCTTAAACAATGTTAAAAACAAGCACTCTGTCTAAACGGTCAAATTTAGAAAACAGAGTGTTTTGTTTTTATTTTTCCTTCTTTGAACTTTCAAAGAGGATGTAAAAACAAAGATGCATCAAGTAAATCACTATCGCTGCACCAGACAAAACCGATGCTATAACAGCAATTATAAGTGATAAATCCATACCGTTTATCCTCCCTTCCAATCCCAAAAGGAAAAAAGAGAGAGGAGCTTATCGGCAGTCACTCTGTTAGATGTTTTCTTCTCTATAATTTTATCATATCAACACTATTTTTGAGATATAAAAATAGTTCTCATATTGATATATTTTATAACCGTATTATTTTATTCGTGATGCTAATCCAATTTAATTAATTTCAGCAAAGCTTCATTTTTCATTAAGGCTTTGAAAATCGGATAGCCGATGCATGTCACAACAACGAATTCACCCAGCATAATAGTAAAGGTGGTAAACAGAAACGGCAGATCCGAGACTACATTTAATTCTACGCCGATGATAACACAAAATAGCGTAGGCCAAAGCGTCGCAATGAGTAATGACTTACTGCGTTTGATACATTCCACCGCGCAGAAGGTTGCCGCTGTACCAAATATAACATCAACAATACCCAGCGGGCTGAAGCAATTAGCTAATGCGCATGCCAAAATCATCGCCGGACCGTACCGCTTATCAACAAATACAAGCAGGATCATTATTTCAGAAAAACGAAACTGTACAGCGCCAAAGCTTAACGGCGCCACCGCCCATGTCAGCACTACATATAATGCGGCTACAATTGCCTGCATCGCAATGGCTCTTACTGATTGCTTCCTCATGACAATACCTCGCCAACACCAAAATCAGTATTGTTCCACAGCACTTCAATTTTTGGATCAGCTTCTAAATAAGCATATTTTTCTCTGAACCAAGCAGCAAGCTGAGGGTCCTCCTTAATCTTTGTCGTATTATTTACATACATATTAACACAGCCATATTCAAAATATTTTTGAAGATATTCCATATCACGATCAATCATTTCCTTACTCTGACCTTGAATACCTACCATCAGACAAATCGACTTAAAATACTTCGCAACCTCTTCCGGTCCGCTGAATATCGTTCCCTTTTTTAAAACACGATTCCTGAAATCATCGTCAAACGTTTCTACACCATTTTTAAAAATAATAGGAATTTGAAAATAGTCTTCAATCTCAGATAAACGCTCACGATAACACCAATAGACCTCAAAGAATAATTTTTTGATGCCTTTATCCTGAACAATTTCGCGTAGTTCCGCTAATGTTTGTGTCGGCAATTCAAACACACTGCCTGAATTAATAACCTCCAAAACACCAAACTCACCTGTAATCTGCCGCAGAACATTGCGGTTAAACTCAACCATTGCTGCTTCGTCTTCACCATTATCAAGGGTATAATCGCAGAATGCACATCTGCCCCAAACACAAGGTCTGCCTTTCAGCAGTACGATTTCACGCTGGTTTTTAGCTGTTACTTTACTGTAACGCACCATATCGCTCATTAAATTTTCCTCCCTGTTTTTTATTTATGAGATGGTTATGCAAGGAACATCTCATTCCTTTAGTTAAAGGCTAATTTGTTACTAAATATAATAATTTATCATCCTTTAACCCGCATATTATAGCACATTTATCTATAATACAAACTATAAAATAATATCTGATTCAGCTTGATGAAACGTCGAACTTTGTACTTATCAGTTAATTTACTACCAATTATTTACAGGTTTATGCCAAAAAGCAAAAGAATCACTGCATTGAGTGACTCACTTGCTTTGATCAAATGAAAGGGATGTCTGATCAATTATTTCAACAGTGAGATCATCACTTCCCACCGCAGAAATCTAATCCTTAAATAAATACTTTAAGACGGCTGTTAAATCATTAAGCACCACTTCAGGGCATGCAGTCATTTCAGCATCCGGACTGATTAAATCAGGTACCAGGATCGACTTGATTTCTGCCTGTTTTGCACTTAGCAAACCATTCTTTGAATCTTCAATGACGATGCACTCATCCTTGTTTAGATGATAGCGCTCCATAGCTAATAAATATATATCCGGTGCTGGCTTGCCATGCATAACCTCATCACCGCAGACAGTCTTCTCAATCAAATCCGCTAACCCTGCCGCCGCCAGCTTTTCACCTACACTAACAGTATAAGAGGAAGTTACCACAATACATTCAACATCTTCACGCTGCGCCTTAAGCAACAATTCCCGGGCGCCTTTTTTGGCTTTGATTCCCTGCTCTTTTAAAATCTGCGCCATGATCTGATGCCGATAAGCTTGAAAAGCTTCCACATCAACATTTTCAGGCAATACCTTTTTCACTAAGCCCTGAGCGGTTTGCTTTGTCATGCCTGTCAGCTGATTTAAAAATGTTTCATCGGCGGTAAAGCCAAAATGCTCAGCCGCTTTTTGCCATGCCATTCTGGGAATCCGCTCAGAATCAATCAATGTGCCATCTAAATCAAGAAGTAATGCCTTTATCATCATTTACGCTGCCTTTCTTCGCTGCTTCACCTTGCGATTTTCAAATACTACCAGTAAAACGATAGCTGCTATTATTATCGTACATCCCAGCAATTTAGAAAAGGATAAACTTTCATTTAGAAACAGCCATTCACAAACCACACTGTTAATTGGCTCAAACAGACAGAAAATGGAAGCCGTTGTCGCACCCAGCTTTTTAATTCCTACCTGCAGCAAGGTAATCGCAAATACCGAATTTAGAATCGCCAATAAAACGATTAAACCAAGACAGACTAGATCCAGCCGCCAAATAATTTCATGAGTAAATAAATTCAGCAGCAGCATGCAGACACATATAATCAAGGAAATATTAAATGAATACACAAAGGGATTGATTTCCTTCAGATTCTTTTTTTCAGTCAAAACCATATAAAATGCATAGGTGCAGCCAGAACCAACTGCCATTAAAAGGCCGCCCATTTTCTCCATATCATGCAGATCCATAAAGCAGCAAGTGCCAAGCAGCGCCAAAATCAACGCGAGCGTCTTACCGCCGCCCAGCTTTTCACCGTAACAGAAACGGCAAAGCAGAGCCACAAAGATCGGATATAGAAAATGCAGCGTAGTAGCTGTACCTACAGAAATCCAATTATAGGAATAGCTGAGCAAAAGGGTTGTTCCAGTTGAACCAATTACACCGGTTATCAGCATATTTAACCGCATATCCCCACGCATTTGAAACGACGCATGCTGACGCTTGGCCAGTAAATACAAAACCGGCATTATAATGAGATTTCGATAGAAAATCACAGTCATCGCATTACCGCCCAGCCCATAAATATACTTTGTCAGAACGGGTGTAAAGCCAAAAATCATGGCGGAAATCACCGTCATTAAGATACCTGCGATATTCACGATCTCACCCCTCTGCTTAGATATCTATTTTAAAAATTCTTACGTTTATACGCAGGAGGAATATTTAATATTTTGCGATACTTCGCAATCGCACTTCTTGATATTTCAACTCCCTCATCTTTAAGGATCAGCATTAGTTCCTGATCACTATACGGATGTTCCTTATCCTCATGCTTAATGAATCGCTGAAGCTGTTCCATGATTTGCTGATTACTTTCACCGCTCTTAACAGCAGCAGTAAAAAGCTGTTTAATTTCCATGAACTGCCCGTCAAACTGCAAAGTCTTATCCTTGATACATCTTGATATCGTTGATTCATTCAAATTAAGTGCATTGCTCAGCATTTTTAATGACATGGGCTTCAGATCACCCTGATGCAGAAAATAAGCCTCCTGAATAATCAGAATCTGTGCCATCACATTCAGCAATGTCGAACAGCGGCGGGTTATACCGCTGATTAGCTGCTGAGCATCTAATACATATTTTTTGCGTACCGCTTTTACGCTCTCGTCTTCATCATCAAGACAGATTGTCGATATCTGAAGATGGTAGACAGCACGATCCTTCAATTCAACACAGAGTCCCTCATCATTATGCTTGATAATTACATCCGGCTCAATCGGCGGAGACATTGAAGCATACCGCGCGCCTGGTTTTGGATCAAGTGAACGGATCAAAGCTACTGCCTTAACCACATCATCCAGTTCTTCCTTCAGCTTAACCGCAAGCTGTTTTAATTTATTCTCAGCCAGCAGCTCTAATTCCTGTTCGACAATTTCAATTGCCAGATCAGCATAAATATTATCACTGTGAATCAGCTGTAAAATCAGACAGTCTTTTAGGTTAAAGGCACCGATGCCATAAGGTTCAAAGGATCTCAGATCAGCCAATGCTCTTTCTGCTGTTTTCGCATCACTGTTCAGCAGACGGCATATTTCATCAAGTGTCATATTCAGATAACCATTTGAATCAAGAAGCAGGATGAGCGCTTCAATTAACCGCTCATCCTCATAATCACCAATTCTCAGCTGGCTCATCAGCACATCCGTTAAAGTTTCTTCTGGCTGGATATAATTCAAAATTAAATCAAAATCAGGATCACCCTTAAAATAATTGTCATCCATCTCTAAAAAAGGATTATTCTCCAGTTCCAGCTCAACCAGTGACGATAATTCATCACTGCCCATTTCCAAAAGACGCAGCTCTTGAATCTGCTGCTTGGCATAAATTTGCTTCTGCTTTTGTTTCTGTGCTTGGGTTGTCTGGTATTTCATCTTCAACACATCCTACTTTCTGCCAACTGACACAACCTAATCTTCGTTTTTCAAACGTTCAGCAAGTTCTTCTTTCGCGGCTTCAAGAATTTCCGGATGGGTCAAGAATTCCATCGCCGTTCTGCCCATTGCCTTAGAAGCAATTTCCAGACAATGTTTGCCATTCTCTGAAATTGCCAATTCTCTGAACTGCGCGGTATGATTACTGATTTTATAATCAGGGAATATTGTTACATATGGATTACAAATCGGTATTCGCCGGGAAACATTCCCTAAATCTTCGCCGCCGTAATCAAACGGCATGCCCTCAAGCAGCGGTTCATTTAAGGCCGTCAATTCTTTGCGGCACACTTCTGATAAGATTTCATTCGGCACCCGTCCCTGATAACCTTCTTCAATCGTAATTTTAACTTCACAGTCAAGCGCGTGAGCACAGCCTTCCGCGCAGTGTCTTACTTTTTCCGCATTCATTTTCAAATCCTTCAGACTGAAAGAAGAAATACTGCCCTTCACATGCGCATAATCAGGAATTAAACCGGTACCCTTGCCGCCCTCGGTAATAATACCGGAAAGTCGCATATCACCTTTAAAATGCTGGCGCAATAAGCCCGTGGCCACAAAATATAAATTAGCCGCGCTTAACGCGTTAATACCATTTTCTGGATGACTGCCGGCATGGGCAGACTTCCCGAAAAATTCAATATCCAGACGCATTGATGACATGCAGGCACCTGCCAAACGAGTTGGAGCACTCGTCGGATGCTGCATAATCACCGCATCCACCTCATCAAAAATACCTGCTTCCAGCAATTTGATCTTGCCGCCGCCGCTTTCCTCTGCCGGTGTTCCAATAACATACAGCGTACCTGTCACAGACTGTTCATCAAGAAAATGCTTAGCCTCAATCGCCGCGCCTAAAGCACTCGTACAAATCAGATTGTGACCGCAGGCATGCCCCAGCTCCGGCAATGCGTCATATTCTGACACAATCGCCACCACCGGTTTGCCTGATCCGGTTTTAGCCGTAAAGGCGGTAGGCACATTGCCTGCCCCCTCAACGACTTCAAACCCCATTTTCTTCAGATAATCACACTGTACTTTACAAGCCTTATATTCCTCATAAGCTAATTCAGGATTGGCATGTACATAACGGGAAATCTCCCACAGCTCATCAAGATGCTCGTCCAAATAACGATCACACTGCTGTTTGATCCATGACATTTCCATTTTGCTGACCTTAACCTAAAATGCCAAAGAACGCGGCAATAATTGAAATCGCAAGGATTGTAAATACAAGTTTAATATAATTTTGACCTTTATGCGTAAAATACCAATAAATACCAAATACTGCCAATAATTGAAGCATACCAGGAAGAATAGCATCCAGGTTCGCCTGCAAACCAATTTCTGCACCGGTTGAAGACATTGTCCATGCCAATGGTGTAGAAACCTTAACATAAGAAGCGGATAAAGCTCCCATCATTAATAAACCTAAAACTGATGCGGCAGTAATTAAAGTATTCATCGTACCTGATTTTAATAGCTTCGGTACTGCCTCACTGCCTAATTTATAACCTAAATTACAAGTATAACGGCCAACCACAAAAATCATGATTGAGAAAATCGGCGGGAATAATAAAGCTACCGGGCTTCCCTCAAGAGCGAAAGTACATGCCATGCCTAATAAGATAGCTTTAGACATACCCCAGATTAATGTATCACCGATACCGGCAATAGGGCCCATTAAACCAAGCTTGATACCTGTAATAACATCACCGGTAAGATTGCCTTTGGCTTTTTCTTCTTCCATAGCCAATGCGATACCAACGACTACAGCACCAATCGTACCCTCTGTGTTATAGAATTCCAAATGACGCTGTAAAGCTTCCTTATAAGCTTCATCGTCATCCTTATAGATTTTTCTTAAATTCTTTGCCATCGCGGCACAGAATGAAGGTGCCTGAAGACGTTCATAAGAGTTATTTGTTTCAGCAGCTAAATACCAATATAAGTGAGCCTGATTGACTTCCTTTTTAGTTAATAAACGTTCTGACATTATGCTTGCGCCCCTTTCTTACTATCTCTATAAATCATCAGTGCAGCGATACAGATACCGAATACCGCACATGCCATATTGCCGATACCTAAATACTTAACCGCAAAGAAACCGATGAAGTAATAAGGCAGCAATTCATTACGCCCAATAGACATGATAATAACCGCGAAACCAATAGCAGGCAGAATACCGCCGGCTACTGACAGACCCGTTGTGATAAAGGCAGGCAGATAGTTAAGCAATACTTGCACAGCGTCAGCACCAAACAGATTTACTGCGAACACAGGAATAAAACGAATAAAGAATGCGGTAATTGTAGGATAAACCATCGCACAGCGATAGATTCCCTTTTCATCACCCTTAGCGGCAAAATCATCAGCCTTATGTAACCAGATCAGGTTGCTTGTACGGCGGATCTGATCGACAAATGAACCAAGAATACCAAATGGAACCGCAATTGTAACTGCTGTATCAACATCTAAACCAAGCTGTAAAGCAACCGGAATCGAAATACAAGCTGCCAATGCACCATCACTCGGTACGTTGCCGCCGGTAAATACAACCCCTAAATATAATAGATTGATTGATGCGCCGATAATTAAACCATTCGCTACATCACCAAAAAGCAAACCATAAATAAAGCCTAAGAATACCGGTGCGCCCAATGTGCTGGATATACCATATCCGATTCTCGAAGTACCCAGAAAATAAAGGATACCGCTGATGACTGCAATCATGAATGTTGTCATAATTTCTTTCTCCTCTTTCTAATTTAGAATTTTACTTTTTCCATTACTTTGTCATATTCTGCAGATGGATCATCCGGTACCTGATGGAAATAAACCCGAACACCGGCATGCTGCATTTCGCTTAATTGATCCGCGTCACTCTTATCTAAAGTGATCGGTCCATAAACAATCTTACGTCCCGGCTGTGCGCCAAGTCCGCCAATCTGCAGTTCTTTGATTTCAAAACCCTCTTTGAAACAGCGGTAAGCATCAGGCACACTCTTAAACAATACTAAGACTTCACCCTCGCCAAACTGATTTTCTTTCCATTCTTTAATCGCATCATTAATGCTGTAAACCTGAACATCAACCCCTGGAGGCGCTGCCATGATATACACGCTGCGCATAAATTCATTTGATGCCAGTGAATCATCAATTACCACGATCTTATTGGAACGGGTAATTTTGATCCATTTGTTTACAACCTGTCCGTGGATCAAACGGAAATCAATACGAATAAGCTTAATGTTTGCCATATTTATTACCTTCCTTTCAGATATGAAAGCACATCTCTGCCGCTTTCTTTTAAGGTATTTAAACCTAATTCAATCAATTCCTTGCTTTCTAAATTATTCTTTTGTGAATCCATTTCCAATAACATTGCCAGATTAACACCGGTTACGATCTGTAAATCATAACGCTGAGTCAGCTGTGCCACAGTATTGCACGGTGTACCGCCAAATAAATCAACAAGACAAATAATCGACTGTCCCTTTAGCTCTTTTAGCTTTTCCTCGATTTGTTGCATGTAGATTTCAGGTTCAACACCCTGCAGCAGTGAAAACGCATAAACATTCTTTAGTTGTCCTCCAATCATTTCCGCGGATTTGATTAATTCCTCACCGAAGCGTCCATGTGTGCAAATCAGGAATACATGGTTACTCATTCAAACTTCTCCTTTCAAAGTTAACTTTCACCTATATACTAGCAAGAATCGTGGCAACTTAAAAAAGATGCGATATTTCCGCATCTTTTTCGACAATTTTCTTCTGTGTGTTATTCTGTGTCAAACAAATCCATAACATAACCTATTTCTGTGTCAGGCACACTGCATTTGAATTCTTCTTCTAAAATCATCATTCCCAGTTTAACCGCATGATACAGTGCCGGTTTAGCCGCAATCAGCTCATCAATCTTCTCATAATTAAGAATCTGGCCTTGAATGCAGCGCTCTGCCATGCTTCCCACATGCAGAATATAATTCACCAAAATACGGTTATAATCCTGAATATCAACCATCTTTTCAATCAGTTTAAAAGACTTTTGAATTACATCTTCAGTTTTATCCAGATCGAGGAAAGTCAATGATTCGGCAAGTACCGTATGCGTGATATAATTCGGTACTTCCTGGATATCAGATTTCGATCCCACCATTCGCTGTATAATCTGATTTATTTCATAAAGTCCATTTTCAAGGATCATTTTATCAGAAGGGATGTAAGGAACATTTTCCAGCAGCAGATCAACAGCGCCGACAATTGCTAGAATCGTCTTACCTTTCAGATCAATTTCTTTGAATGTCTCTTTGTTGCAGCAAAGCACTTCAATATCATATTCCTGAATTAAAGGAATCGCTGAGCGTAATAGATTGCCCAGTTTAATTGCCGCCCCTTCACCAGTCAGACATGTGCAGATAATCGCATAATTCTGCTGGATGCGGTTTTTCATCTCCAAAGAAAAGGAACGGCCGATATAAGGCAGCATATCCTTAAATTCTTTTGCTAATTCATCTAATGTATATTCAACCATCATCGTTTTGCGGGTGGCCTCAAGCACTAAAGGCGTAGAAACCATCTCCACCGTGGCAACCGGAATATTGGTTTTCTCAGTAATTAATTCACCAAAGGATAATAGAGAGCCCATATCAACCATCAGCAGGACGCCCTTGCCTTCATCAATTTCTTTAACCTTATCACTGACAACTTCTAAAAATTCCTGAACATTCTGTTTCAGCGGCATATCAAGCGCATGCGCGTGATGTGTACAGAGTAAGGTATTTGCTACATCAGCCATATTGCGGGCAACCCCATTGCCATGGGCAAGCACTAATAAACCGATATGACTTGATTCTGTCTTGCGTTCCTCTTCCATACTTAAAAATAAGGTAATGAAAATGATTTCCTGCTCCGGCAGTTCAATATCAAGTTCACTCTGTAATATCGTTCTGACCGTTTTGGCTGTTTGATATTCAAGCGGATGATCCATTGCCATTGTATATTGATTGGCGCTGAATGCTGAATGAGTTACATGATTCTCAACAATGGCAGACATATGCAGAGCCATCGCGGCATAAGCCTTCTTCGGTATACTGCGGTTAATGTGATGCTCAGCAATCTGCATGGCAATCTCGACAGAACGATAAATGCGCGGTGATACAATCTTATATAATTCTTCCTTCTGTGAGATGTCAGTATTTACCAGCTTATTCATCAGACGCGAGATATACTCCTCAATCTGCTTCTTAATCTCACGGCTGATCGTATCGGCAGAATAGCCTTCAATCTCATAACGGGAGAAGGATTTCTCAATCAGACCGTAGATATCCTCAAGATCACGGAAATCAAAGGATTCAAAATTAATTTCCTGATTATAAATGAAGAGATTACCAGCATGAGAATCGATGATTTCCATAATTTCCGGCTGTTTCTCTGATTTAAAGATACCAGCATAGGTTGAATCCGCAAGCAGCGATGAATTGATTTCAACACGGGCTAAATCACGAGCCTTATAATCGAGGAAAGCACGGGCACACAGCAGCCGGATATCCGCCTTCAGCTGACCGATATTGCCGGGACAGTCATAGCCCATCAAAGCCTTCATACCCTTTTTAGTTACTTGAATCGGTATTTTAAGCTGACTGTATTCCTGACGGAGAAATTTTTCAATCAGGTCATAGCGTTCTTTAATTGTACGCTCCTGAAGACTTGGAATTGTTATCGTCATCGGGATACGCCGCAGAAAGGTTTTCAGCAGGGCTGAGTCAGTATTTTCAGTGGTAGCGCCAAGAATCAGTACATTGGCCTTCGTATTCTTAGAATCACCCATGCGGCGGTACTCACCCTTATCAATCAGCATAAAAAGCATCTCCTGACCTTCCGGTGAAAGACGGTGGATCTCATCTAAAAACAGAATGCCGTTGTTGGCACGATGAATCAGGCCTTCCGAATCATGATCAGCACCCGTATAGGCACCCTTTACATAACCAAACAGCTGACCTAGCAGCAGCTGTGGATTATCTGCATATTCCGCACAGTTAAATACTACAAATTCAGCTTTTTCATTTAAAACACCCTGCTCCTTGGCAAAAGAATACATGATTTCCGCAAACATTGTCTTGCCGACACCCGTAGGGCCAATTAATAATGTATGCAGGCCAAAAGGCGGATAAATCATCGCGGCCTTTGCCTTTTTAATAATGGTTTTTAAACTGCCTTCACTGCCGATAATTAATTCAAAAGGATCACTGACATGCTGCTTATGTTCTTTAATCAACAGATTCAGATGATCAGTTTCAAACACTTCGTTTTTGCCATGAGTAAGCTTTTCAAATACTTCCGCGTCAAAATAATAAACGGGGCGGCCGATTACCTTAATTACCCGCTGTTCCAAAAATAAAGTATTCAGTTCTTTACTGACATTGGCACGATCCATAGCTAACTGATCTGCCAGCTGCGTTGCACTGAAACCCTCAAAGCCATTTTCAATATCCTTTAATGTGTATTTTTCACATGCTTTCTTAAGCATTTCACTAATTTTTGATTTACGAAGCAAAAAACTCACTCCTTCCTGCTTATCTGATAAATAGTACACCATAGAATCAAAATTGTAAACGTTATCAAGCTTCTGATCAAAGCCTTTGTTTAACATTATAACATAAAGCAATAAATGATTATAAAGATTAAAAAAAGCAGACTGACGCTGCCCCACATCTTTATTGCTTTGAATCTATCCTTATCATCATTCTCCCTGATTTGATGATAATACCCAGTTTCTAATATCAGTCTATAGCCTGAATGCAGACTTGTCAATGCACATTCAAAAAGAACAGCTAGTATTCAGCTGTTCTTGATTTTATTCTGATACAAATGTTTTGCGCACCTTCAGCCATTCAAATATAGCTTTAAGCTGCGGGTCCCAAAAATCCCAGTCATGTGCGCCTTTCCCCTCTACATAAGTCAGCTCAATCGGCAGCTGCTGTAATTTGTCAACAACCTTTTTGCTTGCTTGATAATACATGTCTTCACTCCCTGATGAAGCATATAAACGAGGGATTTTTTTGCCTTCATTAAGAAGATTCATTGCCATAGAGTAAAGATCGTGTTCTGATGGATTATAATATTGGCGATGATCACCAAAAACACAGCCGCTGATCTGCTTATACCATTCGCTGATACTTACAATGCTGCCAAGTTCATCTAAATCAAGAGCGCCGGAGATTGAAAATGCCGCTTCATACTGATCAGGATTTCTTAATGCAGCCGCAAAAGCACCAAAACCGCCCATTGAGATACCACCGATAAAATTATCTTCTCTGCGCTTCGATAATGGGAAAAGCGAGCTCATGATCGCTGGTAATTCTTTGGTATAATAATCATAATAATTGCCGTGATGAGGCAGATTGCAGTAAAAGCTATTGCCCACACTCGGCATCACAACAGCAACCTGATTTACTTTCGCATAATGCTCGATACGGCTGCCCCTGATAAACTTTGTATGATCACCGGCACCGGAATGCAGAAGCCAAACTACTTGATACTTTTCATTTTCCGCAGGATAGGTACATCTAGTTCCATATTCCATATTCGTAACATTCGGTAATGGAAGAATCAGGGAACAGCTTACATCCTGCATCAAGGTATCGGAATAAACATGAATTTGAAAAATTGCCATATGGTGCCTCCTATTCCACAAATTCTCGGTTCAGCTGAAGCCATTCGATAGCCTTGCGTAAATGAGAATCCCAATAATCCCAGTCATGCCTGCCATGTCCCATCACATAAGTCACATCAAAGCCCATTGCTTGCATTGATGCAATTACCCCTTGACCGACATGACGATACAAATCCTCTTCCCCGCAGCATGCGTAAAAACGCGGCTGAATCTTGCCTGATTCTTTTAAATCCTGAGCGATTACTTCCAGATCATGAATATGCGGATCATAATATTCATTATTTTCACCAAATAGTGATTGTTTGATTAATGTAAACCATCTTTCAGTATTTTTATTAGTTCCTGCCAGTTTTAGATCCAAGCCGCCAGCTAGTGATATCGCGGCAGCATATTGTTCAGGCCGCCGCAGTGCCAGCATAAAAGCCGTATAACCGCCTATGGAAGGCCCGGCAACAAAATTATGCTCCCGCTTTCTCGATAAGGGCAGCACCGCACCCAATTTAGCCGGCAGTTCTTCAGTAATAAAAGTGAAGAAATCGCCGTAATAAGGAATATTATGCCCGCAGCTATTTTCTAAACTCGGCATCACAACTGCTAATTGATGTTCCCTTGCATAAGTTTCAATCCGTGAGCTGCGCAGGCATTTTGTATAATCACCGGTTGCGGCATGCAGCAGCCATAAAGTCTGATATTTTTGATGATGATCTGGATAAGCAACGTGATCGCCATATTCCATATTCGTAATTGTCGGCAAAGGCAATATAACTGCTAAACTAACTTCCTTCATTAATACTTCTGAGTATAATTGTATTTCTAACAGAGCCATACCATCACCTTATTTAGACTTGCTTTTGAAGCAGCGGGTCATCCGCTTTGAAGCCCAGGAAGTAAGTAGCCGCTGTGGATGTTACAAAGCCGATAGCCAAAGCAATTATACCTTTAATGAAGTTACCCTCAGCTCCGCCGATAAACATTGAAACTAATAATAAATTAGCTGTCGGATACACTGAATAACACGTTACCTTAAAAATGCCCAATAAAGCACCGCCGACAAATCCGCCTAATACCATACCGATAAATGGGCGCTTATGTTTCATGCCGATGCCATATAAAATAGGCTCAGTCACACCGCCGACAATTGCTGTAATAAAATAACCAATACTTAAACTCTTTTCCTTTTTATTCTTAATTCTTAAGGAAGCACCTAATGCCATACCCCAAACTGCGGCACCGCATGCCATTGTACCCGGCAAAATCACTGAATCCTGACCCGTTGCGGAAATTACCATTATTAACGCTGCCATTAAAACATGATGCATACCGGTCATAACTAAAAATTGATGTGAAGCTCCCACTAAAGCAATGGCTAAGATTGCAAAGATGCCGCCAAATTCTGAAAGACCCATGATCGAATTGCTGATAAAAGTTCCCAAATAATAACCGATCGGAGCAATCGCGCATAAAGTGATTGGCAGCATAATAAACATTGTCAGCGTCGGTACTAAAACAACCCGTAATGTATCCGGCATATGTTTCGTTAGAAAACGTTCGACATAGGACATCAGCCATACAGAAATAATACTTGGCAGGATGGCGCTGCTATAATTCTGAATATTGGCTGGGATGCCATAGACTGTAAACGAAATTCCCTCATTCGCAATATTTATAAGCGTTGGATGCAGCAGGATAGCACCTAAAAACATCCCCATGATCGGACTGCAGTTAAACTTTTTAGCGGTGGCATAACCCGTAAAGATTGGGAAAAAGTAGAAGCCGGCATCACCTACTAATGTAAATAATGTATGTAAGTCATCGCCCTCCACAACCAGATTCAGCATTGTCGGTCCTAAGATGGTTAAGGCAACACGAAACATTGAAGCGGCAATAATAACCGGCAGCAAAGGAATCATACATGCTGATAATGTTTCAAAAAAGCGGCTGATTAAAGTAAGAGGTGTTATTTTCTGCTTTTCATCCTCTTGAAAAATCCCCTGAATTTCGGTGTTTAAATCGTTCATTTCACAAATTTCATCATAAGCCCTGCCAACATCCTGACCAATGACAATCTGATACTGCTCACCGGCCCACTGACTGCCGACGACACCACTCAAAGCAAGTATCGCTTCATTCTTTACTAACCCCTTATCCTTCACATTAATGCGTAATCGTGTAATACAATGAGTAAAAAAAGTAATGTTATCCATACCGCCAATCAGATCAACGATATTCTTCGCTAAATCCTCATACTTCTGTTTCTTTGTCATAATTTCCTCCTTGAATTTTATATATGCAAACAATAACATCGCGCGCTGATTTATTGATATTGCCTAAAAAGAAAACCCCAACATAAGTCATGACAGAAACATATGACATTATGCTGAGGTTAAGCCCGTTTACCGGTAACAATCCTCACGTACACATAATCGATTGATATGCATCATTAGATATAAGAGCTCTTCCTCATCAAAAGTGAATCCACAATCCTGATGCAAATATTCATTAATTTTTAAAGCACATTGATAACAATCCGGAAAGCTGTCTTTCATGGATTGGTACAATTTATAATTTTCACTGGAAATGCTTTTACCCTGTTCACCGCGTTTTAATAAATACTGCAGATGAGAAACAAAACGGGAATAATTAAAATCATCTTCAGATATTTCAATATGGAATTTATTTTCAATCAAATGCTTAATATGAGCAATGATCGCCTTGTTACTTTGCTTCTTTTCAGAATTTCTGGCCATTGCAGCTGAATTGATCAGATGCAAAGCGATACTCGTTATTTCATCCCTCGGCAGTTGAATTTGAAACTTATGATTGATTAAATTCAACGTATAGACACCTATTGCATACTCTTTTTCATATAGTGATTTTACATCATAATAAATCGGCATATCGATACTCAACCCTTTTTGATATCGCTGAATCGCAAAGGCCAGATGATCAGCTAAGGTAAAGACAATACTGGAATTTAATAAATATTCTACTTTTGATCTCGCATAATCAATGACTTGGGCTGACAATTCTATCATTTCTGTTGGTATATTCTGAATCATTTGAATATAAATCGGATCAATGTCATAAAAGGTTCGCTGTATTTTTGCCATCGGCAGCTCATAAGGCGGCTTACAAAAGCCAATGCCTTTGCCAAAAACAACTACCTGAGCACCAGTGCTGTCCTGACAGACTGACACATTGTTATTGATATTTTTTATAACTTTCATCTGACATCTCACTTCCTTACTTTTCATCGCCTATTTTCATTTAATGTTGCCAAAAGTAATACAGGTAATAATTTTGCTTCATTAAGCTAATTCTAGCATAGTTCTTCTAAAAGAAAAACTCTTCAAACCATCCAAAAAACACCAAGTGTTTTTAAGGAGAAGCCTCGAAGAGTAACAAACCTTAAATCATACATATTCTATTTTTAAAACATTCCCTTATGCCTATTTTTATTCTAGTATGCGCTTTCATAAATGTCAAGAGGGAATTTTTATATGCTTTTTCATTACGATAGGTACCATTACCTCTAAATATAAAATGGAAAAGCAAAGTATTATATGATATAGTTTAGCTAACAAAATATGAAGGATGCTGATTTTGTTTTAAGGGGTGAGTAATTTGCTAGATATTCCAATGGCAGCTGATTTTAAAGACATTCAGCCTATCAATAAGGGCATGTCAAGCGATAAAAAATACTTTGTCACAGCTAAAAATGGCGAACATTTTTTATTACGGTTAGCTGAATATAGAGAATTCGATCGAAAAAAAGCTGAATATGAACTAATAAGAAAACTTTCCCAGTTGAATATTCCTATGCCGTCAGCTATTGACTTTGGTGTTTGCAATAATAATGCGAATGTATATACTTTGTTATCTTGGATTGACGGTGAAGAAGCTGAAATCACTATACCAAAGCTAGCAAAAGAAAAACAATATGAATTAGGGAAAGAATCAGGCAGGATATTACGAAAGATTCATTCTCTGAATTCTCCACAAAACATTTCTGATTGGGAGACACGATATTTTTCAACCATGGACGAAAGACTGGCAGCATTTCGCAGCGAAGGTATTAAGTTTGCTGGAAACGAGATTATTTTAGACTATATCGATACGAATAGGCATCTGCTTCAGAACCGACCACAGTGTTATCACCATGGTGATTATCATATGGGGAATTTAATTCTATCAAAAAGCGGACAGCTCTTTGTTATCGATTGGCATACTGTTGATTTTGAGAATTATGGTGATCCATGGTATGAGTTTAATCGAATCGGTATTGAATATCCTACTTTTGCATCAGGACAAATAGATGGTTATTTTGACAATAATGTACCTGAAGAATTTTGGAAACTCCTTGCTTTTTATCTTTCTGCCAGTGCAATTACTTCGATTGTGTGGTCTAAATATTTTGCGCCAGAGCGACTGACTTCGATTTTGGAATTGAATCAAAATGTCTTAAAATGGTTTAACAATATGACTAACACTAAACCAACATGGTATACCCCAATAAAATGATCAATTATGCAAGGCAGCAATTATGATTAAGTTTCACTCACTTATCTCAATAAGCAGTTAGTGAGATCATTCTCTAACTAACAGATTAATTAAAAATGATGCATACCCGTTAATTATAGGATAATGCATCATTTTTTTAATTTTATCATAAAGATTTATAGATTTTCAATATGCTTTACCATAACGCCAGCAAAAGCAATGACACCCTGATTTCACAAAGCCATTTTAACCAAATGAGCTTGATACGATCATGGTGTCAATCTTTTAAATTATTGAAAGGGGAAAATTCATATATTTTTAGTGAAAGCAATCATCACTTTGCAGTCACAATATATAATTAGAAGAAGAAAGCCGCTATAAACATACCAATTATGATACCGCCGACACAATTCTTACCTTTAATATAAAATGCAATACCGCCCAAAGCACCAGCAATACCGATAGGAATCGAATATTGAAGAGCACTTAACAGAAACAGCGGTGCCAAAAAGTTACTTAACTGATGACCGACACCCATCATAATCGCTGTACCGCCAGCCGTAACACCGCTTGGTATTAATTTACGAACACCCATGACAATTAAACCAATGACTAATCCAATGACGCCGCCAGTCAAAATGGCTAATGGGAAATTATAAATTAGGAAGCCCCAGCCCATACTGAATATCAAAGCACAGACGCCGCAGCCTACACCATGCATCATCGATCCGCCAATATCAATCAAACCTACCAATGGTCCTTCAAGAATTCGAGCAATCAAGAAACCGCCGCCAAAACCGACTGCTGCACCAAAATCACCATTTTCAATACCTAACTTCAGCATTTGACCGCCAGCAAAACCATTAAGATAACCAGTGCCGTCAACAATATAAGTATGAGTACCACCGACAACTGCCGCACAAATCAACATGCAAATCAAAATAAATGTCCAATCCTTCATTAAGAATTTATTCAATTTTTCAATCATGATTCAACCTCCTAACCGATCATGGCCACTGCCGCTGTAAATGCATCAATCAGCTGTGGAAAGAAGCCTCTAAAATATGCAATCAAGCCCCAAATAACGATCATCAACACGATAAAGATAATAGAAATCTTACTCTTTACGCCATTATTCTCAATCGTCTGACCTGTAATAATTCCTAAAATTAAACCAGGTGTCGCATTGCCGGTAACTAAGAATGCGATTGAACCTAAAGCAATACCCCAACAGCCAGTAATCTTACCATTATCTAAAGCCGCGATTAGGAAAAGAACCTGCATAACGATTATAAAATTGTTGATGGCTGGTGTGAAGATTTCCGTTAAGGTCGTTGATACATAAGCAGGTACAATACTTACCGAACTATTTAGAATTACTAAACCGATAATACCAACGATTGCACCTACGACAGCCATCTTGGCAGGATTTTGGATTGTTTCTTTTACATCCTTATTCTTTGTCAGCAAGACACCGGCACTGATATTAGGAATCACACGATGCAGGAAATCCTGATCAAAACAACCTGTTGCCAGACCGTTTGCCATACAATTTATATAGAAAGAAAAACCAAAGCTGAAATGTGATACTGGATCGCCCTGACACGCATTCATTTCACCAAGTGTTCTGAAAGCACCGGCCGCCTGTAATTCAGGCGCATAGTACATACGAGCCGCGCCAGCCCCTACACCAGCACCAGCCAAACCGCCGATAACGATGGACTTAATAATTAATTCAAACATGCTTCTACCTCCTTACAGTTCCATATATTGAACTTCAACACTAATTTTTAAACGAATTGTAACCTCTTCTTTAATTCTCGGCATAAAGATGAACAGGAAATGTTCCTTTGAAGTTGTAACCTTTTCCTCAAGAATCTGAACATTGGTTGGTTTTAAATAAATAATTGCACCATTTACCACTTCATATACACGTTTGCGCATATCTGTAAAAGCCTTAGAAATAGCATCTGCCCGTCCCTGCTTTGAACTGGCACTGACTTCAATATCAACCACTTTCTGTTTTAAATCATTACCGTCCTGTTCATTATTTTTCATACTTATCTTTCCATGCCTTAACAATCGTTTCACCCAGCTCTTCGCTGTCCATAAACGGGAAGCCAATCACCTGACAGCCTTCCTTAACACATTGAGCGCCAGCTGCCGGCGTCCGCTGATACTGCTTATATTTATAACCATATTTAGTAGCTGCCGTAACCGCCCCAGCACCGCCGCTGCCGCAGAAGCTCAAACCAAGATCCGCATTATTCTCATGCATGACATCGCCTAGCTTCATATCCGCCAGCATACCTGGAATTAAAATAGCGGTTCCGCCAGCTGCTTCAATTCCTTTCGCCGTTCGCTTTCCATCACCCATCCGATGACCAATTACAATTACTGGTTTATTTGACATGATCCATCCTCCTTTGATATCCCTGTCTGTAAATAAATTGCAAATAAAACTTTTTCTGCTTGATTCAGCAAAATACCATATTTCCTGCAGATTGGTGTCAGACATTCTTCAGCATAATCAAGGCTTCGCTTTGAAACTTGCCGATATACATCTTCATTAACTTCAATCTGCGCGCATTCATTTGTTTTAAACCTCAGCAGCATCACATTGATATGATTGCAAAGCGTCACCTGAAAATCATCAGGAATGATGATTTGATGAGCTTCAAGATAAGCATTGATGCTTTCAAAATCATCACTGACAGCTGCGATTTCTTCATGATTAAGCTTTAGAATATCCCTCAGTACACTGATATAATTCACTTTCTCCACCTCCAGATACCATGACTTTTTCCGGCACTATACATTGACTGACTTTCTGAAGGTTATAATAACAATCTTCTAATTCAAGATTTACTTCTTTTATGTCAAAGAAAGTGAAATCTGCTGATTTGCCGATTTTAATTTCCCCCAGCATATCCAGATGATATGTTTTGGCTGCCCGATAAGTAACGCAGTCTACTACATCCAAAAGATTCATACCCATTGCCATGCATTTACTCATTACTATTGCCAGTGAATAAGCCGGCCCATTAATATTTGACAGGCGGATATCCGTACTGATCAAATCTGGTGTAAAGCCTTTATGGAATGCCCTTGCTGCTACCGGATAACAGAAGCTGGCACTGCCGTGACCCACATCGAATAATACACCTCGATTTCTGGCTCTCACAAAGCTGCGTTTCGGTGTTCCATCTTTTTGAAAGAGAGATACTTCCTTGCCATGATAAGTATGCGTTATGACATCACCTGCTTCCAGAAACTCAACCAAGCCGCAGGGATCAGGCGGGAATGTGCCAACATGAACAGTTACCGGCAGACAGCGCTCTTTCGCAATAGACTTTGCCTTTTTCACTAACGCATATCCCTGATCGTTAGTAATCGTATTGCTGCAGGCAACCTTGATGCCTAAAAAGATATCGGGATAGCGGTCGAAGCATTCCAGATAATGGGCAGGATTTATTTTTTCAACATCCATGTCAGCCATATCTTTTGAAAAACCATGCTCACTATGACCGCTGAGCAGCGCATAATATTTTGTCTTGGCAGCCTTAGCTTCAGCCGCAAATTTATCAGCTTCATCCACCGCTGCCGAACCGCATTCAATCATCGCCGTCACACCCCGATAAACACCGAGCTTATCCACATCCATTACAGCCTCACGAAGCCGATTGTGCATGTGAATATCAATCATCCCGGCACTGACATAAAGTCCCTCTGCATCGATTACCTGGGCGTTTTCATCATTAATCACATCCTGGATATCGGTAATCAGACCATCTTCGCAAAGGATATCCTTCTTTACTTGGTGCAAATCATTATGTTTATCTACAAGAATACCATTTTTAATCAAAACTCTTTTCAAATTAAGACACCTCTTTTCCAATTTATGAAGATAAGTATTTTCACCCTTTTTCTCTAGTTTTATCAGGTGTTTCTTTATCTGATATCAGAATAGCATTGAATTTGTAAAATTAAAATAACAAAAACACCACATGATTAGTGCAATCAAATGGTGTTATTAAAGAATTCAAATTAAATAACGGAGAATCGCTATTGCTTCAATTGGGTCAATATAGACACCGAGCTTTTCTTCCATGACATGCAGAAACTTTACAATAATTTCATATTCCTTGGAATATGCTTTTTTCATTTCTTCATAATCAGAAGCACTGATGAAACGGCCATTAACCCAGCGCGGCACCGACATAACAATATGGGCGAGAATCCCTGAGAACCGATGGTAATCAACGACTTTGCCATGATTGGCCGAACATTCTGACATCATGATACAAGCCTCAACACATGTTTCCGCATAGAGTTCAGCTGAAAGTGAGGCTGGTTCACTCGCCGCAAAATTGAAATTGATTAAGCTTCCCAGACGGGCTGAAAATTCATTGACTTTGCTGCCAGGTACATATTGTGTAATCAGTGAATTCATTAAATCTGTGGCATCTGTTAATGAAGGCCGACTATGAGTTTTACCTTCAACAATAACCTCTTTTATCTTCAATATTTCCTGTTCACTGACAAAGGGACTAACCAAAACAACCGGTTTTTTAATATCATGAAGCGGTATTGTGGATAGAATCAGATCCGCATTATCCACTAAATCTGACTGCCTTTCTAAATCAAGAATTGGAATCATGCCTACAATATGAACTTCCGGCATATTGTTCATAATGCGGGCAGCCAACAGCTTGCTAGCTCCCCGTCCTGTATTGCACACCACCAGGATACGAGCTTCTGCTAATTGATGACTTTTCTCTAGGCTGCGGCAGAAATAAAGCGTTAAAAACCCGATTTCATCTTCATCCATCGATAAGCCATACACATCCTCAAAAGCCTTTGAAGCATGTTCAACCACACCGTAAAGCTCTCCATATTTAGCTTTTATTTGTGTCAGAATTGGATTTGTATTTGGTAAGTTCAGCTTATAGCGATTTAAAGTTAACTGAATATGAGTCAGAATGTCATTTTTCAGCTGATCATATTCAACAGCCAGTTCAGGATATACATGCTGCGCCTCTTTCAGCATTGCCTCTACTGCTTGTACCAGTTTACTGGTTTCTTCTTTGACAATCTTATCATCAACCCAATAGGTATAGTTCGCAATGATGAAAGTCAAAAATTCAATTTGTCCATCGTCAAGACACAGGCTGAATAGATTATTGATTTCCTGCGTCAGCCGTTCAATTTTTATATGATTCTCATCATTGAGTACATCAGCATAATAATTGTGATTCAACTGTAATGAATTACCATAAGAACAGCGTTTAATAAAAAAGGCAAGCCATATTTTCAGCCTAACATAATCATTAATCATTAAAACGAGGTCATCATTAATAAAATTAAGCAGCTGATCAATCTGCATCTTTTCCACATTGTTTAAAAAGGTGTCTTCACTTTCAAATAGCAGATACTGAATCTTTTTCTTATTAGCCTTTTCAATCAATGCATTGATTAACGATATAACATCGATTTCTTCACCTTTCAGATAGAAACCATGATTCTTTCTGCCAACAACCTGCAAGTGATAATCTGTGAGCTGTTCATTGACAGCCTTTAATTCATTCATGACGGTATTTTTTGATAGCTGCATCTTTTCAGCCAAAGCTTCTGCGGTAATTGGATTAGGCAGCAGTAAAAAGCAGAACAGCAGGACATGACTGCGGTCTTCGGCACGGTAAATGCTTAGGTTTTCAAGATTGATTTCCTTTTCTAATTGATTATATATATTTTGTTTTGCATCAATTCGCATTCCAAGACCTGGTACTTTAATAAAACTTACTCCCTCAAGAGTATTAACATAATCGCTGATTTCATTGATATCATTACGAATCGTGCGCAGTGATATGTTATATTTAGCAGCCAGAGCTTTGGCTGTAATCGGCTCTTTAGCTGCCTCTAAATCTTTTAGGATAAAGCTTTGCCGCTGATTCAGCATACTATCACCTCTTCCAATAGTATAACATTATAAGCTGATGATGAAATACTCAGCGATGATTTAAGATCAAATACCGTGTTAGTTTTATTCATTACCTTTTTCATTTACACAAATAAGTATTCCAACACGATCTAATATTTATCACTTTTTTTATTTTCTATGCTAGAATGAGAGTAAGATAAACATCAATAAGAAAAGAGTGATACAAATGCTGTTGCAAGCGATTCAAAATTACAGTTCATCTGTTATCGATTTTTATGGATTTGATTCATTCACATTTTGGTTTGGCATAGTGATTGTCATTATCATTCTTGTATGGCTGATAAGAAAAAGAAATAAGCACTCCTGAAATAAAATACGATTATTTATGATAATTCCAACATCATAAATACTATCACAATGATGATCATTGCTGCTGTAACTGTGATTATCCAACTCCACTTATTTCCTAAATTCATTGTCCAAGCATAAAGCCCTTTCCGCCTGACAAAAATATTCAAGTCTTCATGATTGCAGTATATCCGTCCTATCATTAATTGTTCTACTTCTTCCTGAGAATATTTCCTTTTCATAATTTAACCTCACTCTAAATGAGTCAACATCTATGTAACTAGTTTATCAAATTCAAAGCATAGCTACAACGTTATACTAAAAATTATCCATGCTTACACAAAAGCAGGAAACAGGATTCGTATATGGAATCTTCATGTTAAGAAAGGAGGCAAATTTATGGATAAGAAAACTGTCATTAAGTATGTACTTATATTTATCGCAGGTTTATTGGTTGGCTTTTTTATTCTTTAACTTTTTAATATTCGTTAATATGCGAAGAAAAAAATGGCTTTGTCCAAGCTTAGATTCAGCTTTCTCAGAATAAGCCAATAGCCAAAAATCAAATCCAGTAATAAATGCTTCCAGAAAAAAGAACGCTTTTTCAGCGTTCCTTAACAGGCAACATTTCTCTATAAGTTATTGCTTTAAGTTTTGTAAGATTAATGTTTTCTAATGCATATAATTGATCATCTTTTAATACTAAATCAGTATTATCATTAACTGAAACTTCTTCATCATTATCAACATAATACAGATTATCCTTATCTAAGTTTAAATAAGCTAGTAATTCGTTGTTGCTGAGAATATGGCCTGTTTCTAAATCAATATGAATAATTTCATAATTTGCCGGTCTTAAGCCAGCTTCAAATAGAAACCACTGATCCCTAATCACCAATGAAAGAATATTTTTGTTCAAATATGCAGAGATATCCATGAAATAGCCTTTTCTTAATGTATCTCCCTCATATTGAAGTCCGTTTACATATTTATCATAGCGTTCTGCCATTTGCTGATTAAATTGATTAATTTCGTCACTGTCTAAGTTGATTTGAACTTTATCAAGCTGATATGAGAAATCCCATCGATCATTAATTTCTCGTTGAAAATCAGTAACTGAAATATCGATTGTTTCAATTGTAACCAATTCATCTATACTATACTTTAATTCTTCTGATTCTTCTGGTTCTACAGGCTTTTCCGGCTGTTCAACAATCGAAGGTTCTTCCGGTTCCTCGGCTTTTGGCGGTGTTTGGACACATCCTGCTATCATTGTCATCCATAAGAAACTTGCTAGTATTTTTTTCATATCCTCTATCCTCATTACTATAAATATACGAGATTTATTAAATTATTTCTTCTTAAAATTTGAATTTTTTCATAATAAATTAAAAAAGCCTTATTTATAAGGCTTTAATTGATATATGGCAGGGGTGGAGAGGTGAACAGTATTTATATTTTACTGCCATTTTACCTATTTTTTTATTAATTTATTCCACATTTTCCATATTATTTAATTTTTTTTATTCATATTTTATGCATGGCTTTGTTAATCATTCATAACAATTACATCACCGAATAAATCGGTTAATAAATCTGCTTGGTTATAAGTATAGCCAATGCTGAATTGACTCTCATATATCGGTTCTAAAGCTTCATAATCAGCTTCAGAAGTTGTCAATTCCAATATTTCAGGTTTAAAACAGTTTGACGAATACATGAAGCGCCTGCGGCCTTTTGTATATTCATCATCAATATGCTTCGTAACATACTTTAAAATATACTTACAACAAGCTTCCAAATTATCTATTTTCGTGACTGTTGAATAACCATGTTTATAAGTATTCCAATTATAAACCTGTTTACCCTTTTTAACAATCGGTTTTCCACCTAATCTATGCCCCAATGGATAAGTAGCTTTTTTAAGCATTTTTTCGCTTTCATCCTCTAAATAAATAAGACCATGGAAGTGATAAGCGCCATTTTCGTGTTTTTCATGGATAATCAAATATTTAAAATTCGGACAATTTTCCTTATTTCTCGTTTTAAAATGATTGAAAAAAGAAGATATCTTTTTAATACACTCTTGATAATTATAACGGTCTACCTTTTTATCATTGAATGTCAAAGTGATAAAATAATTCCATTCATTCGCTCTTGCAATATCATAAATCTTAGTTCTAGTCTTAACAATATTATTGCTTTTTTCCTTAGATATTTTTCTCTATCCGCAGTATCGGAAGGAGTATAATTATAATCATCAATTAAAGGTAATTTTTCTTTTGTTTCCAATGTTTCTATATTTGTATCAATATACGTTTTTGATTTACTGCACATATAAGACCATAAGACATCGCCATAAATACGTCTACCTATCCGATCGGCTTCCTTTTCTTTAGCTAAAAAAGTAAAGGAATGTTCTGTTTCTTCCCAACCTGATTTCTTTTTATATGCAGTAAATTTTAATCTTTTAATTGATACGTCACCGTTAGGATAACGCTTCTCAACCGTATTAAAAGCATTGTATAACTGCGACGTATCGGAGACACTGTATCGCATGATAAACTTACCTTTCGTTTCTTTTTGGTTGACTTCGAGGGGTATAGTCAAGTATAGTACCCCTCTCGTTTGCTCATAATCTGCTCTATTATTAAGCAGATTATTAACTGCCTTGTACTGCCTAATAAGGCTCAAGGCTGTTTTTTGCTCACCGCCTTGCGACCTGCTCCGCTATGCTGCGCTGATCACAAGACTACAAGCAAAAATAGGATAATTGATTTTATGTCAGCCGTGCTGACGGCTGACAGATACGCAAAGAGATTGCAGACAGCCACAGAGACGCACACGCTTGTTGATTAGTACGTTCTACCTCTCCTTGTACCGTCAAGCGGTGCAAGGCTCTGCCGAGGGCCCTGACAGGGGTCATTATTTGCCTATACCGCTATCTGCTTTATACTGCTTTTCTGCTTCGCCCGGCAGGCGATTGACAGAATGTGATACGGACAGCTAGTCTTTTTTATAGGAATGGCCGCTGACGCTCTCGGGGGCTTGTCAGGTGCGTTTGTATCATAAGCGCCTACAAAGAGTGATAGACCCTTATTAAAAGCAGCTGAGGGCGATTGTGTGGCTGAGGGGGAAAGAAAAGAGGTGCTAAACCTCTTTATCCTTAATTTTGATAATCATATCGCGAAGTTCGTCAGCTTCAATTTCATAAGAACGCATAACCGATAAAGAAATCAAATTATCTTCATCATACTTATCTCGATAATTGTCATTTCTTTCTTTTTCTTTTTCATACATAAGGAGCGTGTAATGATATGCTCTCGTTAAAATCGTTAATTTATCCATTTTTTTCTCCTCTCAAGAAATCTCCCATTAAAATTTTGTCTATGATTGCTTCAACATGTTGCAAAATAACCATGTTTTCTATTGCCTGTTCAACTGGTTGAGGAACTTCAAGACGTTCATCAATCTGCTGCTTTAATTCTAATAATAAAGTAACTACGATAATACGCTCATTATCGGTTAGGTTAATTAGCATTTTCTTTACCTATCCCTTTATAATTTTCAGCAATGATAATTAACTCATGCAATTCATTGTAATCATCGTTTAATCTTTCTAAATTTGTTATGATAATTTCATCATCTTTACCATGTACTTCTTTATACCCTTTATTTCTTTTTTCATTATAAGCAATTATATTGATCGTCGAACTCAATGCTCTTTTTAAATACTTAATTAATGTCTTTATTTCTACTTCTTTTCCTAACAATTTTGTTGTCATATTCTTTCCTCAGGGGATTGCCCTTTTTTAACTAATTTAGTAAAATGAGGGCGGCGGTTGACCGCCCGTGTGGGATACTGCTATTCTTTAATTCGGTTTAGAAACGCTTGAAGGCTCTCAATTCTACAAGCATCTAAACCTTTTTCTTTGCAGTATTCTTTATATTCTGAAAACATTATTTTCACCTCCTTTACCTTACACCTATATTATAAATCAATTTGAGTTATATGTCAACATCATATTGAGTTATTTTTAATTAAATATGAATTATTTTTTGCTGAAGCAATGACATAATTTGATATATTTATAAATAGTATTGATTTATTTAAAATTAAACCTTATAATAAAATCAAGAGGTGATACCATGAGTAAATCAAAAAAGATTAAATACTTACTAGATTGTAAGAATATCAAAAGTAAAGATTATGCAAAAAAATTAGGTTTAACAAGGCCACAAGCGCTAAACACTAAATATATAAGAGAGTCATTCAGCAGCAATGATTTAATAAAATTAGCTGATATAACGCATACAAAACTAGTTTTCTATGACTATCTTAATGATAGAATAATAATCGAATTCGATAATGATGATTTAAGCGATTAACAATCGCTTTTTTTATCGCTCATACATATTCAGCAACATAATTGAGAGACACACATATCCCGGCTGAAGATATGTAGGATTGTCTAAGATATAAACTATACAGCAGATACAATAACGGCCAGTAAGACCCATTAATGTATTTTCACGTATAACTAGGATATCATTGACCTTATAATTTCGGTCATTAAACCTTATTTCAAAACGCTTAGCTCCATTAATTATTTCCTGATAATATTCGGGATAACATTTTATTTCATGTGTTTTCATGACAACACCAAGTTCCTTTCTAACTTTTCAGAGTAACATTCAATATCGCGCGTTTGCATCGTCTGAACACAATACAAATAAATGACACACCTAATATGAGCAACACTGCTTCAAATGGATATGAATAAACAAGTATAAAAATCATTTCTACCATTTATTATTTTCCTTTCTTTTTCAATCCGTTAATAATGCTTAATATTAAAACCCTGCAATAAAAGAAATAAAATTGATATGAATATTGCATTACCCATTAAATTCAATTCATTAAATCTAAGAATTATTTCTTTCATACTGTTTTTTTTCTTTCTTTTTTAAAATTAGATAATCATTAATGAATAGTATAGCTATATAAGAAAGACGAACAAAAAAAAGTAAAAAAACAATTGTAATACACAAAAACGAAATTAAAAAAAATAAATCCAATAATGTAACCATTTATAAATCCCTTTCTAGCTTTTAGAAAAAAAGCTGCCGTCAATCTTAATTTCTTCATTTCTTGGAATAAAGCCTGATTTTTTATATCGTTCTATCTTTTGATACGTATCATAACAATTGCGCAATTCATCACTATGAACAAAGAAATAAGTCTTATCATATCGAATAAATTTCTGCTTTTCCATGTCATAAAAATCAGGTCTTGAGCGTCTCACAATCGTTAAGCAATTGAATAAAGTCTTAGGCACATAAACATAACTCACCTGCTCACGCAGCTCTTTTGTAACTCTGCTAAATACTTGAGCAGTACCAGCGATTAAAGAACGCTGCTTGCGCTGCTGACAAAGTTCGGCTAATAATTCGTAAGGTACATTACCACTATCCTTGCAAGACAACTCCGTTTGTATTTCATCAAGCACCTTAATCACACCGTATTTGCCATTATTCACATTCAAAATATCCTTGATACCCTTTATATCACCGTCTTTAAATGATAGGTTTAAATTAGCGTGTATCTTTGCTTTGGGATACTTATTTTTCATACGCTTCAGATACTCACACATTGCAATCGTCTTACCAGAACCTTGAGGACCACAAAATAAAATGATACCTGTTTCTTTGAATTCGTACGGATCCCGCGTCAGCATATCCTTTACTAAACGCTGCGGAAAATCAACAAACAAACGTTTTGCAAAAGAACGCTTTTTAACAACAGGAATATAATCAGGTTCAACTCTAATAATCGGATATTTCTTTATCTTCACTTCGTAATAATATTTGCCCATTACAACAATGAACATATACAATCCCAATAAAGCGAAAGGTGATAAAACAATACCAAATAAAATTAAAAAGAATTTACCTATACTACCAAATATATTAAACACAGAAAACCTCCTTCCCTCGAGGCGCTGTTCGGCTCAGCCGAACAAGCGCTCAACTTCGCTGCTAGAACGGTAACCATGATACAATCCAACCAAAAACAGAAGCGACAAGCTGAAAGTTATCGACCACGATTTTAAGCGTTAAAAGCATTGCCAGTGAACCCATAGGCAGAAAGTAACCAAGATACTGAAACAGAGCATTAGCACCCTCAACAAAGCCCGTAGGAAGCACAAAATCAATCACAGGCAATAAATCTAAAATGAGCGATAAGATACCAAGCAATAAATTAGCCAATAATTCAAATATCATTTATCACTCACCTCACTTTTTACGTGCCTTATGCATGGCATTCGATATCTTATAAGGAACACGCAACAGATATAAAGACCAAGCACTAAATGAAATAATGGCATGGAATAATGTTCGGTGTTGGTCGAAGAATTGAAAATCAAACAGTTCGAACTCTCCACTACCTAACCAACTAGGCAGCTGCATGATATAACTAGGAGCGCCACTGCTTGTAGGTGAAGAACCTGAACCAGTCATCATAGATACAACTGATGAAGTAATCATGCCTACTTGACCGACAACGGGAAGTTTCTGATTTACCGTTTCATTCATTGATGTTAATTTATCACTCATAAAATTATCAGACGGTATAAAGAGCATTTTAATCAATCCTGTTAAGGCATCAATTAAGCTGCTAATGATATTACCCAATGCGTTAGCAATACCGCCAATGGCATCACCTAAGCCACCGATAGCGTCTCCCAAGCCTCGAAGCAATCCACCTATCAAATTACCCAGAAACTCAATCCAACTTGGCGTATCTTCGGGCCAATCACTATCAGAACCAGTAGCAGGTGGAATATCTGTATCAGTTGCAGGTTCTTCAGTACCGTCAGTAATTATATAAGTATTATTGATAATCGTATTATTTACTATTTGTATAGTGCCATGAGGTTGCCATGATGAAGTATCTTTATCATAACAAACACGATAATATTTTTTATCTGAAGGTCTTTCATCATCAGAACCATAAGTATCATCGTCAGTAATCACAGGCTTTGTTTTACCGTTTTCGTCAACATCACGACCAGCACCACCGCCACGAGTTACACCACCACCAAATTCATGACCTATTACAGAAGTTGAACTATCAGTAGTCGTACCATCAGGAAACGTATATATGCAAAAATAATCAGGATAATTAATAACAGGTTTTTCAGTATCTACAATTGTTCCATCGAATAATCGATAATAACCTTTAATAAAAAGAGTTCCTTTTACACCGTCTTCGCTTAAACTGCCACTAGCAGTAATTTTTTTATCATCATAACCAAAAACATTAGTATTAGGTTCAGATGAATTACTTTTTGAATATGTTGTGGCATGCATTTTATAATAAGAAATATTATATGAACGAGCATTAATTGAAACAGCAAAATCATCATCACCTGCATAAAATGTATAAGATAATAAATCAATACCCCAAGAATCTGAATAACTTAAAACAACAACATAATATTTATAACTTAAATCTTTATCGGAATAATGCTCAGTTAATACTTCCATAGAACGACTTATAACTTCTGAAATAGGTAATTCTCTAGCCCTATATGCTTTTATTTCCATTGATGTTTGAACAGCTGGACTAAGCATAGTAAGAAAAGCCAAACATAAGGCAACAAACCACACCGTAAACTTGCGAAAAAATCTCATATTCTATCACCTACCTTTCTTTATAAAAAAAGGAAACAGGCGAACCTGTTTCCAAGGCGTAAGCCTTAAACATAATAAATAAAATAACAGAAACTAAACTACATACCGATTAAAGCACCACGCAACCAACCGTAACCCTTACGCACGATAATCATCGTAACTGTAACTGGTAATACAGCACCAATACATGCCGTAAACATAGGTACTACTTGCGTTAAATCAATCTTATCAATCAAACCGGCAACTTGAGTGATAGGATCAGAGCCAACTACTTCGCCCTCCATTAAAATAATGGGTGCCAAAGCAGTCGCTAGAGTATTTAAAAGCAACTATGAAATCCTCCTTTCCTTTATATAAACAATGAACCGAAAAAGTTGTAAAAATGTTTGAATATGGATAGGACTAAGAAAACTATCAAGATAAATATAATTATCTGGAGGGTATTCTGAACAGCTACAACGTTTTCGTTCAATGCATATACCAATTCATATAAATCAACTAATTCCATACCATTTACTTAGCAGGGGTTTCAATTATCTCAAAATCACCTATTTTACCTTTTTGATTAAATTCAAGGTTAATAGTTTTACCGAGCAAACGGTCAGCCGTGCCAACAGTCACTTTTGAGAAGAAACGCTTGTTAGAAATGAATTGTGACAGAACTGTATGACCGTGTATATAATCTTCCTCAAATTCTGTAACCAAATGCAATTTAACGCCTTCAATCATTTCACCTGTTTCCTTGTTAGGAAATTTAATTTCTTGTAAACCTAAAATTTTATATTTCATGAGTTTTTTTCTCTCCTTTCCCTAATACTGTCAATAATAAAGCCAATAAATGAATTTAAAACAACAAATAATCCAAAAAGCAATAAAGCCAAAATAATTAAAATAAAAAGAATGACACAAGCATAAAGCAAAAAATAAGCGACTTCACTAGAAGATAAAAATTCACCAAATGTCATCACAATAAATTACTCCTTTGTTTTCGTTGAATGCTTTTTTATTAATCGTAAAAAGAGCCAACCTACAATAATCACAACATTTAATACTAATAAAAAAGAGTTAAGAGTCATTTCCTTTTTTTCCTTTCTTTAATTTGTCGCTGAAATCGTAATAATCGTTAAATAATGTTACTGGTATACTAGCTTTAGTAGGCA
Organism: Dielma fastidiosa; assembly: GCF_003475485.1. Taxonomy (NCBI): domain Bacteria; kingdom Bacillati; phylum Bacillota; class Erysipelotrichia; order Erysipelotrichales; family Erysipelotrichaceae; genus Dielma; species Dielma fastidiosa. The sequence goes on along the minus strand of NZ_QRQL01000003.1, from coordinate 105,574 downwards.
ACTTATTTTCATCAAGTTCGTAATACTTTTGTATTCTCTTAATAATTTCAGCAGCCCTACTTTTACTAACACCTAATATATACTGCAAGTCTTTAATACGATAAAATTCAACCTCCAATATATCACCCCCATATTATCTATACATAGATAACTTATAATTAAATTATAGCCACATATGGATATTTGTCAACATAAAATTATCTATAAGTGGCTAATTTGTTAAATAATGTAAATTAAATAACTCTTTTATGGGTATAATGTTTACTATGGAGGTATTTAACTATATGGAAAATACAAAAATAGAATATTTAGTAAAAAAGAAAGGTAAATCAAGAAGAAATGCTTCAATAGAAATGAATATACCTTTATCAACGCTTAATCACATACTTGATAAAGATATAAAATCAACAACAGGTAAAAACTTATTAATTTTATCAAAATACTTAAATTTGAGCGTTGACGATTTGCTCAAAGAAAACGATGAAATAAACAAAAAAATAAAAGTAAATGAAATAAACAATTTACTAAACACATTCAATGATGAGCAACTAAATTCAATTAAAACGATGATAGAAGCCATTATAAAAATAAAAGAGAACTGAATAGTTCTCTTTTATTGAAAATCATCATTTAAAGCATTTAAAATATCGTCTTCAGCATTTTCAAACCAATGAGCATATGTTTTATGTAAAGTATCCACAGTATCACCTAAACGCTTAGCAATATCATAATCATACATTTTCTTACTAATTAAATAAGAAGCATGAGAATGACGTAAACAATGTATATGAATTACTGGCAATTCAAACAAACCTTTTTTATTAAGTTCTTCATTTAAAGATATAATAGAATTATGAAAATGACGGCGAAAAGTCTCAGGGGGCAAAGGATCGTAACAGCCAAAGACAAAACAATCATTTTTAAAACCGTACATACTAGATTGTTCATTTTTCCAATCAATCATAAGTTTTAGCAAAACTAAAGGCATTTTAATATAGCGATTAGAATTCTTAGTTTTTGGAGTAGTAATCTTATATCGAATTGAACCATCTGTTTTATGGTTAACGGTTTGATAGATATGAACTTTATTATTAATTAAATCAATATCACTCCACTTTAAGGCTAAAGCTTCACCTTTTCTACAACCCATGTAATATAAAAAATTAATTAAAACATAATATTCACGGCGAATGTTACAATTATTAATATAAAACTGAAATTGTTCAGGAGTCCAAAACATAATATCAGATTTTATAACATCCTTATGAGTTGGCAAATAAACACCTAAGAAGAGATTGCTATCTAAATAATTATTATCAACAGCATAATTAAAAATTTTTTTCATAGTATAAAATATTTTACTAGTATAATTACTAGAATATTTATTATCACATGAAGCTATAAAATCATTAACCATTTTTTTAGTAATCAAATTAATACGAATAGAACCAAATACAGAATTAATAACTTTAAGACATATTTTATCAGTAACCAACGTAGACTCTTTAATAATACGTTTCTTAACATTTAAATATTCTAACGAGAGCTCATCAAATGTAAAATAACTTTCTGAATATAATATAGCTGAAACATTTTTTAAAAATATTTCTTCAATCTTAGCAGCTTCTTTTTTTGACTTAGCACCCTTTGCTAATCGTTTGTATTGAATGTATTTTCCAGTACGAATATCTTTATACTTACCTCTATAATAATATTTATTATTACTCTTATAAACCGCCATAAAATGCCCCCTTTAAAAAAATTATAACACTAAAAAATTTATTTTGTATGCATATGAATATGCACGAAAAAGTGAAAACATAAAAAAAGCCTTATAAATAAGGCTTTATTGATATATGGCAGGGGTGGAGAGGATCGAACTCCCATCAGCGGTTTTGGAGACCGTTATACTACCATTGTACTACACCCCTAAGGTTTACTGCTTTAATACTTTATCATATTTTTTTATCGATGACAAGTAGTAACCGTGAATAACTTAAAAAGAAATTCAGCCATTTTTTAGTAATTGATGTTTAGAAATACGAATTCTGGAAATAATGACAGTGAAAGTAAAGCGCCATTCCCATTGAGCGTGATGACCTCAAGGCACTTTACTGACACTCCCTTTTACAATTTGTCAGAAAACAGTCACTTCGGTGGCTGTTTTCTGTTTCTGCCAGCTACAACAAGTTTGGATCCACTTGATCATGATCATTCCGCAATTTATAACCGCAATACGGACAACAATTAAACTCTCCAAAAAATGCACTTTCATTTGGCAGCTTCGCATCACATTTTGGACAGCGCCAAAATTCATAATAAACAATAGCTGAAGCAAGCATGAAAAGAAAACCGCCGGCAGCAAGAATATACAAACAGATCATACTATCCAGCTGATAGCCCAGCCAGCATGCCGCAGCAAATAATAGACAGCTGACAATTAATAATCGATACGACAACCGCCGCCATTCATAAACTGTTTTTTTCATATTTACCTCTTGGCTTTTTTTCACATAACTATCTATATATCTTATAAAGCAGCAGCTTCAATTGCTTCCCGCTCTCAGTAACAATTGGATCAAGACCGATCTGTTCACATTCAAAACGCTTTACTAATGCCAGACTTGCCATATTTCGCTCATCCACGGCGTAAATATAACCATTATATTTCTCTAAATCATTCAAAAAACTAATCATCGCGGATAATGCCTCATAGCCGTATCCCTGACGATGACAGCTCTGCTTTAGCCACAAACCGACCTCAGGGCTTGTCTCTTCAAGTCCAAATACCTCCATGCTGCCAAGAAATTCACCGCTCTTGCTTAAAATAAGCAGCTCCAGCATTCTGCCCTGATGCATCTCATTGACAAATTCATCCACCACTTGTTTGGCTGTGTCTATTGAAGAAAAGGGATCAGGATATTGAAGTCGAGCAATTTCTTCAGTAAACTCCTCCGCATAATTTTGAAGATATTGATAATCAAAAGGAACTATCTGCAGTCTTTCAGTTTCTAAATAAAAATTATCTGTTAACATATCCTACCCTCCTGTTAAGTCTATTATATCATTACTCCTACGATTCTAAAATATAGAAAAGCCCGATTAACGGGCTATTACTCAGGCAGGCATTCATTGATACAATTTAACGCATTCAAGGTGCGCGGAAAGCCGATGTGAATCAGGCATACAGTGATAGCTTCAATCATTAATTCTTTGCTGTTGCCGACCGCAGCATTCCCCTGTACATGACTTCTCAGCTGATTCTCACAGCCGCCCAGCGCCGCCAGCACACACAAGGTAATCAATTCCCTAGTTTTCACATCAAGCGCGCCGCGTGTATAAAAATCACCGAAACACATGGCTGATAAAGAATCCTGAATATGCATTTGATTCCTCGGCGCATTAGCCCGCAATTCATCAATTCGTTCACCAAAAATCCGTTTCTGCAAAGCCAAGCCCTTTTCAAATCGATCTGATTCATCACTTTGCCGCTGACTTGCAAGCGGCAGCTCAAAGCCTTCCGCCTTTAGTGTCTCATTGACCACATTCACAGCTTCCAGCGCCTTGGAGAAACCGATATACGGTGTGCATTGAATAATCACTTCCTGTATCTCCTCAGCCTTCAAGCCCGCATTTAAACCCGCATGCACATGCTCAGGCAGCTGATTCAGCGTCTGATTCGTACTCAGCACCGCCAATGCTATTATCTCACGCTGCTGATCATTAAGCAGGCTTCGGTTATAAATTTCACCATATGCAAATAATTCATAAAGATGTTCTAAATCATGATTTTCATCATGCATCAATCCAGCTTCACCATACAGACACTTAATCTTGTCAGCAGCAGCCCTCTCTCTGTCCATCATAACTATACCTTCATGTCCATCTCATAGGCTTCATGCATGACAGGCATCGGCTTGATCTCACCTTTTTTCCATGCGCCGACACCATAAATAACACCCTTTTCCACAGGTTCTACTAAACAATCCGTGAAACCGCGGAAGCCTTCAATCGTTCTTGTCATCAATGCCCGATCATTTTCTGCCGCGGCGAGAATGTAATAGAATTCCTTATGACTGATTTCCATATATCTTGCGCAGGCTCGGTCAATCAATGTTTTCATTTGCGCATTCATTGTATAAAAATAAACGGGAGTTGCCATTACCAGCACATCAGCCGCAATCATTTTCTCTAATATCATTGCCATATCATCAGTCTGCGGACAAGGTTTCCCAAACTCGGAGCATAAACCGCAGCCTGTACAATAATTTATCTTATAATCACTCAGACACAGCTTTTCAACTTGATTGCCGGCATCTAAAGCACCGCGCATAAATTCATCACATAACAAATCAGAATTGCCGCCTTTTCTCGGACTTGCCGATAGAATCAGTATATTTTTCATTTTTCACCCTCACTTATCTTAATTTTTTCTCTGCCTTCATCAAACCCTTTTCATATTTATCGATTTTCTGATTTAAACGATCCAATGAAAGCTGCATTTCCTTCATTCTTTCCTGAAGCTGATGACGCTGTTCAATCAATAATGCCTTGCGCGCGTCAATCGTTTCATCGCCCTTTTGAAACAAGGCTACATATTCAATCAATGCTTCGATCTGAACACCCGCCTTGCGCATACATTTCATTAACTCAATCCATGCGCATGAATTTTCATCATAATCCCGTATACCGCTTTTAGTTCTTGGTACCGGCGGAATTAAACCGATGCGTTCATAATACCGCAGGGTATCACTTGTAATATCATATTTCTTACTGACTTCCGCTATTGTCATGCCATCCCCTCCTGTTAAGCTCATGATAACACTTGGAGTACACTCCAAGTCAAGCCCTCTTTAATCTTTTTATCACTTATGTCAAAGATAAGGCACACAAATCTACTTGACATCCTATATAGTTAGCGATATCATTACTTAGTCGATTAATTATTAGTCGGTTAACTAAATGGAGGTTGTTCATGACACCACGTGACATTATACGCAAAATACATGCTTTCAATCGTCTGCATGGCTGTGAAGTAAGACGAATCATGGAAAGTGAAGGTTTATATTACGGGCAGCTGCCGATTCTTGAAATTGTTTCTGAGAAAGGAAAATGCACTCAGAAAGAAATTGTTGAGGAATTAAAGGTTTCGGCGCCAAGTGTCGCTGTCAGCGTCAAACGGCTGGTTAAGCATGGTTATCTGATCAAAAGCAATGATGAAAAGGATCAGCGGGCAACGCTGGTCAGCATCAGTGAAAAAGGTCAGTCTGTCACCAATGCCTGCCGCAAAAAATTTGATGAACTGGATGACCGCTTATTTGCTGATTTCAGTGAAACAGATAAGGAACAATTATCCGCGTTGATCGTAAAACTTAATCAACGACTTGAAAAGGAGGGACAACAATGATTAAAACATTGGCTAAATACCTTAAGGGGTATGAAAAATATGCGATAGCCTGCATATTCTGTGTTGTTATAGAGGCAGTGTTAGAAATAATGATTCCCTTTATGATGGCTAAAATCGTCGATATCGGCATTACCAACCGTGATTTGGATTATGTTATCAGGGTTGGCCTGCTGATGTTTGGGATGTCCCTGGTTTCGCTGCTTGCCGGAGCTGCCGGGTCTTATCTATCATCAAAGGCTGGCATGGGCTTTGGCTCACAGATCAGAAAGGCATTATTCGATAAAATTCAGGACTTTTCATTTTCCAATATTGATAAGTTCTCAACCGCTTCCCTGATTACCCGCGCTACCGCGGATACTAACAACGTGCAGAGAATGTTTCTGATGCTGAATAAGATGGCATTCAGAAGTCCGATCATGCTGGTTGTTGCTATTGCGATTGCGGCTACGATCAATTCCCAGTTAGTCTTTATCTTCCTGTTGATTGTACCGATTTTAGGCTTTGCATTATACTTCATTATTCATAAAGCATTCCCTTTATTTGAGGCAATGCTAAAAAAATATGATGGTCTGAACGCATCTGTTCAGGAAAACCTAACCAGTATTCGGGTTGTGAAAGCTTTTGTGCGTTCTAAATTTGAGAAAATGAAATTTAAAACCAGCAATGACGCTTTGATGGAAGCTTCGATCAAGGCTGAAAGCTTCATTATCTGGAACCTGCCAATCATGCAGTTTTCCACTTATTTATGTATTATACTGATTCTTTGGTTCGGCGGTGAAATGGTGATGAACCAAACGATGCTGACCGGTGAATTAATGAGTTTCATCACTTATGTTACGCAGATTCTCATGGCTTTGATGATGCTGAGCATGCTGTTTGTTAACTGTCTCATTTCCGGTGCTTCCGCTGAGCGTATCGTTGAAGTGCTTAACGAAGAAATCGATATCGTGAATTCCGCAAATGCCTATAAAGGCCCTTTATCAAGCGGAACCATTGAATTTAAAAATGTTTCTTTCAAATATAAAAAAGAAAGCGAGGACTATGTCCTGAAAAATATTAACCTGAGTATTCAATCAGGTGAAACCATTGGCATTATCGGCGGTACTGGTTCAAGTAAGACAACCTTTGTTCAACTGATTCCGCGTCTTTATGATGTCAGTGAAGGCAGTGTTTTAGTTGATAACCGTGATGTCAGAGAGATTGATGTGGTAACACTGCGTGATGCCGTAGGTATGGTATTGCAGAAAAATGTCTTATTCAGCGGTACTATTGAAGAAAATCTGCGCTGGGGCAATGAAAACGCGACGCTTGAAGAAATTAAAGAGGCTTGTGTTGCTGCCTGTGCTCATGATTTCATTATGGATTTCCCTGATGGTTATCAAACGCATCTCGATCAGGGCGGCACTAACGTATCTGGCGGTCAGAAGCAGCGTCTGTGTATTGCCAGAGCTTTGATTAAGAAACCAAAAATTATCATTCTTGATGATTCCACCAGCGCTGTCGATACCGCAACTGATGCGTCAATTCGCAAAGCCTTTAATGAGACACTGTCTGAAACAACGACGCTGATTATTGCACAGCGTATCTCTTCAGTACAAGACGCGGATCGGATCATTGTTCTCAATGACGGTATGATTGATGATATCGGTACTCATGATGAATTATTAAGCAGAAATGCGATTTATCAAGAAGTTTATAATTCACAGATGAAAGGAGTGATCAGCGAATGAAAGCAGCAGCTAAACCACAAAACGGCGGTAAAACATTGCTGAGAATCCTTTCTTACTTATCAAGAAATCGAGTTCAGCTAGTTCTTGTAGTCCTGTTGGTTATTCTTTCCAGCGGCGCACAGGTAGCCGGCAATTATTTTCTGAAGCCAATCATTAATGATTATATTATGCCAATGATCGGTGTCAGCAAGGCTGCCCGCAATTACAGCAGCTTTATCATGATGCTTTGTATGATGGCGATCATTTATATCGTCGGCATCTGTTCTTCTTATGCTTATAAATATTTAATGATGAAAATGAGCAATCGCGCATTAAATGAAATCCGTACTGATTTATTTAATAAAATGCAGGATCTGCCGGTTAAATATTATGACACTCATGCGCATGGTGAAATCATGTCCTGTTACACCAATGATGTTGATACGATCCGTGAATCGATGAGTGAAAGCTTTACAGCGGTTATTCAATCATTAACAACAGTTATCGGTACGTTTACCATGATGGTGGTTTTATCTCCGTCACTGACATGTATCATTGTAATTATGATGATTATCATGTTCCTGACAATCCGCACGATCGGCGGTAAATCAAGAATCTATTTCCGCCGTCAGCAGGCTGCAATCGGTAAGGTAAATGGTTATGTAGAAGAAATGTTTGAAGGTGTTAAGGTCGTTAAAGTATTTAATCATGAAAAGAAAATCTGTGATACATTTGATGACTTAAATAAACAGCTGCGTGATGAAGCGACGATTGCTAATACGCTGGCATCGATCATCATGCCGATCATGGGAAATCTTTCCTACATCACTTATGCCTTAATTGCCGGTGTCGGTGCGACACAAATCATCGGCGGTACCTTAGATGTCGGTTCATTAGCCAGCTTCCTTCAGTATTCCCGCAGCTTCTCACAGCCATTAGTCAATATGTCTCAGCAATTCAACAGTATTTTGGCAGCCTTAGCCGGTGCGGAGCGAATCTTTGCGTTGATTGATGAAAAACCGGAAGTCGATGACGGTATCGTTACGTTGGTGAATGTTGAAGAAGTAGACGGTCAGCTTGTGGAATGTGAACAGCGGACAAATCGCTGGGCATGGAAGCATCCGCATGGCAATGAATTTACCCTTGTTGAAATGAAGGGAGATGTACGCTTCCATGACGTTGTCTTCGGTTATGAAGAAAACCACACAGTTCTGAAAAATATTAATTTATTTGCGAAACCGGGTCAAAAAATCGCCTTTGTCGGTTCAACCGGTGCTGGTAAGACAACGATTACGAATCTGATCAACCGCTTCTATGATATTAATAAGGGAAGTATTACTTATGATGGTATCGATATCAAGCTGATTAAAAAAGATGATCTGCGTACTTCATTAGCTATGGTGCTTCAGGATACTCATTTGTTTACTGAAACAGTGATGGAAAATATTCGTTATGGTAATCTGAACGCAACAGATGAAGAAGTTATTGCCGCCGCGAAGCTGGCAAACGCAGATGGTTTTATCCGCCATCTGCCGCAGGGCTATCAGACAATTCTTACCGCTGACGGCAGCAATCTGTCACAAGGACAGCGGCAGCTGCTGGCAATTGCCAGAGCCGCGGTAGCAAATCCACCGGTATTGATTTTAGATGAAGCTACCTCCAGTATCGATACAAGAACAGAAGCCATCATTCAAGACGGCATGGATCGTCTGATGAAGGGACGAACTGTCTTTGTCATCGCCCACCGTCTGTCAACCGTGCGCAATGCGAATGCCATCATGGTTCTTGAGCATGGTGAAATCATTGAACGTGGTGACCACGAAGAGCTGCTTGCCCAAAAAGGCAAATATTATCAGCTTTGTACGGGTGCCGAAGAATTATCTTAGAAAATTGTAATATTACCCGGGAAATTAAAGAGTCTGATTAATACCATAAATGGTTGTCAATCAGACTCTTTTTCTAGTTATTATACTGAAATTAGCGGCACTTAACGGTACCATGTGACTTTCTTTGGATCATAGCGATCCTGTGATTCCTTTACTTCATCAGGATAACCGACGGCCACAGCCGCAATTGGGATATAACGCTCATCAATTGCATAATAGTCCCGGAAGTTTTTGATTCTTTCCGCTCTAGGACCAATCGCGCACCAGCATGTGCCAAGGTTTAGATGGACAGCTTCCAGCAGCATATTTTCAATTGCCGCCGCCGCATCAACATATAAATATTCATCTGGCTGTGAAGCTTCCCGATCCCCCATTACGATGATCGCGCAGGACGCGGTTTTCATCATTCCTGTATAGGGCTGAAGCTCAACCATCGAATTCAAAGCCTCACGGTTCTTCACTACTAAAAATCGCCATGATTGTGTATTGCGGGCCGTCGGCGCGCTCATAGCCGCCCTCAGCAAATCTTCAATTTTCGCCTCTTCGACTTCCTGATCCGTAAATTTTCTAATACTTCTGCGCTTAACAATTTCTTCCAGCATTGGGAACACTCCTTTCATTTTATATGCTTAACAGCTGGCCATAAATCCCTGCTCACCCTGGGCAGCGGCAGCCTCCGCTTCCTGAATGGACAGAAATACACGCTGATGCAGCTGATCGATATCGATCACAAACTGCCCTTCACAGCCGCCGTAGCTGTCAATACTAAAGGTCTGCTTATTCCCAACACATTCCAGATCCATGATCCTGCCTGAGAATAATACACCATTTATCAAATAATAAACACGCTGACCATTTTCGATCATTCGCTTCACCTCACTATAAGCATACACAAAGATCAATAGAAAAGCCATCAAAATGATGGCCGAATTAAAAGCGCACTCTGCGAGCTGCCCGCCATGAGCAAAATACACAAAGGGCATAGCATAATACAAAAGTCAAAATCACCGCTGGCAGCATTACTAGATCCGCAACCAGCAGCACTGCCTCAGCACAGATCAGCAAACCGCCTAATACAAACAATACACCGCTCCAACGCTGGGTAACCGACCATGCAGCCTCATTTTTTAAGCTCCAATGAGTACGCAGTCCATTGCCTGAATTCAGCTTTGATTTATGGAACATAAACCCAACCACTATCATCAGCAAACCAAACAGCAGACAGAGATAACGCGGCAGGCTGATTGGGGTTAAGCCCTGATTCACATAACCGATATAGGCAAGTACATAAAGCATTGTCAGATTAACCGCGATCAACGGCAATAAGGAACAAAGCCACGCCTTGCTGGCAGCTTCTGTATATTTCACGATGGCTAAACCGATGCCGCCCAAAAGCAGAGAAACCGCAAAAAATATCAGCAGTTCAAAGACTGAACCGATCCGATCCACAGCACCTAATAAATCAAAATGCATCGGTATCTGAGATGGAAATAATATAAATGCAAAGATAAAACCAATTAAAGGCAGTATCATTAATAAAATCAAAACATTTTTTCTAGTATTCATCCTATCAACTCCATATATCTAACATTATACTCAAATTCAAGGTAAAATGGCAGTATGATTTTCAAATTCATAATCTTTTGTAAATATTAAGAAACAAATTTAAAAGAATGCTTTATAATAATGACAATCGCTGACAGGAGATGAAGAAATGAAAAAAGTAAATATACGCACCGCACTACCTGAAGATACACCGCTGATTTATGATTTTATTATGAAGCTTGCGCAATATGAGAAAAAAGAAAAGGAAGTAAAAGCAACCCCTGAACTGTTATATGAAAGTCTTTTTGTCCGCCGTCAGGCAGAAGTATTGATGGCATTTGATGATGAACAGCCAGTTGGCTTTGCCCTTTATTTCCATAACTTTTCCACCTTTTTAGGGAAAGCCAACCTCTACCTTGAGGATTTATATGTTGACGAGGCTTACCGCCATCAAGGCATCGGCTCACAATTATTTAAAAGACTTGCGGAAATTGCTGTTGAGCGCAACTGTGAACGTTTGGATTGGTGGTGTCTTGACTGGAATGCTTCCGCTATTAAGTTTTATACGCAGAAGCTGCATGCTGAACCTATGCATGAATGGACAGTTTACCGGCTTTGTGATAAAGCCTTGATACAGCTTGCCAAGGAGCCGCTGCTTTGAAGAAAAAGCTGATGATCATCGGCATCATATTTTTGCTGATTGCTGCATATGCTTTATTTATCGAGGGTAAAATGTTGAAAATCTATACGTATGAATTAAATAAAACAGAAAAAAATCAGCCTTCTTTTAAGGTGATCCAGCTTTCTGATATCCATTTAAGCGACAGCTTCACATTGGATGATTTAGCAAGGCTGACAGCTAAGGTCAATGAACAAAAGCCTGATCTAGTTGTCTTTACCGGTGATCTGGTTGATCATTTCGCAAGCTTTGATTATTTAGATGAAATAGCACCAATCCTAGCAGACATCAACGCGCCCTTGGGCCGTTATGCGATTTGGGGCAATCATGATTATGGCGGCGGCGGTGTTCGTTACTATGAGCAGATTATGAATGATGCCGGTTTCACCCTGCTGCAAAACAGCGGTGAATTGATTCCCTTAAACGATCAGCACACACTCTGGCTCGCCGGTCTTGATGACGGCTTATTGGGTGATCCTGATTTAAGCTTGATTCCCGCGGCTGATGCTGATTACAATATTCTGCTGCTGCATGAACCAGATCTTGCCGATACTGGCTCAACAAAGGGTTATCAGCTCTTATTAAGCGGCCATTCGCACGGCGGTCAGATATCACTGCCCTTCTTTATTCCTTTTACACCGCCATTGGCAAGACACTATAAGCGGGGCTTTTATGATATGAATGATCAAACAGCCAAGCATTATGTCAATGCCGGCATCGGCACCACCAAGCTGCCGATCCGCTTTATGAATCCGCCGCAGATTGCTGTATTCACCATCTATCTTTAAATCAAATAAGGACTGAACTGCATAAGACAGTCCTTTTTCTTATTTACAATGTTTAACATTGACAATTATACACACCAGGAGTATATTTCTACATATGATAGTTAGTAAGCTAACTAATTAAGGAGGGGTTGAATGAAACTGCCTTTATATTTGACAGTGTTTAAAACACATAACGCATTAAAAAACTGTACCAGACCGAGAATGGCTGTCTATGGTCTGTCACCGGGTCAGCCTAAGATTCTGCGTTATTTATCAAAGCGGGATCATTGGATGCAGAAAGAACTGGCAAACGCCTGTGAAATCAGCGCCGCTACCGTCAGCAATCTTTTATCAAAGATGGAAGAAGCCGGATTGATTACCCGCAGTGAAGCTCAGGATGACCGCCGGGCTGGCAGTATCAGTATTACGGATGCCGGCCGTAAGGCAATTGAAGCGTGGAATGAGGAATGTTTTACGATTGAAGCACGCGGTCTTCAGGGATTCAGTGAGGAAGAAAAAGCGGCTTTTGCTGATTATTTAAGCCGTATGTATAAAAATTTGAGTGGTAAAGAAATAGAATAGGAGATCACAGTATGCTTAAAAAATTTTTTGTTTATTTTAAAGATTATAAAAAGCATTTAATCTTTGCGGCTGTCTGTGTCATGCTTGAAACCTTGTTTGAATTGATTATTCCGCTGATTATGGCAGATATCATCGACATCGGGGTGGCAAATCAAGACACACAGCTGATTTTAATTAAAGGTGCGCAAATGATATTCTGCGCGCTGATATCGCTGGCGCTGGGCATGGCCTATGCGCGGTTTGCGGCGACGGCCGGGCAAGGGTTTGGCAGTGAGCTAAGAAAAGCTGAATATCAGAAGGTGCAAAGCTTTTCCTTTGCAAATACCGATCATTTTTCTACCTCATCCTTAGTTACCCGTCTGACCAGTGATGTCAACGTCTTACAGACAGCCATCTCTTCCGGCATCCGGCCGATTGTCAGAGCACCGTTTATGCTGGTTACTGCCTTAGGCATGGCAATCATGATCAATAAAGATTTAGCTGTTGTCTTTATGGTTGCGCTGCCGGTATTGGGAACCATTCTTTTTCTTATCGTAAGGACATTAAGACCGCTTTATGGCAAAATGCAGAAAGCTGTTGATTTAGTCAACCGTGTCATTCAGGAGAATCTGATTGCCATCCGGGTCGTTAAATCCTATGTGCGCGGTACTTATGAAAAAGAAAAATTCGAAGAGGTTAATTTTAATCTGCAGACAACCTCCGAAAAAGCCTTCCATTTCGCGGTATTAAATATGCCTGCCTTCCAATTTGTCATGTATTCAACGATCGTTGCGATTCTATGGTTCGGCGGTCAGATGATTTTTGTCGGCAATATGAAGGTGGGTGAATTAACCGGCTTCTTAAGCTATGTACTGCAGATTTTAAATTCACTGATGATGATTTCCAATGTCTTTATGATGCTGACCCGTTCCATCGCTTCAGCGGCCCGTATCCAAGAGGTTTTTGAGGAAGTGCCAAGTATTCAAAGTGATGAAAGCAAACCGCTGACAGTTAAAGACGGCAATATTGACTTTGAACATGTCTATTTCAAATATAAAGAAGCGGCTCAGGAATATGTGCTTTCAGATATTAATCTTTCCATTAAAGCTGGGCAGACAGTCGGCATCATCGGCGGTACCGGTTCAGCAAAGACATCGCTGATTCAGCTGATTCCACGGCTATATGATGTTTCCAAGGGAGCTGTTTTAATTGATGGGGTGAATGTTAAAGAATATCCTATTAAACATCTGCGGGATGCCATCGGCGTCGTGCTTCAAAAGAATACGCTGTTCAGCGGTACGATCCGTGATAATCTGAAATGGGGCAATGAATCTGCGGATGATGAAGAATTAATGGCGGCATGCCGGATTGCCTGTGCCGATGAATTTATTAAGCGCATGCCAAAGGGATTGGATACTGATCTCGGTCAGGGCGGCGTCAATGTTTCCGGCGGTCAGAAACAGCGGCTTTGTATTGCCAGAGCGTTACTAAAGAAACCCAAGGTGCTGATCTTTGATGATTCCACAAGCGCTGTTGATACAGGTACCGAAGCCAAGATCCGTAATGCATTAAATCATGAGCTGAAGGATACAACGAAGATCATCATCGCGCAGCGAATTTCCTCTGTCCTGCATGCTGATCAGATCATTATTCTTGAAGGCGGTTATGTCAATGCTGTCGGTACTCATGAAGAGCTTTTAAAAACAAATCCGATTTATCAGGAAATCTATTCATCTCAAAAGGAAGGGGCTGAGTTATAATGGCAAGACAAATGAATTATAAACGGCCTAAGGATTTAAAACGTACAGTTACTAAATTAATGGCTTATCTCGGCAATCATAAATTCGCTATGTTTATTGTCGCCATCCTGGTCATTCTTTCTGCCGGGGTTAATCTGGCTGGTACCTACATGCTGAAACCAACGATCAATTCCTTTATTCTTACTAAAGATCTGATGGGTCTGATGAAGATGGTTGCTACGATGGGCGGCATCTATTTAGCCGGTGTTTTATGTACGCTTGGCTATACACAGCTGATGGTAAAAATGGCCCAGCAAATTATTAAAGAGATCCGCAGTGATCTGTTTGCAAAGACACAAAATCTGCCGCTTCGTTATTTTGACGCCCGTACCCACGGTGAACTTATGAGCCGGTTTACAAATGATATCGATGTTGTCGCGGATGCGCTGAATAATTCATTTACGGCGGTCATTAATAATTTTGTGATGATTACCGGTACTGTGATCATCATCGTTGTCTTAAACTGGCGTTTATCCATTGTCGTATTGATTGCAATGCTGCTGATGACCTTGTTTATTCAAACCAGCGGTAAAAAAAGCAAGCATTATTTCAATAAGCAGCAAAAATATATCGGCTCTCTGAATGGATTTATCGAAGAAATGGTGGAGGGTCAAAAAGTTGTAAAGGTATTTAATCATGAGGAAAAGGATTTTGAGGAATTTGTCAGACGCAATGAGCTGCTGCGTGAATCAGCCACCGAGGCACTGACTTATTCAGGTATCATGGTACCTGTCGTTGTCAGCATGTCCTATCTGAATTATGCGATATCAGCCATGATCGGCGGCTTTTTCTCAATTGCCGGCTTAATGGATCTCGGATCATTGGCGGCATATCTTGTCTATGTCAGACAGACGGCGATGCCAATCAATCAGTTTACCCAACAGATCAATTTTATTCTGGCGGCAATGTCCGGCGCGGAAAGAATCTTTGAAATGATGGATGAAGCTGAAGAAATCGATCAGGGTATTGTAACACTCGTTCGGGTCTGCAAAGATGAAAACGGTGTGATGCATGAATGTGATACTACTACCGGTCATTGGGCATGGCGGCATCCGCATTCTGACGGTTCGGCTGAACTTGTTGAATTGAAGGGTGATGTACGTTTTAAAGATGTTGTATTCAGTTATGATACAGGCCATGAAATCCTCCATGGCATCAATCTGTACGCCAAACCGGGTCAAAAGATCGCCTTTGTCGGCGCTACCGGTGCCGGTAAAACGACAATTACAAATCTGATCAACCGCTTCTATGAAGTAGACAGCGGCAGTATTACCTACGACGGCATTGATGTCAAATTGATTAAAAAAGATGATTTGCGCCGCTCTTTAGGCATGGTGCTTCAGGATACCCATTTATTTACCGGTACAATTGCCGACAACATTCGTTACGGCAACCTTTATGCCAGCGATGAGGATGTCATTAAGGCTGCCAAACTGGCTAATGCCGATTCCTTTATCCGGCGTCTGCCTGACGGCTATCAAACAATGCTGCACAGCGACGGCGCGAATCTTTCACAAGGTCAGCGTCAGCTGCTAGCGATTGCGAGAGCCGCTATTGCCGACCCGCCGGTACTGATTCTTGATGAAGCTACCAGCTCCATCGATACAAGAACCGAGAAGCTGATTGAAAAAGGCATGGATTCCTTGATGGAAGGCCGCACCGTCTTTGTCATCGCCCACCGCTTATCAACCGTCCGTAACTCAAAAGCAATCATGGTCCTTGATCAAGGCCGTATTATTGAACGCGGCAGTCATGATGAACTGATTGCACAGGAAGGCACTTACTATAAGCTGTACACCGGTCAGTTTGAATTATCATAAGTCGTTTCCCCTCTCTCATTCTCCTGATGTTTATGAAATATTATCAAAAATAGACTAAAATATTTTCGTAAAATAAGGTATAATAGATAAGTATAGAAATTTGAAGGGGGATACTCATGCGCAGCTCCAAAGCCGAAATTGAAAAAAGACGTGAAAATATCATCACTTATCTGCTGGAAAATGGTGAATCTAACATTGAAGACATTGCCAGCTATCTTTCTATTTCAACCTTAACGGTACGCAGAGATATCGAAGAATTCAAGGCGAATCAAATTATTGGTCAAAAAAACGGCAATCTGAAGCTGAATGATGATTTTAAGCTTAAATTAAAACAAAATAAATATTCGCGTGAACGCAAAGCCATTCAAAAAGAAGCGGCCAAGCATGTTGAAGAAAATGATGTATTGTTTATAAATACCAGCTATACAGCATTAGGTACCGTAAAATATATCAAGGATATACATTGTACCATCATTACGAATAACACCAACATTGTCAACATTGAACGCGATAAGTCCATTGTAGCCCTGCTTACCGGCGGTGAAATCCGTGAACCTCGAAGCTCAATTGTCGGTGAAATTGCCTATAATACGATCTCACAGATCAAAGCTAATAAATGTATCATCGGTGTTGACGGTATCAGTCTTGAAAGCGGATTGAGCTCATCCATTCTGCATGAAGCCAGCATCACCGAATTGATGCTTAAATGCTGTACAGGTGAATGCTTTGTCGTTGCCAGCAGTGAGCGGATCAATAAAACTGACCGTTTCTTCTGCGGCAGCTTGGATTTGGTGGATACAATCATCACTGATAATAAGGTCGATATGCTGGCTGTTTATGAATTCAGACGCCGCGGTATCGAGGTCATCATCGTTAACCCAGATAAAGCATAATAAAAACCTGCCAAACGGCAGGTTTTTATTTCATCGCTGTGCGAGCAAGTGCACAGTTGAAAGGGATGAATTATAGAATTGACGCATTCTTTAGTTTCTCAGTAATTTCCGCTTCTGAGAGAACATTCTGCAGTCCGATAATCTGTGTCTTGCCGCCTTGATTAAATGATCCTTCAAAGGACAGCGGACAGAGGATGACATCATAATTAGCCGCTGATGAAATAGCGTCTCCGACACTAGTATGATCAATTTGCGCCTCAACCTGATGCTTTTTAAAAATAGCTTCTACCTTCATTTTAATCAGCATGCTTGAACCCATGCCATTGCCGCAGGCAACCATAACCTTTAACATAATTTAATTCTCCTTTATGTGATTGTAATAAACTGCTTTATGCTTACGATAGTAAAGCTGATTCAAGGCCAATAAAGCGATGATAGCGATAATTGCACCGCCATATGGCCCCACAAAATGAATCACAACCATTAAACCAGCGAAGAAGGTGTTGTTGTCGAAGAAAGCCGGCCAAGCAGAAAGTGAATAACCGCCGACACCTTTCACAAACATAATCATCACAAATGAAATCAGCACTTGGAATAATCCGTTCAGTATTGAACACAGGATAGCCGCATTTTTACCGCCGCGTTTGTTGGCATAGATCGCAATGGTCGCGTTATCAAAAAACAACGGTACGAAGCCCGGCACCAAAAACAGCGGTGATTTGAAGATCAACAGACCGGCAATCGCGATAATCTGACCGAAAAAGCCGAAAATGAAGCCAATTAACGGAACATTAGGATGTGCATAATTGAATGCTACCGCGCAGTCAACAGCCGGCATAGAGCCTTTAATCAGCTTTTGTGAGATACCCTCAAAGGCTTTCATCAGTTCTGCCACAAACATTCTGACACCGGCTAACAAAATATACATATATACTGAGAAATAGATACATTTCGTAATAATATAGACGATGAATAAGGTTGTAGCGGTAAACGTAGAATCAATTTCGCGCATCGCCGGTTCCCCAATTACCAGCATCAGACCGCCAAAGAAAATGGTCATTAGAATCGCTGTTGATACAACATTATCCTTAAAGATTGATAAGAAGCCAGGCAATTGGATGTTTTCAACACTATCCTCAGGTTTGCCGAAGAAGCCAGCAATTTTATCTGTGAACCAGATGCCCAGCATCTCCTGATGACCGATTGCGAAGCCCGCTCCGCCAGTCAGATTCTGAGTCGCTTCAACAGTAATATTAGAACCGACCGCAGCCCAGACACCACACAGTGCGCCGAATAAAATGGTGAATCCCATATTGCGGGCAGCCGGGCATACTAAATAGACAAGCCACATCATCAATGTTGTATAGCCCTGCAGCGTATGACCGGTTACATATAATGTACGGCAGCGCGTCCATTTATTAAGGATAACTAAAATGAAGTTGACAGCGATTGAAACGGCAAAAGCAAACATCGTCCAGACGACCGCCCCTTCAATGGAAAATAAACCCGTATCCACATACATCTGTCCCATCAGGAAATACGTGTCGACAACCGCCGCTTCCATTTGAAACTTTGTACCCAAAGCATCAATGATCGGCTTAAATGTACTGGTCAGACCGCCGGAACCGATGGTCAGGATAAAGAAACCAACAGCCGTTTTAATAAAACCGGCCAGCGCTTCATGAAACGGCTTCTTCATCGCAAGCAGACCGATAAATACCATGATGCCAATAAAGTATGCAGGCTGAGTAAGAATGTTGCTCGACAGCATTTGTAAGAATGTAAACATAGCTTCTACCTCCTTTTGTTTGAACTATTTGTTTATGGCTTCAGTATAGCGCTTACATCAGGCATCGTCAATCATTTTATGATAATTTTATCATATAAATTATGAATTAATCATAAAATTTCCAATATTTACCTCTTTTTATCGTATGATTTGCCATTTTATTATAATTTTGACTGTATTTTATCTTAAACATATTGAAAATATTTCATGTATGTGCTTATAATGAGACTAGTTAATCAACTATAAAGGAGGTTTATATTTATGAAAGATGTTTATGCAGGCAATCTGACTTCACCTGAATTCGCAAGGGCAGTTAAGGAATGCAAAGCTGTTATTCTGCCTATTGGCTCATGTGAACAGCATGGTCATCATATGCCGTTGGATACCGATAATCTAATTGGCAGCTATTTGGCTATGGAGACAGCCAAGCGCTGTCACTGTCTGGTGATGCCGGCCATCAATTACGGACAGGTATGGTCAGCCAGAAAATTTCCCGGCACGATTGCCCTCAGCACTAATACATTAATCAGCATTATTAAGGAAGTTGTCATATCTCTGCAGTCTCATCATGTCAAAAACATTATCTTATTAGCCGGACATAATGGTAATTCAAACGCGTTAAAAGAAGCCGCCCGGCAGCTGCTTGATGAATATCAATGGGAGAATGTGTGGTATCTTTGTGCTGAAATTGATTCATCCTTAATGAAACTCATGGAAACGCCAATTCCCTGCGGCTGTGTTCATGCCGGCGAGATGGAAACTTCAATGCTTTTAGCCATCCGCCCTGATTTAGTTCATATGGAAAGGGCAACCGCTGAATTTCCTACGCTGCCTCAGGATGCGAAGTATCGGCCGGTAAGTTGGGAGCATTATATTGAAAGCGGCTCTTTTGGTGACGGCGGCAAAGCAACCGCTGAGAAAGGTAAGGCATTGCTTGAATCGTCGATTCAAAGCGCTGTGCGGCTGATTAATGAAATCATTCCCGACTGATCAAATCAAGCTGGCTGTTTTTGATATTGATGATACACTGCTTCCCCGCGGCCGCTTTGCACTTTCATCACCTACTAAAAAAGCGATTCATCAGCTTCATGAAAATGGCATTATCACCATTCCAGCCACAGGCCGAGGCAGTTATAATACTCCTGCACAAATCATTGATGTGCTTAAACCGCCCTTTCTCATAACCATCAATGGTCATATCATATTAAAACAAAATGAGATTATCAAATCGGCGCCCATAGACCGTCAGGTTATCAGTGAACTATACGCTTTCTGTTTCAGCCATCATCTATCACTGATATATAAGACAAGGGATAGCTATCTGCATGTTTTAGATGCAAATATTGATAAGTCAGCCAAACAGGAACGGACATCCAAAGACATCTACGGCTGTTTTCTTATTCCACCGCCAAATTTTCCCATTTCCTTGCTTGCGAAGCAATTCCCATCATTAGTTTTTACTAAGGGAGGCGATGGATATGATGTCTATGGCTGTGACGCGGACAAATCATTTGGCATCGAATTAGTTTTAAAGCAATTGAATCTCAATTGGGAAAATGTACTGTGCTTTGGTGATGCGGAAAATGATCTTACTATGATTCAAAAGGCTGGCTTGGGCGTTGCGATGGGAAATGCCTGCGGCAGCTTAAAGGCGGCTGCGGATGTGGTTTGCGGAAATGCTGAAGATGATGGAATTGCTGATTTCCTGAATCAGCTGTTCAGCCATTAAATTAAGAATATAGGATAGAAAAAAAATCGTGCTGCCACGATTCTCTCATTAATTCTTATAAGCCACCGCCCGCTTAGGCCATGACGTATCCTTTAATAAAATATGGCAAACCCAATCATATCCGCTTTTTGCTAATTCAGCAAGGCTTTGGCCGCACTTACCCCAACCCCCGTTGGATAAAAACAGCTTTCTTAATGGCCGCTGACAATTCGCTGAAATAACTCTGTTGGCTTGATTCAAGATTTTGATACATACAAAAAATCATTCACTAAGAATATCCACCGCCAAAGGTAGAATATTCACTTTCTGAAAAAGCGTCAGCATAATGCCGATTCTGCAAGCTTTATGTAAATAGGTCAGATAAAATAAAACTTATGCCTGATTATTTTCTAACAGGTGCCAAATTGCCTTAGCTACACCGTCATGCGCCGCATAATCACTGATCCAGTCCGCATGACTTTTTACATATTCACTCGCATTTCCCATCGCGATCCCGCAGCCTGCCAATTCAAGCATTTTCAAATCATTGGTAGAGTCACCGATCGCCGCTGCCTCATGCCATGTCAGATTAAATTTATCCAGCAATATCTCAATCGCCCTAGCCTTATCATTATCGGCACGAAACACATCAAAAACATGCTCCGCAATCTTATCACAGCGCAGGTTAGGGGTGGCATTGACAAAATCAACTAATGCCTGTTCATCCTCAGCAACCACTACACCGTTATATGGCATATTATGCAGATGCCGGGTATGGGTTGGATCATCCTTAATGATTGTACAGCCTTCCTTCACATGGGTTCTGAAAAAGTCCTCGATTTTATCAAACCGATGATAACCATAAGAAAAATCGTCAAAATGGAAACACAGACCACACTCATGCGCCTGCGCATAATCCCAAATCATTTGAAAATCATGATGACTCATCGGATTTTCAAACAAAGCCTGACCTTTCCTATCCTCAATATAACCGCCGTTTAAATTAATTCTGGCATCAAAATCAATTAAATCAGTAATCGCCTTTGTATGAATCGGCGGCCGTCCGGTACACAGTACACATTTTACTCCATGGCGCTGTAAATCAGCAATCGCGTCGATAGAGCTTTGAGCCACGACACCCTTACTTGTTTCAACTAATGTTCCATCTACATCAATAAATACAATTTTAATTTTCATCGTCATCCCTCATTCAAATTTAATCCTATTATAACACATCTCAGACAAGAAAAAACTGCCGCATTAACCGGCAGAATTCACTTTCATTGTTTGCTGGGACTGCTTTTTACGCATTTCCATTTCTTTTTCCTTAGTGACATTTTGAATCAAGCCGACAGCTTTTACCGACTTACCGTTCTCATCCTTAACAGCCGTCAGTGTAATATGATTCCAAACAATGCTGTCATCACCCATATGTGCCTGAATGGTGCAGCTTGCCTGATCCTTACCATCATAGATATCCTGATACATTTGAATAAAATCATCCTCATACCCTTCACAAACCGACCCCTGTTCAATAAATCCTTCCGGCGCGTTTACCACACAGTCAGATAAACCAAAATCATCCTGTGTATGCTTAGCATAATAAGCGGTACGAGTAGCGATATCTAATTCAAAAATCGTATCCCGACCGGATTCCATCGTTAAATAGAACCGTTTTTCAGCAAGTTTCAATTCTTCAATAGTTTCCATATAATCACTGACATCCGATACTGACGCATAGTAAATATCTTTATTATTAATCTCTGAAAGATAGAACAGACGGATTTTAACCCATAACACTCCTTTTGAAGAATACCGGCGTACAATAACCTCTGAACCTTTATCGCCATTCTCATTAGCCTTTAAAAGCGCAGCCATCATCAGCGGCCGGTCTTCCTCAAGAATCGGCAATTCATCATGCTTATAAAAATCCATCATATCATGTTCACACATTAAATTATAATATTGCTCATTTGCCTTCATGACCCGAATATCCTGTCCGTCAAAGGAATAGAGTACAACCTGTCCAAGTATATTGTTCAATAATGCCTCAGACATCATATCCTCATGAAAGAGATCCTTAAAATTCAACTGCCAGTCTTCCAGTGTTTTCTGATTCAAGTGATCACGAACATCAATCTTGCTCTCATCCCTGATCAATTCCTCAAAAGCTGTCAGCTTCATTGGCCGGTAATAATAAAAGCCCTGAGCATAAACACAGCCGATTCCCAGCAGGAAATCAACTTGTTCACGGTTTTCAACACCCTCCGCAATTACCTTAAGATCAAGCCATTTCGCCATATGTACCACAGATTCCACAATATCCTTGCTCTTGCAGTCATTGTTGTCAAGAAAACGCATATCCAGCTTCAGCACATTGATATTAATATCCTTTAAAATATTTAATGAAGAATAACCGCTGCCAAAATCATCCATAGAAACTGTAAAGCCTTCATTCATCAGCTGGCTGATTACCTGAATAATTTCATCGGTACGGCTGCTGTATGCACTTTCTGTCACTTCGATTTCCAGCCAAGCGGCATCAAGTTCATATTTATCAGCCAATGCTTTGATCATCGCAAAAACATCCATGCTGAAAATATCACTCCGCGATACGTTAACCGAAAGCGGCAGCACTGATAACCCCTGCTGTTTGCGCTGATGCAGCCATCGGGCAGCCTGTTCCCACACATAGGCATCTAATTTTTTAATAAACCCATTCCGTTCAAATAAAGGAATGAAAACCGTAGGCGGAATCAGTCCCTTTAATGGATGATTCCAGCGAACCAATACTTCCCCGCCGACAATCAGTCCGGTTTTCATATTGCATTTTGGTTGAATATAAATCTCAAACTCATGATTAGCCAGTGAGGTTTCCACATTGTTCAGCAGATCCTGCTCCTCGATCAAAAGATTACGCATACTGTCATTATACCAAGCTAAATGATGCACATAATTCCCTTTTACGGATTTGCCGGCCATCACTGAACGGTCACACATCAGACTTGCGCGGATACTGCGGTCAGTGATCTCATAAATGCCGATAGCCGGGATAATTTCCATATTTAGCGGATAATTCCGGCAGATGTTTACAATTTTATCCGCTGCCTTTTCACCGCCGTTTTTTGATGGCAGAAAGACGGCAAAAACATCAGAACCAATGCGTGAGAAACAGCTGTTCTCACAAGCCAGCTCAGATTGCAGCTGATGGGCTAGATATTGCAGCAGCGCATCTCCCTGTTCAGTTCCATAAAAATCATTGATCAAGCGAAACCGTTCAATGTCTACGGTAATGATTTGAAAGACTTCATTAGGCACTGCATCTAAAATCTGCTGAATGGTTTCATAAAAGACATGTTTATTACAGACACCGGTCAGTGAATCATAATCACGATAAAACCGCAGCTGTTCTTCGAGCTGCTTAATCTGTATTTCTAATGATTCAATATTCTGACTTGTCATAGCTATCTCCTTGTCAAATTCACGACACTATCATTTTAACATTATCAATATAAATATGAACCTAAAATCGGTGTCTAAAATGGTTTTTTGAGACACTTTTTTTGCCGTTTCAGATATTTGACCTGATTTATGGATCAAAGCACCGCTTGTATTTTAATAAAAACCCTCCTATACTAAAACCAGAGAGTGAGGAAGCGCATGACATACAAAAGAACGCTAATGCAGTATTTTGAATGGTATCTGCCTGCTGATCAAACGCTGTGGAAACGCGCGGCACATCAAGCGGAACAGCTAAAACATGATGGTATTACAACTTTATGGCTGCCGCCTGCTTATAAAGGCAGTGCCGGTGATAAGGATGTTGGTTATGGTATTTATGACTTATATGATTTAGGTGAATTTGATCAGAAAGGCAGCATTCCTACAAAATATGGCACAAAAGATGAATACATTGAAGCCATTAAGTGTTTGCATGATAATCAGATTGAAGTGATTGCGGATGTAGTAATCAATCATAAAATGGGTGCTGATGAAACAGAGGAAGTAATGGCACATGAAGATGCCGGCAACAACCGTAATAGTGAAATCAGCGGCAGCCATATGATAACTGCCTGGACTAAATTTACCTTTCCTAACCGTCATGCAAAATATTCTGATTTCACATGGAATTGGAAGCATTTTGACGGCACTGATTGGGATCAGAAAACACAGCGCAGCAGTATTTATCAATTTGAAGGGAAGGAATGGGACCGCAATGTTGATCAGGAGAATGGCAATTATGATTATTTGATGGGCTGTGATCTTGATTTCAGCTGTCCTGAGGTACGTGAGGAATTAAAAAAATGGGGCAGCTGGTTTTTGGCTTTTACCAAAATCGATGGCTTTCGTATGGATGCGTTAAAGCATATTGATGCCTATTATATTCCTGAGTTTTTAAATGTGATACGCGGCCAATACCCTAACCTATATGCTATTGGTGAATACTGGAACAGTGATGTGAATGTTTTGCTTGATTACCTGCATAAGACTGGCAATGTCTGTCATTTATTTGATGTGCCTCTGCATTATCAGCTTGAAAGAGCCTCTAAATCAAATGGTAATTTTGATATGCGGACAATTTTTGACAACACCCTGCTTAAACTTGATCCTGTGCATGCGATAACCTTTGTGGACAATCATGATACACAGCCGCATCAGTCACTGGAATCATGGGTTGACGGTTGGTTTAAGCCGATTGCCTATGCTCTGATACTTCTTCATCCGGATTCGACACCTTGTGTATTTTATGGTGATGTATATGGCATTCCCCATGATGATATTGCCCCAGTTGATGAATTGCAGCGGCTGCTGCTCATCAGAAAAGAGACTGCGACAGGGCTTTGGCATGAATACTTAGATGATCCAAATATCATTGGCTGGACGCAGGAAGGCGAATCTCAAGGCGGATATGCGATGCTGGCAAGCGACGGCGACGGCGGTGAGAAGGTCATGTTTGCGGGACTAAACCACGCCGGTGAAGAATATCTTGACGTCATGAATCATCGTGATGAAGTCATCATCATTGATCAGGAGGGCAACGGACGCTTTCTTGTCGACGGTGGTTCTGTTTCCGTCTGGCTGCCGCGTTCTGCCTATGAAAAAATCATGATTGAAATTCAATAAATTGAAAAGGGACAACAAATGTCCCTTTTGTTTATAAATATTATTTTATGGTATTAATTTATGCCTGCTTGTATACGGTCAGTTTATGATTTTCATCCACAACAGCCAAAATAATTTGATTCAATTCTGCTTCATCAATGTTCTGTTTTCTTAATTCTCTAACCAACCATTTCTCATCAATATTCATCAGCTTAAGATTTGATTGGAGAATCACCCCATCCATGATAACTGACAGCACCTGAATGGGGTTTGCCGCTTTCAGCTGCAGATCATCATTACGTGCTGGTCTTGCGAAGCCTTTTGGCTGTACAGAAAGTTTACCGGTTGGCTCAAGGTTGGCAGTATATACATCATTGATATTAAAATAACCGCTGGTTCTTAGATTACTGAGCAATTCAGAAACCGTCATTTTTGATTGCTGAAGTCCACTGATCTTAATGCTGCCTTTTTCAATCAAAGCTATTGGTTTACCAGTTAAAACCGCATTTGCTGTTAAATTAATCTGGGTGATTTTATTTAATAACAGATTGCCTGCAAAAAATAAAATAATGGCAAACAGTCCTGATGTTAATGACAGATCAGTGTTTATACTGATTGTCGCCGCAATGGAACCAACGCTAATCCCTGTTACATAATCATAGAAACTCATCTGTGCGATTTGCTTTGGCCCATTTAACCGCGCCATGATCAGCATGACAAGAATTGTTGCGACTACACGAAGCAAAATTTCTGAAAAATTCATAAGGCTCATCCTTTCTCCTCTAGTATGCGCCTGAATTCATAATTTTAATGCTTTTTCTGCAATTTGTACTGTGACTTTCTAAGGATTAAAAACATCATCTATTTAAAAATTTCTATGCCGAAGAAAATTCTTGTATTGTTGAGTTTAATTAACAAATACAACAATATTGTATATAGTAATAATGCAGTGAAAAGTATTTCATCGCTATTTTAATGTATACGAGTGACGGTTCTGACTCGTCGATAAAATAAAAATTGACCGAGCGATGGGTAAGGGGTATGTGCCCCTTATTTTTGTTTTAGGAAAACTATTAATTACACAAGCAGATCAAAAGCCTTACACATACATTTTCTTTTAATTTTAAACAATTAAGGACTATAACTTTGATCAAACTGTTATAGTTCTTTCTATTTCAAATTTATTCATAAAGGGAAGATTAAATTTTAAAACATGACTTAAGCTGTCAAGTTTATGCGGTATAATTATCAATACAGATTACTTTTATTAATCTAAGATTGGAGACAGCCATGAAAGAAAACAGATATTTTCAGATGGTTTATTTATTATTAGAAAAGGGTACGATGACAGCACCGCAATTAGCGGCATATTTTGAGGTATCCGTAAGAACGATTTACAGAGATATCGATATCCTAAGTGCTGCCGGTATTCCTATCTATGCCAGCCAAGGCAGGGGCGGCGGTATCTCAATTCAAGATAATTATGTGCTTAAAAAATCGATGCTCAGTCAAGAGGAACAGAAGCACATTCTCATGGCTTTACAAAGTATGCAGGTGATTGAAGGAGAATCCGCGAAATCACTCTTATTGAAATTAAGCAGTGTATTCCAAAGGGAACATGTTGACTGGCTGGAAATTGATTTTTCAAGCTGGACCAAAAGCGGTGCCGGGAAAGTCCTCTTTCAGACGCTTCAAAACGCAATCCTAAAAAGCCGCAGGGTCAAGTTTCTTTATTGCAATGGCAGGGGAGAAGTCAATGAGCGAACCATCGAACCGCTGAAACTGGTTTTTAAATCTTATGATTGGTATGTGTATGGTTTCTGTACGCTACGCAATGACTTTCGTTTTTTTAAATTAACCAGAATCCGCAGGCTTACCCTGTGTGATGAAGTATATGATCGGCCAATTCCCGATCAGCTGTTTAAAGAATCTGAAAATTTCGCAATGGCTATGACCCCCGTAACACTTGTCTTTGACCCCTGCATGGCATTTAGAGTTTACGATAAGTTTGATGATGAGGTCACCAAAATGCCTGACGGCCGTTTATTAGTAGAAACATATATGCCTGATAATAATTTGTTATACAGCTATATTCTGTCATGCGGAGATAGTGTGGAAGTGATCAAGCCGCAAAGCGTCCGCGAAAAAATAGCTGAAAGAGCTCGAAACATTGTGGAAAAATATAAAACATGACATGGGGTTACAAGTTCAATATGATATTCTATGAATGTCATAACGGCAAGGACATAATTTGTCCAATTGCGAAATGACAGATCGGAGCCAATACTATGGAAAAAGCTTTAGTCATCATTGACATTCAGAATGATATTACCAAGAATTACAAAGATATAATCGATAAAATCAATCAAGCAATTGATTGGGCAGCCGCCAAGGGTTTGCCTGTGATTTATATCCGCCATGAGAATTTATCAAGTAAAACAAGAACATTTAAGCCGGGTACTGCCGGTGCTGAGTTAGCTTCTGATTTGAAAATCGTATCAAATAACATATTTACTAAAGATAAAGGAAATGCCTTAACAAGTGCAGAATTCAGTGCCTTTATCGAAAAGCACAACATTAATGAATTCTACATTACTGGTGCCGACGCTGTCGCCTGTGTCAAATCAACCTGTTATAATATGCGCAAAGCTGATTATAAGGTTAATGTATTAAAGGAATGCATCACCAGTTATGATAAACGTAAGCTTGATGAAATGCTGAATTATTATGAAAGCAAGGGATGCAGGCTGATGAGCTTAAAAGACTTAGACTAGCATTACGGACGCAGATGCTCGGCGGCAATCTGCAGTTCCTGCATCGTGGCTTGCCAGTTAAATTCAATTTTAACGATCCGCTCTTTATAACAAATAATATATTCATTTAAAAAAGGCTGATCATTATGATATAGCTGATAAACAGTATCTGCCTGCCAGAGCGAAGCGTCGGCTTCCTGCCAGTATGCGTTGTTGTTTAGGTGGATATGCCGCAGATTATTCAGACATGTTTCATAAAGCCAGTCTGCCTTGATATCAACAATTTCATAAGTGAGCTGCGGTTCATGCGAATAAATTTTAGGCAGCTGCTGAGTACAGCGTGAATAAGCCAGTACAAAGGATTCCTGCTGATCATTGATATAGGTATAGTCATCGTTTTGAATCGGCAGCAGCTCTTCAACAGTTAACGGTAAGATATCATGTGTAATCAGCCATTCATGACGATTTCCCGCAGCATCAAACACCTCTCTTACTTCCTGATTATCAGCTTTGATAGCTAATTGATACTGATCGACGGCAGAGGAGAAAAGATGAATTGAAGCTATGAAAACGGTGATAAAAGCAAGGACTGTACAAGATAAATTTTCCAAACGCGCAGCGCTGTGCTTTTTTAGATGATACTGAACAAACCGGCTGAAAAGATAACTTGCAAGCAAAGACACAATTACGGCAAGCATCATTAACAATGCCAGCCATGCTTGACTGAAAAGAGCCAGAAGCAGACAGCCAAGCAAGAAAAGCGCACGATGCATCGAATGCCTGACCTCACAGCAAGAACCGCCTTTTTTCACGGCCTTGACAGAACATTTATACCAAGTATCATAGCGAATTATATCAATCAATAGATAGAGGAAAGCCAGCAAGTCCACGCCAAGAAGCAGCCAGTGTGATGGATCAGAAAACCTTACAAGCGGCTGATCAAACATTTGACGGACATTGCTGATACATAATAAAAGATTGAGCACTAAGAGTATGCCCTCATTGAGTAAAACGCCCCTTTTCATTACATGGTGAATCTTATCCAGCTTAAGTGCTTCATCGGTTTCAATCGGTATAGCATCTGCTTGTGCCGTATAGAAGATCTGCATCGCAGCATTACTTGCCGCCAGCTGCCAATCAGCACTTTCACAATAATCAAGGAATATCTCCTGATTATCACTGGGATATGGATCAAAATCAGATGCCTCAGAAAAATAAGTCACGGCAAATTTTAGCTTCTGCGGTTCGATTTTTTGATATGTCCACCACCCTGAGATATTGCATAAGCGCCACCCCTTTGATGCCATCTTCGTTAAATGGTGCTCAATTCCAGTTGAATCATAAAAGTCAAAAGATGCCAGCTGTATTCTTTTCTTCATTCTTACTCACCCCTTTTATATTATTGGTTTCTGATAATCATGAATCAAACACTTCAATCGCTGAACTTCATCCGCTAATGCCTGCTGCCCCGCTTCCGTTATGATATAGCTTCTTTTGCGGCCTTCAACCTTCGTCTCAACAATTAAATCCGCAAGTACGAAGTTTTCAAGTAAATTATAAAGCGTTCCTGGGCCGACCATCACCCTGCCATCGCTCAGCTGTTTTACTTTGGCCATGATATCCGTCCCGCAGCATTCTTCACGAAGACAAAGCAGGATATAAAACATCTGTTCCGTTAATGTCTGAAATCGTTCTCTGGCCATTGTCAGCATTACCTCCGTCCAATATCGATATTCGTTATTTCCTAATTCAATTGTAATATCGATATTCGATAATGTCAATGAGATAAGATTATCATTTGGAATATTTGCTTTATAGAATGAAAATAAAAGCATGACATAAACTAAAACAGGTGATACAATGCGTTTTTTCACAATTATACTCCTGTTTGTGCTTTTATTATTTATGTCTCCCGCCATCCATCACAGCCAAGAAATTACGACTGTTTTTTCAAGACAGACAAGTGATATCAAGCTGTATGGCTTGCCTGTGGAACTGAATACACCCAATGATATATCCGATATCATCGCCCAATATCAATATGATGCCTATCCCTTGCCAGCGTCTTTCCTCCCTTATCTTGATGAAATCGTAATTATTGAACAAAAAGAAATCGACGAGGAATTCTCTGCGAATACAAGCGGTTATACACGTACCTACTTCCTTGATGATCAATACACTGGTTCGACTATTTATTTATCAGATTCTTTATTTAGAGAAACAACACTGCTGCATGAAGCATTGCATGTCATCGATGCCCGCTTTCAGTTTTCCGCGTCCGCTCAATTTCAAAAGCTATGTGAAGCTGAAATGGATAATGAGTATAATGCGCGGATCATCACCTATTATGATCCCCAATATCACTGCAGCGAATATTTTGTGGAAAGCTATATTAATTACCTGTATGATCCGGAAACGTTTCAGCAGCTGCAGCCGCGTACTTATGAATTTATCTATGAAGCAAATAATCAAATAAATTCATAAAAGCTTCTTTAGAGGACTTGCAATTCTGAAAAAATAGAGTAGAATTATAAGAGGTCATCGGGATGTAGCACAGCTTGGTAGTGCACTTGCTTCGGGAGTAAGGGGTCGCAGGTTCAAATCCTGTCATCCCGACCATTTAAAAGGATACCTGTCAATTGCGGCAGGTTTTTTTTATTTTTTTGCCAATCTCTGATTCAATTGTGATGAATTAATTGCTGATTTTCCTATTTCTATTGTATAATTAACAAAGATTGAGTTTATAAAAAACTGGGAGGTTTTACCATGCTGCCTTTTGTTTATCCAATGGATAATCATTCTGTGATTACCCTTTTTCAGCGTATGTTGAATCATGTCGATACCAGATTGGTAGATCATGGTTTCCGTGTCGCGGCACATGCCGATCACATGCTTCAGGAATTATATCCTGATTGTGATCCGCTTATTCGGCGTAATCTTATTTTAACTGCCTTACTGCATGATATTGGTGCCAATAAAACTGATGAAATAGATAATTTATTAAAATTTGAAACAGACAGCAGCTGGCAGCATGCCATCTACGGCTATCTGTTTTTGCTGTATTTTTCACCGCTGAAAGACTATGCGGACGCGGTTTTGTATCACCACACAAATGCTTCTGAATTAGTGAATTTCAAACTTGATCCATTGCTTCGTGATATGGCGCAGATCATCAACATTGCCGACCGCGCTGATATTTATCTGAGTGAAGGTCACAGCTGGGAATCACTGCATCATGAATTACAGAATGCCGATCGCTTTGATCAGCGAATCACGGATGCGCTGCTGAAACATCAAATCCAATACCCGATGTCTGAAGAACAGCTCTACAGCCAAGAACTTCACGCCCTGCTTACCGGCATTCCCTTTACCCAATCCGAAGTTGATCAGTATGTGAAAATGGCCATATACTGCATGGATTTCCGCAGCCGTTATACGGTTACACATACGATTACCACAACGACGATCAGCCGTGAAATAGCCGTGCGCATGGGCTTATCAGATGCCCTTGTTCAGAAAATCGTCTGCGGCGCTATGCTTCATGATCTTGGCAAAATCGGTATCCCAGTTGAAATTCTTGAATATGACGGCAAACTCAATGAGGCGCAGATGACCATCATGCGCTCACATGTAACCCTCACTGAGCATATCCTGCATGGACTGCTTGATGATGAAATTATCCAGATCAGCCTGCGCCATCATGAAAAATTAAATGGCTCCGGCTATCCTTTAGGTCTTAGTGAAAAGGATCTGACACTGCCGCAGCGAATCGTTGCAGTTGCTGATATCGTCAGTGCCTTAAGCGGACGGCGCAGCTATAAAAAAGCTTATGCCAAGGATACCACAATTGCCCTTTTACTCTCTTATAGTCAGCAGCAGCTGATTGATGTACATGTCGTTGACTGTATGATTGAACATTATGACGATATTCTTGAAACCGCGCATCAGCATGCTCAGGAATTATTAAATATCTATCAAATGATTCAAGACGATAATTATGCCCTGCAGCTGCGTCTTGCATCAGAAAAGGAGGCAGCTTTATGAACCAAACAGCATTTCACCAATTAGCTATTGATTCCATGAAAAGACTCTGGCGCAGTTACTTAATCGATCATTCAGAAGCTGAATTCAGATTTCTGCTCCAACATATCGCTGATGATTTTATCATCATCGGAACTGGCAAGCATGAGATATTTAAGGGTGCTGACAACATGGCGGCGCTGCTTGCGAAAGATCAGCAGGAACAAGACGGCGCACAGTTTGAAATTATGGATGAATGGTATGAAGCACAGGCGCTCAGTGATGATTTATGCTTTGTTTACGGCGGCTTTTATGCCCGTGAAATCAGTCATAGCAGAACGCAAGTCATAGCCGATATGGATACTCGCTTTACCGCTGTCTATCGTTATGAAAACGGTGAGGCAATCCTATGCAACCTGCATCATTCAGTTCCAAATATGGATCAGGCAATGGGTGAATTTTATCCAAAAACAATCACTCAAAAAGCAAACGATGCCATTGAGCGTTCAATGTTTCTTGAACAGCAGCTTAAGCTTGATTCTCTGACCGGTCTTTATAACCGCACAGCCTATGAAAAAAGTGTCAACAGCGTGCTGGCAGCCCATGATCGTCATTGCGCGTTTCTCATGATTGACATTGATGACTTTAAATCAATCAACGATAATTACGGGCATCTTCAGGGGGATCTCTTCCTGCGCAGCTTTGCCGATCTGCTGAATAAAACCTTCTGCCACAATGAACTAATCAGCCGTCTTGGCGGTGATGAATTCAGTGTATTTATCGCTGATTATTCATCCAAAGAAGATGTGGAAGCATTGATTGAGAGCCTGCTTGATGAATTAAAGAACACGATTGCCATGCCGTTTAGTTGCACTATCGGTATTGCTTACAATGATCAACAGATCAGCAGCTTTCAAAATATGTATAAAAATGCTGACAAAGCGCTCTATTTCAGTAAAAGCTGTCAAAAAGGAAGCTATACCGTTTATAAATAAGAACTAAACAAGTATGCCATTACTTATTCATATATTTATAATTAGTGTGATTATTAATCTAAGAACAATGTTATCATTGTTCTTTTTTGTAAATAACTTTTAAAACATGACTAAAATTGTCGTTTTATGTGTTTATGATGATAATGTAGCAATAATACAGAAGGAGGAAAACTATGAAAGTAGCAGTATTGGGAATTGGATTTGGAATCGTTCATATACAGACTTTTTTAAAGAACCCTGATATTGATGACATATTTGTTTTTAGCAGAAGTGAAGAAAAGCTGAAAGCACTTAAAGAACAATATCCTATTCAAATCACAACGAATTTATTGTCTATTATGGAAAATGAGGAAATTAAACTTGTTTCCATTGCATTACCGCATCTACTGCATAAGGAAATGGCCATCATGGCAATGCAGCATCAAAAGGATGTAATTTGTGAAATTCCTGTTGGGATAGATATGAATGAAATAAGAGAAATTGAAGAAGTTGAAAAATTAACAGGTCGGCAAGTCATGACTAACCTTTTTATGAGATATCGGCCATGTTATCAAACCTTACTACAATACGTTAATGAACAGAAACTGGGTAAATTATTAGAATTAAGATTAAAGAATAATTCAGGCCCCGTTTGGGGACATCACCCTTTAGGCATACATCAGCTAATAGTAGAAGCAGGACTTTCAGATTTTGATGCTCTAAGTTGGATCGTAAGTGATTTAAGCATTGAAAATATAAATATTAATGATGTATCAGCGGATATATCAAGTATCCATGTGACATTCCATTCTGCAGAAACTGCTATTTATTACTCATGTTGTTCTATGATGCCAGCAAATTATGGTGTTCAAGAAGAATACGAAGCTATATTTGAAAATGGAATATTACATTATCAAGAAACTGCATGGACAGATAATAGAAATAAAATTGAATTAATTGAGTATAGAAATGATTGTATTAAATCTATCGATTTAAGAAAGGACAATCATTATGAAGAATGTTTGAACGATTGTATTCAGCAAATTAAATTTAGAAATACGGAAGGTTTAACAAATCTTAAAGAAGCAAAAAAATCATTATATTTAGTGGAAGAAATTCTTTATAGAATTCAAAAGGAGAAGGCAAAATGAGTGTATATTATCAAGGCGATGTAAAACAATTAGATAAAGAAAGTATAATAGAAATTAATCATTATATTAACCGTGCAAATACTGTGCATGAACTTGATCCAATGAATATGGATAAATTCAATATTGTATTAGGAACATCTCAGGAAAATCACGTTCATTTAACCATAATGGGGATTTTAAAAGAATCTGGTTTAAATGCTTTATATATGCAAACTAATCGTCAAAGTCAAAAAATTAAAAATATTATGAATCAAAAAATCACTGAAATTTCAATCACAAATGGCCGTGGTTTTCTGATAATGGAGTGTGAAACTAGTATCTTAGATGATTTAAAATTAAAAAAAGAGTTTTGGGAAGATTGGTTTTATGAATATCATAAAGAAGGTTATTTATCTCAAGATTATGTGCTTTTAAAATTTATTCCTAAAGTAATTCGTGTTTTTATATAAAAATCACTTGAACTAGAGTAGTATAAAGAAGAGGTGATGGCATGAGCAAATCCAAACTTTTAATTGATATTTGGATGTATGTAAATAAAGTAAAAGATTTCACAGCACAAGAGATTGCTGATGAGTTTCAAATTTCTAAAAGAACAGTTCAACGTTATATCACTGACTTATATGAAATGGGTGTTCCAATTGAAGGAATTCAAGGAAAATATGGGGGATATCATATAGAAAATAATAAGCTGCTTCCACCAATATGCTTTTCATTAGAAGAAACAGCATCAATTATTTTCACATATAGCATTTTAAATAACTATATATCCAACCCTTATAATATTGAAGTGGAAAAGGTTAAGGATAAATTGTATGCTCAGCTTCCAGATTATCTAAAGATTGAACTTCAAGAGATGGGTCAATATATCAAAATGGATGTGCCAATACGTCATGTGCAAAGCACTTATCTAAGAGAAATTTTAGATGCTTCTATGAATAAGAATATTATCGAAATTAAATATGATTCTGTAGATGGAGTAAAAGAAAAAAGGCTTGTGCCAATCGGCATCTATTCCCAAAATGGTTATTGGTATTTTCCTGCGCTTGATCTTAAGTATGATAGAATTAATTTATTTAGAGTCGATAGAGTTCTTAGCTTCCAAGTAATTAGCAAATTTGAAAAACAATTATCAGCATTAAAAAATTGGCAGCAGAATTGCAGTAATGAAAAAGCACTGGTTTGTGTTCGATATCTAATTAATAAGCAAGCTGCACGGATGCATCAGAGTGACTGGGTAGATTACCGAAATTATGAATGGAGTAATGAATTTGAGGAAATAGCATTATCCATTCCCAATGAAGCTATTCCCTTCTTTGCTCAACAGTTAACACCTTTAGGAAACGGTGTAAAAGTATTAGAACCACAAGCATTAGTGGATTGCTTAATTGAAAAAGCTGAAGAAATAATAAATACTTATAAGTAAATAAACAAATAAATTCTTCATTGTTGCCATAAGTTTCTATTCCTTAAAATATGTGATATAATAATAAAAAATTGGGGCACATTTCTGGAGGGAAACTATGAATACGACTACATCAAAAAATTCATTTGGGGATTTGATTCGCAAAATGGGAATCAGTGAAGAAAAAGAGGAGCCGGTTAAATTGGAAAAACCGCAGCCTGTTTCACATAACGAACCTCCCAAGCCCGCTGAGCCAAACAAAACCAGCAATTCATCGACAATTATCGGCAGCGATGTTGAAATCATCGGTAATATTAAGACGGGCGGCAGTATTGAGCTGCACGGTAATGTACAAGGTAATATTGAAGCCGGCGGCTGCATTTTATTGAACGGCACGGTTACCGGCGATATTAAAGCCGAAAGCGTAACCTTTTCGGCAGCCGATCTTAAGGGCAATGCTTCAGTGCTTGAGAATATCATCGTTGATGAAGCAACAACTATCGTCGGTGATTTATCAGCCCGCTCATTAACGCTGGACGGCCAGATGAATGGTAAAATCATCGCGGAAGATACTTGTCTGATTAAAGAACACGCTGTATTAAACGGCAATATTCAGACACGCCGCATTGGGGTATCGCAGGGTGCTGTCCTCAACGGTGAGATTAAAACATTAGCTGAAAACAAATAAGAAAATAGACACTGGCACATTGAATGATACAATGCATACCGGTGTCTTTTTAATTTATTTAAGCAGTTGGGCCAATGCCTGATTGACCGCCTTGCCGTCAGTTTTGCCAGGATAGCGGGCCAGCGTTTCTTTAATCAATATGCCCTTGCTTTTATTGCTGCGTTCAAGCTGCTTTTCTTCAAGGATCTCAAGAATTGCCGCTTGTAATTCATCAGCGCTCATCTGCTTAGGCAGATAGGCCTCAAGAATTTCAATCTTGCGCTTAGTCTCCTCTATCAAATCCATACGATCAGCAGGTGTCAGCGATAAAGCTTCTTTCGTCTGCTTTAACTCTTTCTGCACATAACTCATCGCCTCATCATCACTCAATTCCGCATGTCCCTCTTTTTCCTTTAAGGCAATCGCTGATATCAACAGTGAACATACACCATTCTTAACCGTATCCTTATTCTTTAATGCTTCCATTTTATCTTTTCTCAATGTATCAAGAAAACTCATTTTAACCCTTCTCTCTTTTTTATCATTATACCACTCAGCGTCAAAAAACAATCAATTTGATGCTTGAAAGCTGAAAAAACATTCAACCCCCGTTGAATGTTTTCGCATCAATGAAGTCACTCTCATGACTTTTTTCACATGTTTAGGATAGCACATTTTTTATCGTCTGTGTAAAAACTAGAAAATTTTGGTTTATAAATGACAATTAGCACATTTAACGGCTTTTTTTCTAATTTTTATTCCACAACCTGTCTGAATTTACGCAGCAAATGATACTTAAGTGTCAGAACTGCCCTGTTTTCAGGAACACGCGCGCATTCCTCATCAAATAATGCGGTCATTTCATCTCTGAATATCTCATAAAATGGATCATCAAGACCGCTTTTTTCCATATATGTACAAACTACCTGATTCAATTCATTGACTTGTTCATCAAATGTTTTCTCTTCACGGTGACAGAAATAATTGACCATCGCCTGCAGCTTATGACTTTCGTCCTGCAAGCGGTCAAGATCCGGATTGGTTTTCAGCCGGCAATGATCGACCTGACGGGATATTCCCTGCAGCAGGATATAGGTTTTATACTTATAGCGCGGCAGCTTGCCGACATATTCCAATACCTTTTTAGCCTCATCAAAATGCCCCTGATCAAACAGATAAATGCCGATGTTGTATAAAGAGCTCATGCTTTGTTTATAAGGCAGCTGCTCATAATGTGTGTGTAAGAAGCATTTCAGCTGTTCATAATATTCAAGAATTGATTTTCCCTGGATGTTATTGATCATCTGCAGCTTAAAGACAAAAAGACGCAGATATTGAGCCGCATTGCGGTTGGGATCAATTAATTTTTCCAGCTTGTCAATTTCCATGGCCGCATCAAAATTACGGCGGTTAAAAATTAAGATATGAATATAATTCATGCGGTTGCTGATGCAGGCAGAATGTTTAAAATCATAGACATCCATCAATTCTTCAAATAATTCAGGCCGGTCAAGATGAGCATTCCAGCGCATCCTGAAGATAAAATCCATCAGCATATCAATCAGCGGATCAGGAAATATCGATATGATTTGAAACAATTCTTCGGCATGATCACGATCAGATATATCCTTATTCCAATAATCATTAATCATTTCCAACGCTTCAAGATACAGCGAGCAAAACACACTGCTGCCCTGCGCTTTTAAATAACGGATACATTCATCCATCGTATTCTGACGATCCGGATCATAGCGGTCAGCTTTTAGTCTCAGTTCTCTGAACATGATTTCCAGTTCAGCCTCCTGCTGCTCATCATAAGTATATTCATATCCAAAGATGGCCAGCAGCCGTTCATAGATTTCATCATTCTTAACCGCTTCCCCTTTGCGGATCTTATTGTAGGTACCTCGTGAACAGATACCTTCGATCATATTTTCAACTTTTATGTGATGCTTTAATTGCAGCCAGCGGATAATGCAGTTTAATCTTTCTTTATCCTTTTCAGAAATACCTAGTTGCATCCTCGCCTCCCCATCCTTTCTTTTCTCCTTGATAATATTCTACCATGAATGGCGGATTGGTGTATAATAGTTTTGCAATTGAAAAGAGGATAAAATGATGAATGATTCAATAAAACAGATATGCGCGCTTTCTGACGCTTTTGGTCCCAGCGGCTTTGAAGAAGATATCGCGGCTTTAGTAAAAAAGATGCTGGTTCAGGTAAAGGATGTTCATGAGGACAGTCTGCACAATGTAACCGCACAATCCATTAAAAATACCGGCAATCGTTTAAAGGTCATGCTGGATGCCCATCTTGATGAGGTAGGCTTTATTATTCAGGCAGTGAAACCTAACGGTACAATGCCGTTTCTGCCATTGGGCGGCTGGGTAGCGAATACAGCACCGGCTCACAAGGTGAAAGTCCGCAGCACAGATGGCGAGCTGATTGAGGGAATCATTGCCGCCAAACCGATTCATTTTATGAGTGAGAGTGAAAAGCATGCGGGGGCTGATCTGAGTAAGATGGTCATCGATGTCGGAGCGGTGAGTGATACCGATCTCAAGGAGAATTTTAAAATAGGAATGGCTGCCCCAGCGGTGCCTGATGTCACATGCAGCTATGATGAAAGACATGATTTAATTTTAGGGAAAGCACTAGACTGCCGCATTGGCGTTTCAGCGCTGATTGATACGCTTAAGGAATTACAGCAGCCAGCCGCTGATGTCTGTGCCTCCTTCTCAGTGCAGGAAGAGGTCGGTGAGCGCGGCATTCAGGCCAACCTTGAACGGTTGAAACCAGATTTGGCCATTGTCTTTGAAGGCTGTCCGGCTGATGATACGTTTCAGGAACCCTATATGATTCAAACCGCTTTGAAAAAGGGCTGCATGCTGCGGCATTTTGACCGTTCAATGATAACCCATCCCGGTTTTCAGCGTTTTGCATTACAGCTTGCGGATGCTAAACAGATTCCCTGTCAGGAAAGTGTGCGCAGCGGCGGCGGTACAAACGGTGCTTTTATTCATGTCAAAGATATACCGACGATCGTCATCGGTATTCCGGTACGCTATATTCACTCCCATCACGGCTTTGCCAGTTATGCTGATTACCGAAGCGCGGTTGACTTAGCGAAAGCGATTCTGGAAAATATTCAAAGCGCCCCTTTTTGTGCATAAGTAAGTTAAAAAGAGTCACTGCTCATTTTTTTTCAAGACATCAGCCAAAGAAAATGATAGAATAAAGAGTAATGATATGGAGCTTGGAGGATCGATATGGAATTGACGCTAGCGCAAATAAAAGATTTTGCAATCAGCCCTGATATATATAATGAAGGTCTTAAATACTATGAAGATGGCCGGGTAGTATCTTTAGAGGTAGATGCTAACTTTGATCCTGCCATTATTTTAGTGAATGCGACCGTACAGGAAGATAAAACCTACTATGAAGTCAATCTGGCAATTACTAAGGATGATTATACGATTAAAGCCCATCACTGCAACTGTCCGCTGCATGGCACCTCCCATCCGGTATGCCGCCACGCGGTCGCTGTTTTACTGAAGCTCTACTTTAAAGAGCTGGCAAATCAAGAAGCAGATAAGGCCAAGACGGTCTTGACTGACCCGCAGGTACTGGATTGTATTAAGGAATATGAACAAAGTATTGTGTATTCCACCTTGGCGATGAATAACGGCCGTAAGATTCAGATTATGCCGATCTTAGAATTATTGGATACAACACCGCTCACAGCGGCCGCGCTCAGCTTTAAGCTCGGTTATAATAAGCTTTACATATTAAAAAATCCAACTCAGTTTCTTCATGATATGCAGCAGAATGTAGTCATACAATATGGCAATGAATGTGAGTTTATCCACAACAGTTACTCGCTCAATGATCAAGCTCAGAAGCTGCTGACCTTCATGGAAACGCTCGAATTTGATCATGTTTATTATGAAAACCGCAGTCTTGCCGCCAATCCGCGCCTGCTTTATATGAAGCCTAGCTCTGTTGACGCCTTCTTTGACCGTTTTATGAGTGAAGGCATCAATTATCATATTGAAGCTAACCGAATTATCAATGTCGTCTTCAAGGATGAAAATCCGCCGCTGCGCTTAAACGCGATGCGTTATGATGATACAACCTATGAATTTACCTTATCGCTGAAAGATTTTAAATTAATTGAAGGCAAACAGCATCTCTATTTGTTTCACGATTTAATTCTCTATCGCTTAGACAGTGAATATTCCACCCATCTGATGCCGCTGCTGAAGCTGTTCGCATCGATTAAGCGGGGCTTGTTGGTCGATGTCAGACATATGCCTTCCTTCTATAACAATGTCTTAACTTCAATCAATTCACTCATTGTTTTAAGCGGAGATGATATCAGTGAATTTGCGCCGCTGCCTTTGGCTGCCCGTTTATATTTGGATATGCCTAAGCATAACGTAGTCAGTGCC
Organism: Dielma fastidiosa; assembly: GCF_003475485.1. NCBI lineage: Bacteria > Bacillati > Bacillota > Erysipelotrichia > Erysipelotrichales > Erysipelotrichaceae > Dielma > Dielma fastidiosa. Next base: position 64,489 of record NZ_QRQL01000003.1, on the reverse strand, counting down.
CGGCTCGTATTCAGCTATGGCAGTGAGGAGTATAATGCCTTCATGCCTACGAAAATGAGTACCTACCGTAATTTCTCAGAGGAGATTGCGATTCAGATGATTGTCAGAAAATATATGACCCGCATTGATAATACAACCGGTATCTCTTATATTGAAAACAGTCAGGACGCCTTTTACGAATTTTTCTCTCAGGGCATCGAGGAATGTGAACACTGCTGTCAGATCTATGCGACCGATAAGATCAAGCAAGTACAGATCCGCAGCAATGTCTCAATTTCCATGGGTGTTAAGATTGAAAATGATCTTTTAGAAATTCAGTTTGATACGAGTGATTTCCCGATTGATGAATTACAGAATGTACTTCAGGCATATAGCTTAAACAAGAAATATTACCGTATGAAATCAGGCTCCTTCATCAACCTTGAGGATTCATCGCTGAGTGAGTTAAGCGAAGCGCTTAATGGTCTGAATGTTTCCAGCAAAGAATTGAATGAGGGACATATTGTCGTTGAAAAATACCGCTCGCTGTCTTTAGATGCCCGGCTGCGTAAGATGGAGCTTTTAAAGGTTGAGCGTGACGGCAATTTCAAAACCTTGGTGAAAGCGATTAAAAACGTATCCGACAGTGACTACAGTGTACCGGCGGCTTTAAAGCCAATCCTTAGAAATTATCAGAAAGTCGGCTTCCGATGGCTTAAAACCATGGCCTCCTATGGCTTTGGCGGCATTCTGGCTGATGATATGGGTATCGGTAAAACGATTCAGGTCATCACCTTATTTGAAGATGAACGGCTGCATCATCCTGAAAGTACCAGTTTAGTTATCTGTCCAAGTTCACTGATCCTTAACTGGGAAAGTGAAATCAAAAAATTCGCGCCAAGTCTTCGCTCTTTGGTTATCAGCGGCACCGCTGAAGAACGCTCAAAGCTGATTGCGATGGCTGATGACTATGATGTGCTGATCACTTCTTATGATTATTTGAAACGGGATGTGGATCAGTATGAGGGCCGTCATTTCCAGTTCCAGATATTAGACGAAGCTCAGTATATTAAAAATACTTCCACAAAGAACGCGATCAGTGTGAAAAAGATCAGCAGCGCGAATAAATTTGCCTTAACTGGTACACCAATTGAGAATTCACTGGCGGAGCTTTGGAGCATCTTTGATTTCTTGATGCCGGGTTATCTGTACAGCTATAACCATTTTAGGAAAAGCTTTGAGATTCCAATTGTCAGAGATCATGATGATGTGATGCTGGAAAGCTTAAAACGCATGGTCGAACCTTTTATATTAAGAAGAATCAAAAAAGATGTATTAAAGGAATTGCCGGAAAAGGTTGAAAATACAATGGTTATCGATATGGATGAAGAAAGCCGTAAGCTCTATATCGCCAATGTAGCTTCTATCAAACAGGAATTAAGCAATGAATTTAATAAGAACGGTTTTGAAAAGAGTAAGATTTTAATTCTGTCAATGCTGACTCGGCTGCGTCAGTTCTGCTGTGATCCACGGTTGATTTATGATCATTATACCGGTGAATCATGCAAGCTGAATGCCTGTATGGAATTGATCCATCAGTGCTGTGAATCAAAGAAGAAGGTTTTAATCTTTTCACAATTCACAAGCTTATTGGCATTGATTGAAACTGAATTAAAAAAAGAAAAGATATCGTATTATCTGCTTAAAGGATCAACTTCCAAAATTGATCGTCAAAATAGTGTCCATGCCTTTAATCAGGATGATACACAGGTTTTCCTAATCTCATTAAAAGCCGGCGGCACCGGTTTGAATCTGACCAGTGCTGAGGTCGTGATTCACTTTGATCCATGGTGGAATGTCTCTGCCCAGAATCAGGCGACCGACCGCGCGTATCGGATTGGTCAGCATAAGAATGTACAAGTATTTAAGCTGATTATGAAGGATACGATTGAGGAAAAGATTCAGACCTTACAGGATCTTAAGAAGGATTTATCAGATTCGATTATCAATGAGAATGATGGTTTAATTACAAGCATGAGCAAGAAAGAAATCATGGATTTATTTTAGAGGTGAACAATGGAGAAAAAAATTATACTAGATGAAGATGCGATGCGGCGTTCTTTAACCCGTATGTCTCATGAAATTATTGAACGCAACAAGGGTGTGGATAACATCGTATTAGTGGGTATTAAAACCCGTGGTGAATTCCTGGCCCTAAGAATGGCGGCGCTGATTAAGAAGGTAGAAGGGGTTGAGGTTGAATGTCATGCGATGAATATTCAGGCATGGCGTGATGATCTTGATGAGAAATACCCATTGCCGGAGATTGATTTTTCAGTAAAAGATAAGAAAGTGATTCTGGTTGATGATGTCTTGTTTAAGGGACGGACAGTCAGAGCGGCGCTTGAAGGTATCCTGCATTATGGACGGGCCAAAGAGGTTCAGCTGGCAGTGCTGGTTGACCGCGGCCATCGTGAGCTGCCGATACGGGCTGATTATGTCGGTAAAAATATACCCAGCTCGATTCAGGAGACGATACGTGTAAAAATGAAAGAAAGTGACGGCATGGATTGTGTCACAATTGAAAGAGGAGAATGAAATGGATAAAGAGTATATCAAAGCATTGGCTGAAAAGCTGTTCAGTATTGACTCCCCCAGCGGTTATACGGGCAATGCGATAGCCTTTTTAGAGCAGGAGGCCCAAAGTCTTGGTTATGCGGCCTTCCGCAATGAGAAAGGCAATCTGCATATCATGGTGAATGGCTGTGATGAATCAAGAACGGTAGGTATCAGCGCGCATACTGATACATTGGGATTAATGGTACGTTCAATCAATGCGGACGGCACACTGGCAATTACCGCCTTAGGCGGCCCCATCATGCCAACCCTGGATGGTGAATACTGCCGGATCATCACCCGTGATCAAAAGGTCTACACCGGTACGATTTTGTCTTCTTCACCGGCGGTTCATGTTTACGCGGATGCCAAAAGCAAGGCGCGTGACTGTGACAACATGCTGGTAAGAATCGATGAGGTTGTAAAGAATAAAGAAGATGTAAAGGCATTGGGCATCATGAATGGGGATATTATTGCCTATGATCCAAAAACGGTAATTACACCAAGCGGTTTTGTGAAAAGCCGGTTTCTTGATGATAAGATTTCTGTCGTATGTCTGTTTGGCGTATTAAAAATGATGCGTGAACAAAAGATTACGCCAAAGCATCGCTGTATCTTTATCATTACCACTTATGAAGAGGTAGGTCATGGCGCCAGCTCACTGCCTGCGCTTAATGAGCTGATTGCCTGTGATATGGGCTGTATCGGTCTTGATCTGGCATGCAGTGAATATGATGTATCGATTTGTGCAAAAGACAGCGGCGGGCCTTATGATTACGCGATGACCAGCAAGCTGATTGAATTGGCAAAGCGTGAAAAGCTAAACTTTGCCGTGGATATTTATCCATACTATGGTAGTGATGTCGGTGCCGGCCTGCGCGGCGGCAATGATATTAAGGGTGCCTTGATTGGTCCGGGTGTCCACGCGTCTCATGGGATGGAGCGCACGCATATGCAGGCTCTTGACGCGACGATGAAATTGATCCTGGCTTATATTACAGAGTAATTGAAGCATACTAATGCAAGGAGGAAAAACGATGAATAAAGAATGGAATCTTGATATCTTGTATAAGAGTTATGAAAGTGAAGAATTTCAGCATGATTTTAAAGCTCTGCCGGCTTTAATCGATGAATTGAGCGAATGCGCGAAGCATCTTGATGAGGGTGCAATCAAGGATAAGCTAGTGGAAGTGCTGATGCTGAATGAAAAGCTGACATTGGCGGTAAGCCGGCTTGCCTACTACATCAATCTTCGGCAGACGGTCAACACATCAGATGCCCAGACAGTTGCTTATGGCGCGCAGCTGAGTCAGATGATGGCGGCAACTGCTAAACCAACTACTGCCATCAATAAGTTTATTGCCGGGATTGAAAATCTTGATGAAGTGATTGAACAGGATGAATTATTAAAAACCTATCGTTTCATGCTTCATGAAATCAAACAGAATGCTAAGCATCTGCTGAGTGAAGAAGTAGAAGAAGTTCTTTCAATGATGGATCTGACCGGCGGTGAAGCATGGGGCAATCTTCAGGAATACATGACTTCTACCTTAGAAGTGGATTACAAGGGTGAAATGGTTAACCTGAGCATGGTGCGCAATCTAGCCTATGATGAAAGCGCTGAGGTACGCAAGGCCGCTTATGAAGCTGAGCTGGCGGGTTATGAGAAAATCAAGGAGCCGGTGGCTTTCGCGCTGAATAATATTAAGAAACAGGTTAACACGGTAGCGAAGTTAAGAGGCTATGAATCACCGCTGGCAATGACGCTGGAGGACAGCCGCATGCAGCGTTCAACCCTTGATGCTATGCTGAAGGCAATGGATAAGCATATGCCTAAATTCAGAGCTTATATGAAGCGCAAGGCAGAATTATTAGGACATGAGAACGGACTGCCATGGTATGATTTATTTGCACCGTTAGGTGAAAGTGATCGTAAATTCACAGTGGAAGAAGCCAGAGATTATTTAGTTAATCATTTCCGCGGCTTCGCTGATGATCTTGCCGATATGGTCGCCGAGGCCTTTGACAATGCATGGATTGATTTTTATCCGCATAAGGGTAAAGTCGGCGGTGCGTTCTGTGAAAACCTGCCGCAGTTTAAACAGAGCCGTGTACTCACTAATTTTGACGGCGCGTTAGGTGATGTCGTTACTTTGGCCCATGAGCTGGGACATGCTTATCACGGCTACAACATTCAAGACCACCGGCCGCTGAATGTAAACTATTCAATGCCGGTTGCTGAGACGGCGTCTACCTTCAATGAGAATTTGATTATGAATTCTGTTATTGATGAAACAGAAGATAAAAAAGAAAAAATGGCGCTGATTGAAAAACAGCTTCAGGATCTGAATCAGATCATCTGTGATATTTATTCACGGTATCTGTTTGAAAGTGCTGTTTTTGAAAATGCGAAGGATCAATTCATGTTTGCTGACAGTTTATGTGAAATGATGATTGAAGCACAGAAGAAGGCATATGGTGATGGTCTTGATGAAAAGACATTGAATCCTTATATGTGGATCTGTAAATCTCATTATTATTCTTCAGGCTTAAGCTTCTATAATTTCCCATATGCGTTCGGCGGTCTGTTTGCCAGAGGCCTCTATGCGAAATATAAGAAGGAAGGCGCTGATTTTGTGCCTAAATATCGTGAATTGCTGCATGCGACAACAATCAGCAGCGTTGAGGATGTAGCGGCGATCTGTGATATTGATCTGACCAAAGAGGAATTCTGGGAAGATGCCATGGTATCCTGTGAAGAACTGATCGACCAGTTCCTTGAATTATCTAAATAAAATAGTTAAAAGATCTCACTGATGAAAAGCGAGATCTTTTTAATTATTGAGACTGATACGGATACCAGAGCTCCATCGATGGAATCTGCGCAGTATGATAAATTTCAGGTGCGAAACAATCCATCACATAACCATGTTCAGACAGCCACCGAGTGCTGAATTTTACCGCTTTATTGAGCGAAGCCGTTACCAGCTCATCAAAGGTTTCCGCTTCAAAGCTGCAGATAATGTAGGCTCTTGGCGGCAGAGTGAAGCTCTCCCATTGGGTATTAGCGGCTTCACACTCGGCACCGGTAAAATAGGTAAAGCAGCCATCAGGGGTTTTGCTGTTCAGATAAGAAACGCCAATTTCACGGCCGTGATGAAGTTTGGGCAGCTGATGTTTCAGCTGATGAAACTGCGTCCATAATTGACCGGGTATATCTACCCCGCAGGTTTCTCCCAACGGCAGCTGAGCGCTGATTGGAACAATACCGCTGATGCCTGTAAAATGAATCGGCTGTTCTAAAACGATATGCTTCATTTCCAGCACCATGCCCTCACTGACTAACGGACTATTTTCTTCAATCTCTGTTTCATTCAGCAGCAAATCCGGCTTATCGAATTGATTCAGCATGATGGGCTTTTGACGATAGCTTGTCGGTGTCATGCCATAAGCATCTTTAAATGAGCGGGTAAATACTTCCTGTGAACCAAAACCGCAGCTAACCGCGATATTCAGGATTGTATCATCACTCTCCTTCAGTATTTCACACGCCTTTGCCAAACGCCGCAGCTTAATATATTCCATGACCGGCTTTTTAACTAATTTTGTAAATAACCGCTGATAATAAAAAGGGGATAGGGCTGCTTTCGCGGCCAATTGTTTAATATCCTGTTTCGCATCCAGATTTTCTTCAATAAAATCCAGCGTGCATTGTATCGATTCCCATGCGTACATAGCTGTACCTCCTTTGATACTTATAGAATATCATAAATCTATACTAAAGCTTTGATTCTCTCTGCTGTTTCACCATGTCAGAATCGTTTGTGTTATACTATCATCAGATGCAGGATGAGTAAAAAAACACAAGGAGGATCATATATGTCAGCCATTGTCATTAAAGGGGCGCGTACAGGAAATCTGAAGAATATTGATGCCACCATTCCTAAGCAGCAATTAGTTGTTTTAACAGGCGTATCCGGCTGCGGGAAGTCCACCTTGGCCATTGATACTTTATTTCAGGAATGTCAGCGTCGTTATCTTGAAGCGATGGGCATGCAGGGTATTCAGAAGCCTAAGCTGGACAGCTTATCGGGCGGTTCACCGGCTATTTTGATTACTGCCGGTCATAGTGTGAATAATCCGCGTTCTTCATTAGGTACGATGAGTAATATTTATACTGATCTGCGGATGCTTTATGAAAAGCTGTCTGCCCGCCGCTGTCCAATCTGTCATGAGCTGTTTGATCAATCGATGATTAAGGAAGAAACTGAAAAACAAGAGGATTCGTTTAAGGTTTACATTCATTGTCCGCATTGTCATGCAAGGATTGAAAAATTAACCCGTTCCCATTTTTCTTATAATACAAGAGAAGGTGCCTGTTCGGCTTGTCAGGGACTTGGTCAGGAGCTGATGCTTAATGAGTCAAAGCTTATTGATGATACATTAAGCTTAAAGGCAGGTGCGGTTGCTTATTGGGAAGCCCGCTACAAAGAGTATCAGATTGAATTATATGAAAAGGCTTTAAAGGTTTATGGCTTGCCTGCTGTTCATAATTTGCCGGTTAAAGACTTCTCAGAGGCTCAGAAATCGCTGCTGCTTGATGGAACTGATAACCAATGGATACGAATTGCCTATCCGCATATTAAAGCGCCTAAAACGGTTTCTGAAGGTCTGTTTGAAGGTGTGCGGCCCATCCTGTGGCGGCGGTTAAGTGAAAAAGGCAGTTTAAGCAAACAGCTGGCGCCTTATTTCATTGAGGGTGAATGCCGTGAATGCCATGGCGAACGGCTTAATATACTCAGCCGTGAAGCAAGTATTATGCATACCCGGCTGCCAGAACTAGTGCAATATTCCTTAGAAGCGCTCTGGCAATGGATTGATTGCCTTGAAAAGCAGTGCAGTCAAGAACAGCTGGTATTGGTTGAGGATTATCTGCTTGATTTAAAAACCAAGCTGCAGCGGCTGATTAATGCCGGTCTTTCCTATCTGACACTTGACCGGCAGACGATGACGCTTTCCGGCGGTGAGCTGCAGCGAATCAGACTGGCCGCGGCTTTAGATTCTGAATTAAGCGGTGTCCTCTATATTCTCGATGAACCGACAACCGGTCTGCATGCCAAGGATACAGAAGGTATTATTCAATTGATGAACAAGCTCAAGGCTATGGGTAATACGGTACTTGTCATCGAGCATGATCCTGATGTGATGAAGGCTGCTGATCAGATTATCGACATGGGTCCAGGGGCCGGTCGTTTTGGCGGTGAAATCGTTGCTCAGGGCAGTTTTGAAGAACTGCAGAAACAGGCCTCCTCCATCACGGGTCAGTATTTTAAAAAGCAGCGGACCTGCCAAGGAAAAAACCGTCAGCCTCAGGGCTGGATTGAAATCATCAATGCAACGCGCAACAACTTGAAGCACCTCGATATTGAGCTGCCGATCAATGTGTTATGCGCAGTCACCGGGGTGTCCGGATCAGGCAAATCAACGCTAATATTTGAGGTGCTGGCAAAGCAGCAGGCATGTGATGCAATCTTGAATCTTCAACAATTTAAAAAGATTATCGCCATTGAGCAGACACCGCTGAACCGCATGAAACGCTCTAATGTAGCGACATACAGCACTCTTTTTACCGAAATCAGAAAGATCTACGCCAAACAGGGTTATGCGGCTGGTCTGACACCTCGGCATTTCTCATTTAATGCTCCCGGCGGCCGCTGTGAGCATTGTGAGGGATTGGGTACGGTCACCAGCAATCTCTTATTTTTCAATGATATAGAAGTCACATGCCCGATCTGTCATGGCAGACAATTCAGTGATGATGTATTAAAAATAAAATTTAAGGGCTACAATATTCATGAAATTCTGCATTTATCAATTATGGAAGCCGCGGAAGTCTTCCAAGAATTTCCGAAGCTGATGAAAATATTAACACTGCTTATCGACAGCGGCTTAGGTTATCTTGAACTGGCGCAGTCTTGCACGACATTATCTGCCGGTGAAGCACAGCGGCTAAAGCTTGCCAATGAATTAAATCAGAGTCAGAAGCAGGGAAATCTTTATCTGATTGATGAACCAACAACGGGTCTGCATCCCATCGACATAGATAATTTTCTGAAGCTGCTTCAGCGTCTGGTTGATCAGGGAAACACGGTTATTGTGGTAGAACATAATCTTCAGCTGATCCGGCAAGCCGATTACATCATCGATCTGGGACCTTTGGGCGGCATTCATGGCGGTAAAGTCATCGCCCAAGGAACACCTCTTGAAATCAGTGAAAATCCGGAATCAATCACCGGTCATTATCTAAAGGAGATATAAACTATGAACTTTACAACTGAAAAGAATCGCATTTATTATGAAGCAGACGGCAAACTGCTCGCGGAAATTACCTTTATCGACAGCGATGAAAACAGTATGACCATTAATCATACCTTTGTCGATGACAGTCTGCGCGGACAGGGCATCGCTTCCCAACTTGTACAAGCGGCAGTCAATGAAATTAAAAAACAGAAGAAGCATGTAAAAGCGTCCTGTTCCTATGCGGTGAACTGGCTTGCTAAACACCCTGACGCAGCTTAAATAAAACACATTTATAAAAAACCACTGACACTATTAAGAAGCGTCAGTGGTTTTGTTATTTTAATCAATCTGATTTTTATCTCAAGAAAAATCAGAATTTTTGTATTTTTTTTGAGATAAAAGTCAAAAAAAGATGTACAAGTTAATATGTACACCTTTTTGATATGTTTATTTATTTAATGCAGCCTTTACCAGTTCAGTTACTTCTTCAGCTGTATCCAGAGTCAGCGCCTTAGCAGCCAGCTCTTCCATTTCTTTCTTGCTTAAAGAGTTAACGATCTTACGTGCAGGCAGGATTGATGTTGCACTCATTGAGAATTCATCTAAGCCTAAACCAAGCAGTACAGGCACTGCATATGGATCACCGGCCATCTCACCGCACATACCAGCCCAGCGGCCATTGCTGTGAGCACCATCAATTGTCAGTTTGATTAAACGTAACAGAGATGGATTCAGCGGCTGATACAAGTAAGAAACTTTCTCACTCATACGGTCAGCAGCCATTGAGTATTGTACTAAGTCATTTGTTCCGATTGAGAAGAAATCAGCTTCCTTCGCAAAGTTATCAGCCAAAATAGCCGAAGCCGGAATTTCAACCATCATACCTACTTCAATATTATCCGCAACTTTAACACCTTCCTTAATCAGATTTTCTTTTTCTTCAAGGAAGATTGCTTTAGCCTGACGGAATTCATTGATTGTCGCAATCATTGGGAACATGATGCAAAGCTTGCCATATACAGATGCTCTGATCAGCGCTCTTAATTGAGTACGGAAAATATCAGTACGATCCAGACACAGACGAATCGCGCGATAACCCAAGAATGGATTCATTTCTTCAGGGAATGTGAAGTAAGGCAGCTTCTTATCACCGCCGATATCCAATGTACGAACAACAACCTTCTTGCCGTTCATTCCCTCTAATACTTCTTTATAAGCTTCAAATTGTTCATCTTCAGTTGGGAAATGATCTGAATTCATGTATAAGAATTCAGTACGGTACAGACCTACGCCTTCACCGCCATTATTCAATACACCTTCAACATCCTTCGGTGTACCGATATTACCTGCCAATTCAACCTCATGACCATCAACAGTCACTGATTTTGCAGTCTTTAATACTTTTAATGCTTCTCTTTCTTCAGCAAAATCTTTTGCTTTCTGTTCATATAAAGCAACAGTTTCAGCATCTGGATTCAGGAACACTTCACCAGCAACCGCATCCAAAATTACTAAATCACCATGATTAGCTGCTTCAAGAACACCGGCACAGCCAACAACGGCAGGAATTTCAAGGCTTCTTGCCATGATAGCGGAATGAGACGTTCTGCCGCCGATTGCAGTCGCAAAACCTTTAGCGTGCTCATTCAGCTGAGCTGTATCAGAAGGTGTTAAATCATGTGCTACGATAACAGAATCTTCATCAACCGCAGACAGATCAGGAATGATCAGACCCAATAAATGAGCTGTTAAACGATGCGTAACATCCTTAATATCAGCCGCTCTTTCACGGAAATAATCATTATCCATCGCTTCAAACATCGCAATTGTATTCTTCGCAACTGTATCTGCTGCGAATTCAGCATTTACCTTATCATTTTCAATCATCGCAACGATTTGTGACGCAAAATCAGGATCTGAAGCCATCATTAAATGGGCGTCAAATACTGCCAGCTCTTCTTCGGATAATTTTCCAGCAGCTCTTTCTTTGATTCCTTCGATATCTTTCTTAGTTGCCTCTAAAGCCTCATTAAACTTGGCAATTTCATTAGCAGCATCGATATTGTCAACCTTGACAATTTCAACCTTAGGCTGTTCAAGCTTATAAACTTTCGCAATAGCAACGCCAGCAGATGCAGCAATACCTTTTAACATACTTTTTTCGTCCTCCTCAAGATCTCTTCATGATAAGCACAACGTCTAAACGTCGTTCAGTTGACTATAAATAACCGTTCTTATCTAAACTTTATTTTATCATTATTTAAGCGGTTACGCAACGCACAAATTCATCAATAGCTCTTGATCGGATACGGTAATAAGTGCTCTTTGTGAAATAATTCATATACCATTTAGCCTGACGGCTGCTGAAATAATCATTACGCAGGATCAGCGCCTCATCATCAGGCAGGCTGGCAAGAATCGCGTCAATCGTTTCGATATATTCAAAAGCCTCTGCCAGCTCACGATTATCACACTCCGAAACCATCAAATTATCTATATCATAATACTGGCGTTTCAGCTTCTTATAGATTATCGCCAATTGCTTCACAATAGCTTCATTGTCCTTCTGCATATCATTCACCCATTCCCTTAGTTAATATATATGCAGAAAAGCATTAAATACCTAAAAATCATTCATTTTTTTCATCAATTCTAAGTAAACGATAACCAATCCCGACATGAGTTTGAATATATCGCGGATGAGACGGATCAGGTTCGATTTTTTTGCGCAGCCCAGCCATAAAAACACGCAGTGAAGCCACATCATTATCCCATGCGCTGCCCCAGATTTCACGGGTGATAGTTGTATGTGTCAGTACCTTGCCGACATTTTTTGCCAGCAGACACAATAATTTATATTCAATAGGTGTGACATGCAGTTCCTGATCATTAAGGTAAACACAGCCGCCCGCATAATCAATTTTCAAACCGCCATTAACGAAGACGGACGCGGCGGCATTGCTACTTTGCATATAATGAATACGGCGCAGCGCCACCCGTAAGCGAGCCAGCAGTTCTTCCACGGAAAAGGGTTTAGTCAGATAATCGTCAGCCCCAGCATCCAGTGCCTCAATCTTATCCCGGTCTTCAACCCGGGCACTTATTACAATAATCGGCATCAGTGACCAGGAACGCAGCTTCTTTATAATTTCAATACCATCAATATCCGGCAGTCCGAGATCAAGCAGGACAACATCAGGATTATGCGTAACCGCTTCGCTGATTGCTTCACTGCCGGTAGTGCTCACATGAAAATGATAACCTTGTGTTTCCAAGGTTGCCGCAATTAAATTACGGATGGCAGAGTCATCCTCAACCACAAGCAGAAAGGGTTTATTCATGTAAATCTACCTCCTCACTTGGCAGCAGAATCGTAAATATTGTACCATGCCCAACATTATCAGCTACCATAATGCTGCCGCCATGCGCCTGTACAATGGTACGGCATAAGGATAACCCAATCCCCATACCGCGCCGGCTGTCAGCAACCGATTTCTTAACCGTATAAAACATGTCAAACAGCTGAGCTTTATCCTTATCTTGAATTCCATTGCCATTATCCGCTACCTTAATTTCAATCATATCACCTTTTTTATTACTGCTTATAATGATTTCAGAACCTGAAGGCGTATATTTAATCGCGTTGTCGATCAGATTGATTAAAACCTGCATAATTAAATGACTGTCCATCTTAGCCAATAAAACTTCATCACTTTCAATTACCTTAAGCTGATGTTCAGAAGCATGACGATTAATGTGTTTCATGGCTTCCAAAATCACCTCATCAACAACTTCTGCCTGCATATTTAAATGCGCTGTACCATCTTCAATCCGAGTTACTGAAAGCAGATTCTCAGTCAGATTAATCAGCCACATTGAATCATCATAGATATCCATCAGCAGCTGATTTCGTTTGGCAGCCTCTAAGCGGTCGCAGTTATTCATCAGCATGCTGGCATTGCCGGAAATACTGGTCAGTGGTGTCCTGAAATCATGAGAAATGCTTCGCAGCAGATCAGCTCTTAATTTTTCATTGCGGGCCTTTACAGCAGCTTCCTCACGCTTATAATTATACATATCCTTTTCCAAGGCAAGCGCACATTCACTGAGAATTGATAATACAAGATTACTGGCAAACGTGTCCAGCGCCTCCTTTAAAGCCAATCCTACAACCCCCTGTACTTGGGAATCACTGCGGACAGCAAGATAAAGACATTGGGCGTTGCCTAATGTATTCGTTGTCTTACCGGCACGTTTATTGTTTTCATAAACCCATTCCGCAACTGCCTTCTCATTATCCGAAACGATTTGGGCTGCCGGCATTGGTTCTAAAGCAAAGATACTTGGCTCCTTTAAGCCATGACCATCGTCAGACGGATAAAAGATTACCGGCACTTCAAGCAGTTTTATCAATTGATTTGATGTACATGCGATAATATCCTCCGCACTCTTTGCATTCTGCAGCAGCTGACTGGTTTCCAGCAAAATCTTTGTCTGAAAAGCTGTATTCGCTGATTGCCGCGCCTGCTTACGAATACGGATTGCTAAATCACCGGTTATTACAGCCGCAATAAACATGATGATAAAGGTAACCGGATAACCAGAATCATAAGCTGCCAGTGTATAGCGCGGGATAGTAAAAAAGAAATTAAAGATAACAACACTTAAAATTGAAGACAAAGCGCTGATTAATTGATTAGCGGTAACCACCGAAGTTATTAATACACCTAAAATATAGATTGTAATAATATTTGCTTCACTGAAACCCATCTCATAAAAAATAAAACTAATCAAGGTCGACAGCAGCAACGCGGCCGCCGCAAAGCCCAAATTTTTAATATTTAATTCACGGCTGCCCGCATATGTTAACTTACGCTTTAATACCGGCGTATCTTTATCCGGAATAATATAGATATCCAGATTGGGAGCATAAGCCGTCAGCTGTTCAGAGAACGGGCGGCGGATTAAACCAAATCTCGTACGTGTATTACTGCGGCCAAGAACAATCTTACTAACCTTATTATTGCGGGCAAATTCAGCGATTTGAAACGCTACATCATCACCAAAAGCCGTTTCAATATTTGCCCCCAGCTGACTTGCTAAGTGGATATTATCGCGCAAACGTTCCCGATTTTCCTTCGTCATCGATGGAAATGCCGAGGTTTCCACAAATAAAGCCGTCAGCTTTCCTTTAAATGCTGATGCCATGCGCGAGCCTGTGCGGATGATCTTTGGATTTGATGGTGAGGGAGATAAACACACAAGGATATGCTCATCAGCATATCCTATACCTGCATGATTTACCTGTTCTGCCAGCTTATTTACTCGATCCGCCGCTCTGCGCAAAGCAATTTCACGCAGAGAAGTCAGATTGGCTGAATTAAAAAAGCCTGTAATAGCCTGATCTGCCTGCTGCTTGCGGTAAATCAATCCCTCATTAAGACGGCGTGTCAGTTCCTCCGGCTCAATATCCACAAGCTCTACCTGATCCGCCTGATCAAAAATCCGATCAGGAATCCGCTCATGAACAACAACACCGGTAATCGAAGCGATAATATCATTTAAGCTTTCAAGATGCTGAACATTAACGGTGGTAAATACATTAATTCCCGCCTTCAGCAATTCTTCAATATCCTGATAACGTTTTTCATGACGGCTGCCATGGGCATTGGTATGTGCCAATTCATCAACCAGCAAAACCTGCGGATGACGTACTAAAGCCTGATCAAGATCAAATTCGTTTAATTTTATATTGTGATAATTAACTGTTTTAGTCGCTATCTTTTCCAAACCTTCACACAATGCCATGGTCTTTTCACGGGTATGCGGTTCAATATAACCAATCACGACATCAATACCCTGTTTTTTCAGATCATGAGCCGCTGACAGCATCGCATAAGTTTTGCCAACCCCCGCCGCATAGCCAAAAAAGATTTTCAGCCGGCCGCGGCTGTTGATCGATTCTTCATATTTAAGACGTTCTAACAGCTCATCTGGCGTTTCTTTTCTGATCATCAGCTCACCTCTATATGCTTCATATTATATCATAAGTGAAATTAATAAATCATAAGGAATAAAGCCGCCGGTATTAAGATTGTATAAAGATCAGCGATGAAGCGGCGGGGCTGGAAAGATAATTTTCAGCAGCAGCTGTTGAGCCGGTGACCCATGAACATAGTCATACAGTATTCGTTTACCATTTCTATCCTGCATGATAAAGCCATTATCATCATAAGTTATTTTTATATTAGCTTGCTGAAGGGCAAAACGAAGTGATAGCTCCCATGTGAAGAAAGAATTAAGACAGCCCATTTCAAGCTTATTCATCAAGACGCTAAACTCCACAGCACTTACCCCATCTATTAACAGCAGCAGCCATAAATCGACCTGCTGCTTCAGCGTATAACTGAAACGATCCAGATCTAATTCATCAACGGGTCTAAGCGGCAGATAGCGAAAATACGTATTCTTATCTAAGTCAGGATAATGTGTAAAGCTTTGATTGGTAAACGCATTCCTTTTGATGAGCAGAAAATCATGACGATAATCAATGCCCTGCAGGATATCACTCAGCATTTTTAACTGCTCCTGATCTGGACAGCTGATCCGCAGACATAAATCATATAGTTCACTGAAATCCTGTCCGGAAACATTCAGCTTTTGGACCTTTACTTTATCATTTCCTACTTCTAGTATAATTTGAGCTGTTTCGATACCATTGGCACAGCCATAGATAGAAATGGGATATTTATGTGAAATATAAGCTATCGAATAGAGTAAATCATTCAGTAAAATCTCACATTGGAAATATGAATGACCATAATAAATCCAAAGATTATTCTCATTTGTGTAAATTGTCGGATTCATCGATAATTCTGATGATATTGTCAGTAACAGGGCTATCAATTCCTCCTGTGCGCCATCGGTACAATCATAGGCAGGCAAGTCTATTTCAAATTCTAGGGCGATGTTTTTCTTGTGCATAATTTACTCCAATATTCCATCCAGCATTAAATTTACTTTCAATACGTTCACGCATCCTTCGCCAAAGAAGCCTAAGAATTTATCTTCGGTGCATGCCTCAATGATGGCGTCAATTTCCGTCAGTGTCATATTATTATTTTCAGCTAAGCGGGCGGCTTGATATTGAGCGGCTGCCACTGAAATATGCGGATCTAAGCCGCTTCCAGACATGGTAACTAAATCAACCGGAATCGGCTGATCTTTCATTTGCGGATGCGCGGCCTGAATCGCTTCAACTCGCTGAGCAATTAATGCCTCATATTCATCGCTGGCTGGACTGATATTACCTGCCCATGCATACATCATCATTTCTCCTTCATCGTTTGTGAAGGTCGCTGCTTCAATATTCATGATTCTTCCCCACATATGTGCTTCATCCGTATATTGCTGGCCAAGCAGTTCACTGCCGTATACTTTGCCGTCAACCTCAATCATGCTGCCATTGGCCTGAATGGGAAACAAAAGCTGTGAAATTCCTGTGACTGCCAGTGTATAAATCACACCGCAGATCAATGTAAAAATTAATACTAAGCCAGCCGCTTTACCTAGCTGGGCTTTAATTGTTTGTATCATAAGCTTACCCCTTTCTAAACAAGATGGAAAAATACCAGAAGCATATCAATCAGTTTAACGAAAATAAACGGTGTAATAATGCCGCCAAGACCATAAATCAACAGATTCCTGCTTAACAGACTGCCGGCTGAGACCTCACGGTAACGTACTCCCTTTAATGCCAAGGGAATTAATGCCACAATAATCAGCGCGTTATAGATAATTGCTGATAAGACAGCACTTTGTGAATTATGCAGATGCATGATATTTAATGCCGAAAGTTCTGGATAGATGGTAAGAAACATTGCCGGAATAATCGCAAAGTATTTAGCGACATCATTAGCGATGCTGAAAGTTGTCAGACTGCCGCGGGTCATCAGCAGCTGCTTGCCGATTCGCACTATATCAATCAATTTTGTCGGTGAAGAGTCTAAATCAACCATATTGCCAGCTTCTTTAGCCGCCTGTGTGCCGGAATTCATAGCCACTGCGACATCTGCCTGTGCCAGAGCCGGCGCATCATTGGTACCATCTCCAGTCATTGCTACCAGATGTCCCTGACGCTGAAAATCACGAATCATAGCAAGTTTACCTTCCGGTGTTGCTTCAGCAAGGAAATCATCAACGCCTGCTTCAGCCGCAATCGCTGCGGCAGTTAAAGGATTATCACCGGTAATCATAATCGTTTTTATACCCATTTTCCGCAAATCAGCAAACTTTTCCGAAACACCATGCTTGATGATATCCTTTAAATAAATGACACCTAAGACTTGATAATTTTTAGAAACAACCAGCGGTGTACCGCCCATATTCGCTATGCGGGTTACAATCTCATCACATTCCTTTGGATAGATGCCGCCATTTTCTTGAACATATGCCTTAATGGTTTCAGCCGCCCCCTTGCGAATTTCTTCGCCTTTAATATCTACACCGCTCATTCTTGTTTTAGCGGTAAACGGAATAAAGGTCATGCCTTGATCGCTGAGACTGCGGCCGCGCAGATTAAATTGTTCCTTAGCAAGAACCACGATGCTTCTTCCCTCCGGCGTTTCATCAGCCAGTGAGGAAAGCTGTGCCGCATCAGCTAAATCATCAGCGGATACACCCTGTAAAGGGATGAATTCACTTGCCTGGCGATTGCCAAATGTTATCGTTCCGGTTTTATCCAGCATCAGAATATCGACATCGCCTGCCGCTTCAATAGCACGGCCGCTCATTGCCAATACATTAGCCTGATTCAGCCTGCTCATACCGGCAATACCGATGGCAGAAAGCAGAGCACCTATCGTTGTTGGCGCTAAGCAGACAAGCAGTGCCACCAATGTCGTTACGGATGTCGGATTAACAATACCTGCCAGTTTCGCCGAGAAATTGGCATACATATACAAAGACAGAGTAACTAAAATGAAGATGATTGAAAGCGCGATTAAAAAGATCTGCAAAGCAATTTCATTCGGTGTTTTTTTACGTGACGCTCCCTCTACCATTGCAATCATCTTATCAAGAAAGCTTTCACCGGCCTCATTGCTTACTTCTACGATCAGCCAATCTGATATTACAGTAGTTCCGCCGGTAACAGCACTGCGGTCACCGCCGGCTTCTCTAATTACTGGTGCTGATTCACCAGTAATAGCTGATTCATCAACAGAAGCTGCACCCTCTATAACTTCACCGTCAGCAGGAACCTGTTCGCCTGCCTTGACGATGTATAAATCTTTCTTTTTCAATGCTGTTGACGCGACATCACAAATCATATCACGCTGATCTAAAGAAGGGATCTTATGGGCAATTACATCTTTTTTAGCTGCCCGAAGCGCATCTGCCTGTGCCTTTCCCCTTCCCTGAGCAATTGCTTCCGCAAAGTTGGCAAACAATACGGTGAACCAGAGAATAATAGCGATTGCTGATGTATAACCACCTGAACTATCTTTTATATCAAAGATTGCTAAAATGGAAAGAAGCGTAGTCAAAATTGCTGATACATAGACTAAAAGCATGACTGGATTTTTGACTTGAATTCTGGGATCTAATTTTATAAAAGAATCCTTTATGGCACGCAGTACCATTTTGCGATCCGCAAAAACTGTTTGTTTATGACTCATATTCATCCCTCCTAAACAATCATCTGAAAATACTCAGCGATAGGTCCCAAAGCCAGCGCTGGGAAGAAGCTTAACGCGCCAACCAGCAATACGACAAAGACCAGCAAGAATACAAACAGCGGACTGCATGTTGATAATGTACCAGCCGTAACTGCAATCTTCTTTTTCTTAGCCAGATTGCCGGCAATCGCCAAAATACTGATGATTGGTAAAAATCTTGCAAACAGCATGACTAATCCTAAAGAAACATTAAGGAATACGGTATCGGCCGCAAAGCCAGCAAAGGCTGAACCGTTATTGCCGCCAGCTGAAGAATATGCATACAGCAATTCAGAGAAGCCATGAGCACCGCCGTTTGTTAAACTATCCATGATTGAAGGTAAACCAGCTGCGATGCCGCTGCCAACCAGAATACTAATCGGTGTTGCCAGACAAGCCAGCACCGCCCATTTCATTTCGTAGGGTTCTATCTTCTTTCCCAGATATTCAGGTGTACGGCCAACCATTAAACCTGCGATAAACACGGCCAGAATTGCAAATGCCAGCATGCCGTACAACCCACAGCCGACACCGCCGAATATAACTTCGCCCAACTGCATCTGAAGCATCGTCATCATACCGCCCAAAGGCGTATAGCTGTCATGCATCGAGTTGACAGAACCATTTGAAGCCGCCGTTGTGAAAGCTGCCCACGTTGATGAACCAGCAATACCAAACCGCGATTCTTTACCTTCCATATTACCGCCTGCCTGATTAATGCTGCTGATATCCACAATACCGTTCTGTGCAAGCTGCGGCGTAGCAGCTTGTTCATTTACCGCAATAACAGCCCATGCCACTAACAGCATACTCAGCATAGCAATAAATATCGCTCGCCCCTGCCGCTTATCCTTAATGCTTTGACCAAAGGAGAAGCACAGTGCCGCAGGAATCAGCAAGATAGCAATTACCTCAGCTAAATTGCTTAAATAAGTTGGGTTTTCAAGGGGATGCGCAGAATTAGTTCCCATATAACCGCCGCCATTTGTACCTAGCTGTTTAATTGCAATCTGACTAGCTGCCGGACCCATTGGAACAAATTGCTCAGTAACTATTTGAGCATCAACTTTCTGACCCTTAGCAAATACCTCACCGTTTACAATTTCAATATCCGTCAGAATTGTTCCATCTTCGCCGACAGCAACAGGTTCAACCAACGATACAGCCGCCCCCGGCTTTAAGTTTTGAATTACTCCCTGTGATACTAGCAGTAACGAAAGCACAAGACTCAGCGGCATTAAAATATAGAGAATACTCCGTGTCAGATCAATCCAGAAATTACCTAACGAATTCGCGTTCGTCTTTAAGAAACCACGAATCAGCGCATATAGTACCGCAAGTCCAGTACCGGCTGACACAAAGTTTTGAACGGTCAGTCCCAATGCCTGTGACAGATAACTCAACTGTGACTCACCGCTGTATGCCTGCCAGTTTGTGTTGGTTACAAAGCTGGCCGCCGTATTAAACGACAGGTCCCACGGCAAACCTGAAAATCCTTCTGGATTGCCAAGCAATACACCCTGAAGCATCAGTAATAGAAACAATAATACAAAACCAAATAGAGAGAAGAGTATGACACTGATCAAGTATTGTTTCCAATCCATTGTCTGTGTTTCATCAATTCTTAAAAGCTTATAAATTAATCTCTCGCATGGCTTTAGAAATCTTGAAAGAAATACATGTTCGCCATCCATAACACGGCTGATGTATCCGCCTAATGGCACAGCTAATACTAGCAAAATAAGTAAATATGGCAGATATTGCATTAACATCTCAATCATTGTTATCACCCCTCATCAATAAAACAATATAGTAAATAAGCATGAGCAGGGCACATAGCCCAATCCCTAGTATGATTAAATTCATCTTTATTTCCTCCTGCATGAATACAATAACATTTAAAGAATTAGGATGGTGTTAGGGTTAAAAGCACCGGCATTAAGATTTCGTTAAGAAAAAAAGTCATTGGCAGCAGCCAATAACTTAGTTATTTTTATATATAATTTAAAGAAAATATGCATATTTACCGATTTTATCAAGTTAATATATGCATTTTTGCATATTTTATCAAGTTATCACTTTTAGGCCAGAAAAAAAGCCACTGACAATAGCCAGTGACTCATCAACTATCTAAGAAATAACAGCCAGACAATGAAATAGATACCGCCAAGAATAACAAGGATAACGGGAACAAACGTAACGAAAGCAGCAATAAACATTGCAATACCGTCATGCTTATCAAATTCCACATCTTTAAACTTGTCTTTTAATTCTTCATCCCTATCCCCAAGCTGTTTTTTATATTCCTTAAAATTTTTACTCATTATTCATTATTATCCAGAAGATGACAAGCTACCCAATGCTCTGGTTCAACTTCACGCCATCTTGGGCACTCAGCCTTACAGATATCCATTGCATGCTTACATCTTGTATGGAATTTACAGCCCGTCGGAGGGTTGACAGGACTTGGAATATCCCCTTCAAGTATAGCCAATTCCTTGCTGTCTGGTTCCGTAGTTGGAATTGCTTCCAGCAAAGCGATTGTATATGGGTGCTTAGGATTTTTGAAAATGCGTTCTGATGGCGCGCTTTCAACCATATTACCCAGATACATTACACCGATACGATCAGAAATGTATTTAACAACACTTAAATCGTGGGAAATAAATAAATAAGTCAAATCTTCTTTTTCTTTTAAGTCTTGCAGCAGATTAATTACCTGTGACTGAATCGAAACGTCAAGCGCTGATACAGCCTCATCACAGACAATGAACTTAGGATTCAAAGCAAGCGCTCGGGCAATACCGATACGCTGTCTCTGACCGCCTGAGAACTGGTGAGGATAGCGGTGAATAAAATATTTATCCAAACCACATTTTTCCATGATGTCAATAATGTAATCTTCAAGTTCCTGAGAACCTTTTTTAAATTTCTTATGAGCAACTAATGCTTCAGAAATAATTTGTCCTACCGTCATACGAGGATTCAATGATGAATATGGATCTTGGAAAATAATCTGCAGATCCTGACGGAGTACACGGCCTTCTTCACGGGTAAGCATACCAAGGTCAATGCCCTGATCCCATAATGATTCAGCTTTATCAAAGCCCTCATGAGACTTGCATGCTTCCTTCAGCTTATCCAGCTTAGCACGGCAGTCAGCCTGCTTCTTTTCAGCAGCTTCATAAGCAGTGCGGCTGGCTGTATTATTCACATCCAATGTCTCTGCGAGCTTAGCAACTTCACAGCCGGCATGATATTCTTCCAGCAATGCGTCACCAGCTGTTTTTAAATCAGAGGCATAGAACAAACCGCCGGTTAAACGGGCAATTTGATGGAACAAACGATCTGCATCATCCGCTGGGAAGTTATTCACTGAATTAGTATCAGTCTTAGCCTTCTCCACAGCCTTCTTGTACTTACCAATCTCTTTATCAAGATTTTTAAGCACTCTTTCCACATACTGCGGCTGATATTCATATATTGTACGGCCATAATAAACCGTATTTCCTTGTGTCTGCGGATAAAGCTGTAGGATAACACGGCCAAGCGTTGATTTACCGCAGCCTGACTCACCAACTAAACCATAGGTTTCACCCTTATTGATATGAATTGAAATACCATCATTAGCCTTTACATACAGCTGTTCCTTTTGAAACCAAGAAGACTTTTTAACGGGAAAATATTGTTTAAGATTAGTTACTTCAATTAGTTTTTCTTTAGTCATTATTTTTCCCCCCTCTTTACCGGATAGAAGCAGCGAATGCTGTGATTTTCTCCTACCTTTACCAATTCAGGTTCTTCCTTACGGCATTTGTCACACGCATACTTACAGCGCGGTGCAAATTTACAGCCTTCAGGCAGTGCCAATGGATGCGGAACGGAGCCTGGAATTGCATCCAGACGCTCTGTACGTTCAGAGTTAAGACGAGGAATTGAAGTCAGCAGTCCCTCAGTATAAGGATGCAGATATTCAGAACCACGGAAAATATTTTCAACCGGTGCAGACTCAACAACCTGTCCGCAATACATAACCGCAACATCATCAGCCATCTGGTTGATAACACCTAAATCATGAGTAATGAACATGATTGATGTACCCAGCTCATGCTTCAGATCATTCATCAAACGCAGAATCTGTGCCTGAATCGTAACATCCAGCGCCGTTGTCGGTTCATCGGCAATCAGCAGCTTTGGCCGGCAGGCAAGTGCCATAGCGATCATTACACGCTGACGCATACCACCAGATAATTGGAATGGATAGCTTTTGTTTACCTGTACTGGATTCGCAATTTTAACCTGCTGAAGCATTTCAATACTGCGCTTCTCAGCTTCTTTTTTGCTGAGCTTCTGATGCAGCATCAAAACCTCACTGATCTGACGGTTTACCGTAAAAATCGGATTTAATGAAGTCATTGGTTCCTGGAAAATGATTGAAATATCATTTCCGCGAATATGACTCATCTGCTGTGCATTCAGATCAGAAATCTTCTTGCCGTCAAAATAAATTTCACCAGAATAAATCTTCTGATTTTGTTCAAATAACTTCAAAATACTCATGGCAGTCTGACTCTTACCAGAACCTGACTCACCAACTACACCTAATGTACGTCCTTCTTCGATGGTTAATGAAACACCATTAACGGCCTTGATCAATCCGCGTTTGGTATCAAAATACGTATGTAGATCTTTAATTTCTAATAAACTCATGATTTACACCTACTTTTCATTAGCCTTTGGATCAAGGGCAGCACGCAAGCCATCACCTATCAGGTTGATAGAGAAGGCAGCGATAAAGATACAAAGAGCCGGTAAAATCCACTGCCACCAGTAGAGCTCGATAACCGTCATCTTCTGTGCATTCGTCAGCATATTACCCCAAGAAGGCATAGGCGGCTGAACACCGAATCCCAAGAAGGACAATGCAGATTCAGTCAGCATGTTAGAAGCATAACTCAATGTAATATTAACAATACAAATATTTAAAACGTTTGGCAGGATGTGACGTACCATGATGCCGGCTTCTTTAATACCAAGAGCACGGGCAGCCAGTACGAAGTCTTTCTCACGTTCAATCAGGATCTGACCACGAATCAAACGTGCCAGGCCCGGCCATGAAATACATCCAAGAATAAACATAATCAAATACATTTTCTGATCACTGGTCATATCCGTAGATAAGAATGCGGATAATGTGATAACCAATGGCATAAATGGAATTGAAGAAATGATTTCTGTCAGACGCATCATCAGGTTATCAACCCAGCCGCCTTTAAAACCAGAAATCATGCCGACGATGATACCGATAACCCCCTGAATCAAGCAGGCGATGAAACCTACGATTAAGGTTACCTTACCGCCGTGGATTAAACGCGTCAGCAGGTCACGGCCCTGTTCATCAGTACCTAACGTATAACCGTCATTACCCCATGTCGCTACTTTGCCATTTTCCTGCAACGCATATACCTGGAAGTAATCGCCATAGATCGCTGTCGCTTTTAAATTTGACGGAACATTCTGTTCACCCAAATCGTTTGTACCCCAAGTATAAACCGTACCGCTTTCGCCGAGTGCGTAGAAGCTGTTCTTACCGCTTTGAATTTCTACAATCTTTTCATCAATTTCAGGCATTTCCAGACAATGCTTATCACGGGAACCCCAAACATGCAGTTTACCCTGATCATCTAATACCAGACCATTACGGAATGAAATAGCGATTTGCGTTGCCTTTACTGAACCATCTTTTAATTCTTCCGGCACTGCGGAGAAGTCATTACCCGCAACACCTAATGTACCTACTGTACCATCATCAAGAAGCAGCAGCATGTTATAGCTTGAACCCTTCATATCGACAATACGGCCTTGGTACTCTTCCGGGATGATATCCAATTTACTGGATAAGACACTGCCCCAGATATACAAATTTCCCTTTTTGGTTAAGACAGCAGAATATTGCTCACCAGCAAAAATATCCTGAATCTTTTCCATTTCAAATAAACCCTTCATTTCAACAGGCACTTCGCCCTGATTGAAGTTGTTGTAACCCCAGGCATAAAGCTTTCCAGTATCTGACAGTGCCAGTACATGCTTATCACCAATCGAAATTTTCTCAATTTTACGTGATTTTACATCATCAGGGATATTCAGGCTTCCTTCCTGATCAATACCCCATCCGTATAAATTACCTTCGTTAGACAAACCAATTGAGAAAGTGATACCGGAACGAATATCCTTAACCCCTTCCTTGACAAGCTGATCACTTACGCTCAAATAACCCTTACCAGGCTGAACGTTCTTAATGACCGCCTCAGTATTTAAAGCATCCATCGGGAACATAATTGATCCGATGAAAGAGAAACACAGGATTGCAACAAATCCAATCAATCCAATACGTGCTAATTTATCATTAATAAAATTCTTCCAAACAACTTTAGTCGGCGAAGTAATCGCTTCTTCCTCCAACACGCTTAACCCATTCATGCTTTTTCTTGCTTTAGGTGAGAATAAACCAGCAAACATTGACGTGAAAGAGCTCAGCATTCTTGAAAATATATTTTTCTTTTTATCCATATTTTGCTCTCCTTAATCAAGTTTGATACGTGGGTCTACAAGCGCGTAAGCTAAGTCGCAGACAAAATTCGACACTAAATAAATAATTGCATAGAACATATTCAAAGCGATAACCGTCATTGAATCACGACGATTCAGCGCCGTTACAAGGACACGGCCAAGACCATTCCATGAGAAGATCTGTTCCGCTACCATTGAACCTGAGAATAATGCGCCAATTTGAGCGATAACTACCGTAATGATAGGAATCAAGGCATTACGAAAAGCATGCGAATAGATGACTACCTTTTCGCTCAAACCTTTTGAACGTGCTGTACGAATATAATCCTGACTCAAAGCGTCAAGCATGGCGTTGCGCACATAACGAATCGTTCCGGCCAAACTCATGATTGTTAAGGTTGCGACCGGCAATACTAAATAACGTGCCCAAGCCACTAAATCAGTAAGATCGGTTGGCATACCATTTGACGGCACCCATTTTAATTTAAATGCGAAAATCGAAATTAAACATAAACCAATAAAGAATGACGGCATACTCATACCGATCAGCGAGAATACCTGCCAGAACTGATCAATAAATTTCCCTCGTTTAATCGCCGACCATATTCCGGCAAAAATAGAGATTGTCAGTGAAAATAACAAAACAAAACCATTCAAAATTACAGTGTTCTTCAATGGCTCAGCTAAAACATCTTTAACTGGCTTGTTATATGTAGTAGAGTAACCAAGTTCACCTTGAGCGACATTCCTCACCCAGTTAACATATTGCACAGGCACTGGTTTATCCAGCCCCAAATTTTCTTCAATCGCAGCATATACGAGTTCGTATTGATCAGGACGCGTATTTGTTGGAATCATCATCGCAACTGGATCACCAGGCATTAATTTGTTTAATCCGAACAATACAATGGATATCGCAAATACTACCGGAATCAGCGAGAAAATTCTCTTGATTGAGTACTTTATCATGTTGCTCCTCCTTTCAAGCAATAACAGCAACAAAGAAGATAGTAAATTTCTCTACTATCTTCTCTGCATAAACTTAACTTTTATTTTTTAAGACTATTTCCAGCTCATGTCACAAATAATTTGTGCCCAAGAAGCAAATGGAGTAGTATTAAAGCCATTCAGATCAGCATCAGCAAAATCATAGTATTGGTTTGCATAAATTGGAACCATCGGCATAATATCATTCCACTTAACCTGATATTCAACCCAAATGTCCGCAAACGTTTCAGTATCTTCAGAAGGCGTATGTCTTAAACGTTGAATGATTTCATCAAGTTCAGGATCACATGTATTTGTAGGATTTGATGGTGTTCCTGCAAAATCACATGCATATGAAGAATAGTAAGGGTCTGGTGCGTCAGAGAAGTTGTTAGCCATGTTGAAAGTGTTGTATTTTCTTTCACTGTCCGGCTTAGCTCCGCCATAATAGTAAGCATCTAACAGACCTGCAAAGTCAGTTCTTTCGATATTGAAATGGATACCAACCTTAGGTGCATTTTGTTTCAGCTGCAGTTCGATTGTATCAGTTACTGGGTTGTCATTAGTACCTAAGTGAGTAATAGCTAATTCTTCACCAGCAGCGTTGTGACGGTAATAACCTTCACCAGCTTTAGTTACATCCCAAGGAGTAACACCATCAGCTTCAAACTTGTATGAAGAATTGTCTAATTCAGCATTTGCTTTATCGATTGAGAAAGCGTAGTTGATTAGCTTAGAATCCAATTCAGCTTTCTTAACTTGATAAGTCCAGTATGCAGTAGCATAGTCAGAGTTAACAGTTGTACCGTAACCGCCAAGGATATTGTTGATCAAATCATCTTTATCCAGAATGTAGGCGATAGCGTGACGTACTTCTTTTTCTTTAGTAGCACCGAAGTCTGTGTGCATAGGAACGTTTCCGTAACCGTTACGAGCATAAGTAGATTCCTGAACATTTTCAGCAGCTTTTGCTTTTTCGATCTTGTCGCCTTCTACAACACCTTGAACGATGTCAACTTCACCATTAACCAGCATATCAACATCTAATGTAGCATTTACTGTCTTTACGATGATTGTTTCGATAGATGGAGTTTTCTTATCCCATGTACCTGCGAAGTTATCATTTTTAACAAGTTTAACTTGTTTGTTTTCAAATGAGATAAAGCTGTAAGGTCCGCAGCTTACTGTTGGTGCGAAACGATGATCAGTTGCAAATTTATTAACTGCTTCAGCCAGATCGCCCACTAATTTAGAACCTTCATCAGTTGATTCAATAGTAGCATCTGGTGCTAATGTGTGCATTGGATATGGATAAACACGCATGAAGCTCAGTTCCCAGAAATATGGTAAACGATCTTTAGACACGGTTACTGAGAATGTCATGTCATCAATCTTCTTAACACCGCCTAAAACATCAGTTTCACCTGTGTGATATGCAGCATAATCAACGAAGTTTTCACCTGTTGAATCAGATGCACCAGCGGCAACTAATTGCGGAGAACCTGCTACTAAATAAGCAAATACATAATCATCAGCGGTTACTGGTTCGCCGTCATTCCATTTTAAACCATCATTTAAAGTCCATGTATAAACTGTGTTGCCATCAGCATCTTCAGATTTAACAAGTTCTTTAACAACTGTTTCATCAACGATCCATTCACCTTCAGATGTGAAAGCAACCGGTGAATATCCATGAATTAAATCACGAACATTCTTGTCATATGAACTATTTCCGAAACCTTCAGATTGGTGGAAATCACCGTTCATATCAAATGTTGCGACAACTAACTCTTTACCTGCATTTGCAGAGCCACCGTTATTGGCATCACCATTGCCATTACCGTTGCCGTTACTGCTGCATCCAGCTAAAGCCATTAGCGCAACCATACAAACTGCTACTAACTTTTTCATTAAAGAATTCCCTCCTATCAACTTATATTGATAATGTAATCATTATACATAACAACCCTTGATTTTACAAGCCTTATTCACATTTTTGTGACTTGTATAACATTATTTTCCTGTATTTCCATAATGTTTATCGCCTATTTTCACACGTTTTTACAATATTTGTTTTAATTTTCATATTTTTTCATTATTTCAAGCAAAAAGAACACTTTCAGCATTTTGCTGTCCGTGTTCCCTTCCTTATTTGTTCAAATTGTACGTATACGGAGTATCATATTTCATCCCGATACTGATTGTAGCACTCAATTCACTCTGATTATAAATGATTGACCACTGTGTTCCTGTCATTTCATTGTCATCATTAAGATGCAGCGGCTGAGAAACAGCTTTAAGCAGATTCATGCCTTCAGCCTCACTCAAAATACCTTTATTCCCTGTCAGTGTCTTCTCCAAAGTTGCATAGCGATCCTGCCCCTTGCCAAAGTCATAATCACCCGGTGTCAGCAGAAAGTTTGTGGCTGCCTGCCAATTGCCGTCCATTTCAACAACACTTATTTCATTATCAACATATTCCACGACAACTGATTTACCATTAGCATCAGCAATTTGGAAATGATAGCTGCTGTTTGCGGATGAGTGCATATCATATTGTTTTAACAAAGCAACTGCTTCATCAACCGTGGCCGCCTTATCCAATACCATTCGCACCGCTGTCGTCGTAGTGATATCAATTTTATCAGTTTGCTGATTCGTTGCCTCCGTTGGTATCAGCAATACACCGATGGCCAAGCCCTTTTCATTAATGCCATCAAGCGGTGCATAAGGAGCCGCCAACGTAATAATGCTTGACAATAAGCCATCCGGCAATTTTTCTTCATTATAGCCTAAAAAGCCTAAATTAACCGTTGAGAAAGAAGCATAGCCATTATCTGGCTGCGTTTTTACAAATAAAGCCGGTGAATATGTTAAATCAAAATTTCTGCCAAATATTTTTGCGCCGTCCGGTGTGGCCGCGTTAAAGGTTGAGCAGCCAAGATTAGGAATGCTGAATTCTACTGGGATTCCTTTTAAAAGCTTTGTGGATACAAATTGAATCAGTTCAGCATCCGTACTGGCGCCGGTGGCCAGAAAATCATCAAAACCATAATCGCCTTTATATTCCATTGTATATAATGCGTAATCATCTACTTTTTTCATTGACTGAAGCGTTGCCAGTTCATTATGGAACATGGCATAGAAACCGCCCACAAGGACAACTGCTACACACGCGATACCAATGAGTAATCGTTTAACTATTTTGTTCATAAGCCCTCCTATAAATGACCATTAAATAAAATTAGTCATGTTTAGAGTTTACTACTTTCGTGTGCTTCTGTCAACAAAATATTGACCATATAAATATATTAGTCAAAAAAAGAATCCCTTCATTAAGAAAGGATTCTGTGTTTAATCATTAATTGGCATTTGCGGCACTTTGTCCGGCAATATGTCCGAAAGTATAAATATCCGCGATTGCATTACCGCCTAAACGATTTCCCGCATGGATACCGCCGGTCACTTCACCAGCCGCATATAAACCAGGAATAACCTCGCCTGACTGATTATAAACATGACACAAAGTATCGATAACCAAACCGCCCATTGTGTGATGCAATGATGGTTTCATAGCACGGGCAACATAAACATCATCACCGCTGGTTTCAATTTTGGTAGTAAATACCGTCTTGCCAAAATCAGCATCAAGACCTGCGTCTGCATAGCCGTTATATTTTTCAACCTCAGCTGTTAAAACAGCAGGGTCCATATTGATCAGTTTTGCCAGTTCTTCAATGCTTGATGCTTCATAGCAGTCTTCATCCTGCCATAATGCTACATTAGACTTTAAACCAATTTCATAGAAGAGTCCCTGTTCACCGCCATTAGCAAAAGCAGCCTTGGAAATAACATCACGTTCCGCATATTCATCGACAAAACGTTTACCTTCCGGTGTCACATACATTACATTGGTGCCATTACCTAAAGCAAGACGGCCATTTGACGCAAAGCCAATCGGCATCAGCTGGGTAAATTCCATGCCGGTTACATCAGCATCAGCAGCCTTTTGAGCCATGATAATTCCTTCTCCTACGGTTGAGGATACATTGGTTGAACCAATTGACGCATACAGATCATCACCCCAATAATTATCATACTTCATTACCATTTCGGTATTTCCGGCAAAACCGCCAGTCGCAAGTATAACACCATTATTAGCATGCAGAATCACTTCAGTTCCATCATTTTTCACAGCATGCACACCGACAATTCTGCCATTTTCCACATATAATTCATCGGCAGTGGTCTGATAGATAATCTCGCCGCCATTCTTTTCTACATAAGCCGCCGGTTTATCAAAGAAATCTACCTGCTTTGATGTCTTTGGTGTCTGTGATCTCAGCCATAATGAACCAATTGGCTCGGATAATGTATTATTGAATTCAGAACCGGCAGTTTCTTTCAGCCAAGAAATTGTCGCGTCACTATTCGTAACAAGCGTATTCAATAAATCATAGCTGCCATAAATCGTATTGCCGTCAAGATCTTCTCTCAAACCGCCTAGATAACTCTGAATCAAGTGGAATTCTACGGAATCAAATAATGTAGAAGTATCACCGCTTAAATAATCGTTAATCTGCTGCTTCAATGTGCTGTAAGTGTTTTTAAATTCACCGACAAACAGATTCTCATCATATTCAAGATACGTTCTCAGCGTAGAGAGCCGTCCTTCATCTGAAGGTGTCAATGCGTCTAATTCAGCATTAACCGCATTCCATACGCCGCCGGAGGCTAATGTATTGCCGCCCAAAGCTGCAGTTTTTTCAATTAAAATAACTGTTTTTCCTTCTGATGCGACCGTAGCTGCCGCTGATATACCGGCACCGCCGCCGCCAACAACAATTACATCCGCGGTTTTTTCAATCGTTTCGCCGGCAATTTTCTCTACCGGTTTCTGTAAGCTTGCTAAGTCGGCACCAGCTGATTCAAGAGCCTTGGCCGCCGCCTCAAGAATTGCGGTACTGGTTACTGTACAGCCGGTAATTGTATCAAGTCCCAATGACTGATACTCAACAATTTCTGCCGGCAGTGTTTCAATCGCCGGATCAGAAATACCATCGGTTTCATTTTCATCCGTAATCTTTACACTTAGAATCGCATCATCGCTGACTTCAACTTCAACGACTACCTCGCCGTTCATGCCTTGTGCAGAGCCAGTATATGTACCTGCTTTATAAGCAGTTTCACTACTGGCAGGCGCTGTGGAGCAGGCACTTAATGTGACTGCCATCACGAAAGAAATAAACAATACACTTAATTTCTTCATATCGTCCCTCCTATTTGCTATTTGTTTAACAAATGCTATAATAACTATAAACTCTGTATTTATTACAGAGTCAATACAAGGTTGGTGAAAATATGAATATTCAGGAATTATCAAACCGCACACATATTAATAAGGAAACCATCCGATCTTATCGGTTAAAGGGGCTGCTGCGTCCCATACAGGCGGATAATGGGTATTATGAATATAGTGAAGAGGATGTATATATCCTTCTTTATATCCGGCAGCTTCGTGATTATGGCATGCCTTTGGAACATATCCGCCACGCTTTTGATACTCTTGAATCCGATTATCAGGTTGCTCTCTACGACCAGCAAATTGCCGAAACTGAAGCTGAAATCGAGCGTTTAAAAAAACGGGTTGATTCACTGAAAAAAACGAAACAGCATCAAGAGCTCAGCAAAGCCAATCTGAATCGTGTTGAAATTGAATATTATGAGGAAACTAAATATGATATCTATCTTGCTGACGGCCCTGACTCAGAAATACTGACAAAATGGCTGCAGAATATCAATATGTGTACGATAACCTTAAATATAGATAAAAATGAGTTGACTATGACAACTCATGGTAAAATCCCTATCAAAGCAGGCATCGGAACTTTTCAGTGGTTTGTTAAGCGGGCAGATCTGCCGCTTACCCCAAAAATCGTTCAGTTCCCCAGCGGATATTATTGTTCAGCAATCATTGAAGTTGATAACATTCACGCTTTGGATGCTTCTTGTTTAATACCTATTCGTAATTATATTAATGAGCATCATTATACTTTAGGCAGTGATGTTACCGGTTTTTTAGTCCGTGTTGATTATTCAAAGGTACAGCCTCGGTTCTATTTCAGAATCCGGGTTTTAATCAAAAACAAAGATTGACATCAAAATACAAGGGCAGCCAAGCTGCCCTTTGCATATAGTTATTGTCATTGATATAATCTTAAGCAATTACTTCTGAAGAAGCTTCCGGCTCTTCCTCATTTTCCATGCTCGCCAAAATAGAGCTTGTCGTTTCATCGATGAAAGCTGAGTGATCTACTTCAATCTCTGACGGTTCAGGCGTCGCCTTCGTTTCAATGCTGCCGACAATCTGCGCGCCCTGCGCGATGCTGATCTGTCTGGCTGTTATATTACCCTGCACAACCGCCTGCGCTTTAATGGTCACCTCTTCATCAGCAACCGTATTCCCCTTTAAATAGCCATCAATCGTTACCGTTTTAGCTGATATATCACCGGTAATCGATGTATCACAATCAATCATGATCTTACTTTCAGATACAATATTCCCTGTATAAGAAGCATGCTGAAAAAGTACATTCAGTGCCTTTACATCACCTTTCACCTTACCATTGATACGGATCGTACCCTGTGATTCAATATCACCCACCACTTCACCATTTAATTCAAAATCTTCACGGCTTTTAATATTACCGATAATCACAACATCGGATGAAATAACAGTAGCCGTATTCTTCTTCACTGTACTGGTAAGCGGCGGCGCAGTTCTCAGCTGCGGTTTCTCCTCATTACCCCCAATCCCCATTTTCTTTGCCAAATCACCAAAGTTTGATTTTGGATTATTAAATGTACTCATAATTTTCCTCCTAGATTTATCTTTAACTGTTTGATACAGTTTAAAGCTATCGAATAAACTGCAATAAAGCTTCTGACGCTTTTTTCCATGTTCCCTTAGCAATTGGAACGTATATGTCATCATTTAAGATAAAATCATAACGCCTGATGCCAGTTACATAATCCAAATTAACCAGATATGATCGATGACATCTGAAAAAATTGGTTTTGGGCAGCTGAGCCGCCAATACGTCCAGTTGTCCCTGATAGGTAATAATTTCAGATTCTAAATGCAGCGTAAGCGTTCTTTTCATTATTTCCGCATATACGATTTTATCGACCGCGACAACACGGCTGCAGCCAGCCACGGGAACCAGTAAATGCTTTGCCATATTTGTTTTATCTGTCAGCCTGCTGAGTATGTGATTCACATTATTTTGTGTGAGATTGCGATAAATCAGATTGCCATTCCTCACAGCTGCGGAATCAACAATCTTGTCATCACTGATAAGCATATATTCAGCAGACTGATCAGCGTCCATAAAGGCTTGGATGTCATCAATCGGCAGCTGATTACTGATTTCAATTACTATTAAATCCAAACGCTTCCCCTTTTCCGCAACATCATGCAGTTCCGCTAATCCGCTACATAACAAAAAATCAGTTTTGATCTTCAATTTCTTAAAATATAATTCAACCATTGGTACCATTTGCTTATAAAACGTGTAATTCTTAGTAACAACAGCAGTATTCACAGCGATCATTCAACCACCCCTCTTGTTTTAATGCCTCAATCAACAATTTCCTAATGGCGGTACAGGTAAAATTGTCTTACAAAGTATACTTTATAAGACAGTCTAAAAAGCACTAAAATGTGTTTGTAATATTAACAAAATACGCTAAAATGTGTTTACAAAGTTAAAAAATTGGTATAAAATGGTAAAAAGAAGGATGTCTCATAATGTATACTTTTTGATACAGTATCTCAAATGTTGTATTTCTTGTTATACATCACTGATAATGAAAGAAGCTGCCTATCAGGACAGCTTTTTATATGTTTGGCACAATTATCAGTATAATTAAAATCTTAAGCACATAAAAAGGTATGAACTGTCTTCAATTCATACCTTTTATTCATTTTTTTAATTCAGATTATTTCATGTGGTATGGCTTCACATAAGCAGGAACGCCATCCTTCATGATTAATGCAGGCTCACCAACGATTAATGGTTTGAAGTAATCGTAAGCTTCCTGACTCAAACCTGCATAGTTAGGCAGAATCCATTCAGCAGGAATGTGCTTAACATGGTTTGCGAATTGATCAGCTGGACCTTCGATGAATTCAACATCATATTCAGCACCTGGTTTACGCTGTACACCTACAACATGACCTGTAAATTTGCCGTCAGCACTTCTCATATGAGCAGACATACCTAATTCAAAGGCTTCTGTAACGTCTACTAAGCTTTGAGTATAGTTAGCGCAGCGCTGTGCAGTGCTTAAATCCTGAACTTTAGCACGAGGTGCAATGCCTGCTTCAAGAATCATATTCTTAACCGCATTACCGGCACCGCCTAATACAGCGTGACCGAAACCGTCATTAACTGCCTTGCCAGCAGCCAGATAAGAGCCATCAGCAAAATGCGCGCCCTCGCTGACAACGATATAACATTTACCCTTTGTTTCCATGCATTTTTTAACTTCTGCAAGGAATACTTCCTGATCAAAATCTTCTTCAGGCAATACAAGCAGATCCACTTTACCTGAAATTACAGAAGAACCAGCTAACCAGCCAGCATCTCTTCCCATTGTTTCAAGAATGAATACTTCTGAACGAGTGTATACGTTGTAATCCAGCCATGTAGAAGTTACAACATCATTAACAAACTTCGCAGCAGAAGCAAAACCAGGGCAGTGATCAGTAACCATCAGGTCATTATCAACTGTCTTAGGAATACCTACGAAACGTTTCGCGATATTATTTTTCTTAGCCCACTGGCTTAATGCATCAACTGTATCCATTGAATCATTACCGCCGATGTAGAACATGATTTCAATGTTGAATTTATCCATAACTGCTACCAGTTTGCGATAATCAGTTTCGTCATCTCTCTTTAATTTATAACGGCATGAGCCTAATGCTGAAGATGGAGTTTGACGAAGGATACGATTTTCCATATCCGGCATGTGCGTTAAATCAACAAGTCTTTCTTGAAGAATACCTTCAATGCCATTCAAACCGCCATAAACTATATCATATACCGGGTTTAATTGGTTTGCCTTAACTACGCCAGCAAGTGATGCATTGATAACGGTAGTAGGTCCACCAGATTGAGCAACTAAACAATTTGCCATTTTATAATCCTCCTATTTAAGTACGTGCCTATTTTATCATACTTTAAAGCAATTTAAAAGAGACGTTATCGGCTTTTATTGAAGAAAATCTTTAAAGCGCTCAGCATTGAGATAACAACATCATTCACCAGCAGAATCAGCATTAAAGAAAAACTTTTAAAACCGATCAAAAGATAACCAACCATGATGGCTATGATGTAGAAACGGACTCTTTTGCCGCGCGCTGTCGCTGTGATTTCCTCCATATGCTTAACGATATAAGCCTCATCAAGATATTGAGCAGAGGCGGCATCAATGATTGCCAAAAGCAGCCAGAAAATATTGATATTTACCATATAGATTCTAAGCAGACAGGGCAGTCCCAGCAGCATCAGCAATAACGCGAATTCAGCCTCCTTCAGCTTTTTCTCCATCATTGTTCAAGCGCCTCACTGTATTCTTCCCACTGCGCCATTAAATTCTCTATTTCATTATTCACTTCATCAATCTGATTATCCAATTCATTCATTTTCTGATAATCATGATAATATTCAGGATCAAAGCGCAGCTCACGCAGGGCTTCAATTTCTTCTTCCTTAGCCGCGATCTTTTTCTCCAGCTTAGCGATTTCTTTGCCGATATTCAGATTCACTGGTTTGCTCTTTTTCTCCTGATGACTCACTTTAACCTGATTTTCTTCAACAACCTTATTTCCTTCGATGTAATCATGATAATTCATCGGTGTATAAACCGCGCCGTTTTCATCAATATGCAGAATCGCCGTCGCCAGTTTGGAAATAAAATAACGGTCATGTGAGACAAACAGCATTGTGCCGTCATATTCAGAAAGACTTTTCTCCAATGCTTCCTTGCCCAATAAATCCAAGTGATTGGTCGGTTCGTCCATAACCAAAAAGTTAGGCTGCGAAAGCATCAGCTTCACTAAGCTTAGACGCACCTTCTCACCGCCGGATAAACAATCAACGGTTTTAAACACCTCATCACCGGTAAATAGAAAACAGCCTAACGCGCTTCTTACTTCTGTACGGGTCAGATCAGGGAAATCATTCCAGACTTCCTCAAGAATTGTATTTGCCGTATTAAACTGCGCCAGCTCCTGATCAAAATAGCCGGGTTCAATCTGATGACCGAGCATCACTGAACCGCCCAGACTTGGAATTTTACCCATAACGGTTTTCACAAAGGTTGATTTACCCTTACCATTAGGCCCAATTACCGCTACCCGCTGACCCTGCATTACCTCAAGATTGATCGTACAAAGCTCATGATCATAACCAATTTTTAATTCTTCAACGGTAAGCACCCGTTTGCCGCCGCGGATTCTTGAAGTAAAGCTGGCCTTAAATGACTTCTTACTTTCTTTTGGATCTTCAATGCGTTCCATGCGATCCAGATATTTTATTTTAGACTGTGCAAATGCCGCCTTATTTTTCTTATAACGGAACTTCTCAATCAAAGCCTCCATCCGCTCAATTTCTTTTTGCTGACGGGCATAGGCTGATTTCTGCCGCTCAATATCATTATCCTTCTGTTTGACGTAGGATGAATAATTGCCGACATAACGGCGCATCACACCATATTCTATCTCATAGATTTCATCAGCCACGTTATCGATAAAAGTACGGTCATGAGAAACCAGCACAACCGCCTTCGGATAACGTTTCACATAGCCTTCAAGCCATTCAATGGTTTCCAGATCAAGATGGTTGGTCGGTTCATCCAGCAAAAGAATATCCGGAGCTGACAGCAGCAGCTTCACAAACGCGATACGGGTTTTCTGACCGCCGGAAAAAGTCTGCACCTCACGCTGAAGATCTTCTTCATGGAAGCCAAACCTTGTAAAGATATTTAAAATATCTGACTGAACCGTATAACCGCCCCGTTCTTCAAAACGATGCTGAAGGTCGGCATAGCGGTCAAGCAGCTCCTGAGAATGGTCATAAACCATCGCCTCAGTCATTTCATTCAGCTGCTTCTGCATGATTTCTACATCTTTAAAAACCTCATTCAATTCTTCCTGTACAGTGCGTGATTCACTGGTAAAGGTCGTCTGTGCCAGATAACCGATCCGGCAGCTGCCAGCCTTATGAATCGTTCCTGAATCAAGCTCCTCTTCACTGGCGATAATCTTCATCAGCGTTGTTTTGCCGCAGCCATTAGCGCCGATTACCGCGATTTTTTCATTATTCTTAACCTCGAACTGAATATTTTCAAACAGAATATTCGCGCCGAAGCCTTTTGTTCCTTTATTTATTTGATATTGCATACCCTTATTCCTTTGTAACTTTCAAGTAAGAGGCGATTGAATTCGCTGTCTCACTGATGATTTTATCAAAATTAGTTTTCCAGAACTCGGCATCCTCATCATTGGAAATATACAGATATTTAATCACTACCGCCTGCATTCCATGCTTATTCGCTGTCGCAAAAGAATTTTCAGTGCGTGAACGCTCAGATATCATGCCTGCCTGAGTGGCAACACCGCCAGCCTCACGAATCTGAAGAATACTGTCATAGACCGCGCGTCCGTCATCACCCTCAGCCAATACCGGCGGTACAACACCATCAACACTGGTTCCTGAAGTATAAAGCGAGCTGCCGTCAAGATCAATATTTTTCTTCATATCAAACAACAGCTGATTCGCCAATGTTGATGAAGCATAATTTGAGTAATAAACCTCCATACCATTCAAATAATTGTAAGAGGAAGAATTAAACTGAAGATTGATATAATACTTAGCATTTTTTTCATAAGCCTTATATAATCTGCCATTTAATCCATATGTATTAATTTCCTGTTTGATGCTGTCCTTGGTAATTCCCACCGTAAAGCCATAGCCTTCCAGCTTTTCTTTTAATGCTAGAGCTGCGGCATACATTTCATCATTCTCATTCAGGCCATTGGCATCATAACCCCAATCGACACCCATGCCATAATCATCATTGCCGCCCGCCGGATCAAGCATAATATCCACTGAATCATGCTGAACCGTATCACTGGTTACATTGATGAACATATAATTCTGATCAAGCAGTGTTTCCTCATCATTAAGAATTCCCTTATCCGCAATTAATTCTACCTTCTTACTGGCATTATTGCGGGTAACCGTATGAAAAACATCCTTTAATGGCTCCTTCATAACAATCCGCTGATCGCTTAGATTATATACTAAATAGACCTCATAAAAACCATTCTCAACCTCTGCCAGATTCAACTGATGATCCGCCTTATTTTCAAGCGAGAACATTAATTCCTTGCCGGTACAAATATCAACCAGCTTTAATGTCTTGCCGACCATTTCATCAGCAGTCAGCACATCATAAGGCTGTTTCAAAAGATTCAGCGTTTCACCATAATAAAAATAGTCGCTGATCTCATATTGATTCTCAAACGTTTTATTAATAAAAGAAGCCGTTTTAGAAGGTGTAAAACCACAGATCGTATAACCGTTGTCATTTCCTTTATCCGGTGATATCAACAGATTAAAAACAAGATATACAACAAGAATAATCAAGGTAAAGAAAGGGACTGCGACTTTCCATTTCACCTTTAATTTTTTCTTTGGCACATAACTCATAAGGCACCTCCTTAAAGTTTAATATCAATAATATGCTTGGGCTGCTGATCCTTTTCTGCAGGATACTGCATATAAGTCTCACCAATTTCAATTTTCAAATATTCCTCCGCCTTATTTGGGACCGGCAGCATCGTATCCTCAAACGGTACATAGCGGGTCGGATAAATCATTGATTTAGGATATACGATAGGTTTAAACGGTGAATAGAAAGTCCATGTCAGATCATAACCGATCAGCGGACTGCCCTTCGCTTTTTCACCATACCGCTTCGCGTGATTCACAAACAGCTTTTTCAATCCCAGCGGATTCATATGCAGATTCTCACAAAGTGTAATCAGCGGCATCAGCGCGTCATTGCCGATTCGATGAATTAAATCCACGACTTTGCGCTCACTGACATAATCAATGATGAAGACATCGATAAACAAACCATCGCCATCCTGACATTTATTAGCCAATAAAGTATTCGCTTCTTTAACGTAAGTATGCTTCTTGCGTATTTTCATCGCCGGTATCGTGACAGTATATTCCTGATGAGTATCGAAACACTGAAACATATATCCCTCAGGCAAAGCAACCGGCAGAATTTTTAAGAATTTTTCATAATCTTCACGCATCATGGCAATGTCGGCATCATCATCCCAAGGAATAAACCCTTTATGACGGATTGCGCCTAAAGCACTGCCGCCAACTAAATAATAAGGAATATCGTAGTCCTTGGATATTTTATCAATCATTTTAAGCATTTCAAGCAAAACCATCTGTACATCACGCACAGTTATCACATGGCCGTCATCCATGGTTTTTAATATATATTCTTTCATTTGTCACCTGATTGTATCATTTATGTACTATTTTCATTCATCCATACTCTTCATTATTATACACTAAAATATAGAATTATGGTAAATCTATCGATGAATGGAACCTTTTTTAGTATAAATTTTTAATTTATAACTCAGCTTTCAGCAAATATAACAGATAAAATAAAATCTCACAGCCGCTGCCATGAGATTTCTTGGATCTTCAATTTTATTAACACTGATCGTATTGAATCGATGCCTTAACAGCTTTAGCCTTATCTTCACCCTGAATCAAACGGACTAATTCAAGGCCAAGATCAAGCGCGTAGCCTAAACCGCGGGCGGTTGTGATCATGCCATCGGTAATTACACCCTGTCTTGTATATTCAGCACCGATCAGCTGATCCTCAAAGGTTGGAAAACATGTCGCATACTTCCCCTTAAGCAAGCCTAATTTGCCGAGTACACTTGGCCCGGCACAGATTGCGGCAAGCCGGCGGCCGTCAGCAGCTGCCTTAACCAATGCCTCACACAGCGGCTCACAAGCAGCTAAATTAGTAGTTCCCGGTAACCCGCCAGGTAAAAATAATACATCGGCATGATCAAGATCCGCTTCCTTTAAAGTTTTATCTGCTTTTATTTCAATCTGATGCGAACCGCAGACGCTTGCCTGATTATTAATTGAAATTAATTCTGTATCAATGTCGGCACGGCGCAGTACATCCACAACCGCCAGACATTCAACTTCTTCAAAGCCATCAGCCATAAATGCTAATACTTTCATTTAAATCCCTTCTTTCTTCTTTATTATTCTAACGCAAACAATGCTGAAATACCACAATTACGATTTACTGTTTGATAGGTAAGCATCGATTTAACCAAATATTAACAGAATTTTAATTGAACATTTAATGTCTGATGGTAGGCTTACACATGTTAAATAACATGGAGGTAATATGAAAAAGAATAAAAGCTTATTGCTTGCCGCATGTCTGCTCTTAGGCGGATGTTCAGCAAATGCGCAGCCTGATGCTGCATCGGATAACACCACAGAAAAAACGGAAATAACCTTGTGGCATACGTTTACGGAGGTTCATGAGGAAACGCTGCAGAACATTATCAGTGAATTTAATGCTTCTCAGGATGCATATACCGTTACAGCTTTAACACAGCCGCTGGATGGCTTTTCATCAAAAGTCTATGAAGCAGCTTCCAATGGCACCGGGCCGGATATGGTTATGCTGGATGCTTCAGTAGCCGCGGATTATGCGGAGGAAGGGATGGCCATTGATTTTTCTGATTATCTTGATATTAACACTTATCAATCAAGAGTCAGCGAAGGCTTATTTGAAGAATCCACGGATTTTGCCGATGGTGCCTGGCACTGCATCGCCATTCAGTCAACCGGGCCGGTATTCTTCTATGACAAAACACTCTATGATGAATTAGGTTTAAGCGCGCCGAAGTCTTGGGATGATGTTGAGAACAGCTCAAAGAAAATCTATGAAGCAAAAGGGATTCCGGGTTTTGCGGTTGATTCCATTCCAGATCTTGCCATCATGCTGTTAAATCAGTCCGGCGTTGGTTATATTGACAAGGAAACAAAGACTGTCAATTGGCAGGATGATCGTTATATTGAATTGGTAGAATGGTTCGCTAAGGGTGTTCAGGAAGGCTATTTCCAATTGGCGCCAACTACCGGTGATTACAATTCAGGAGATATCGGTGCTCATGTATTAGGTGCCTATATTGGTTCTTCTGCGGGTCTGCCGTTCTTAGATCTGGGTGATCATGAATTGGCTTGTACCAGTGTTCCGCAGTTAAGCAATGGTGCTGAAAAGTGGGTTCAGCAATGGACTAGAAATATTATTGGCTTTAAGAGTAATGAAACGAAGGAAAAAGGTGTTGCCGCTTTTGCGGAATACTTCACTAATGCGGATAACGCCGCAGCATGGGCGATCGCTTTTGGCGGCTTCTCCCCGTACAGTGATGCTGATTCAACATCGGCCTATAAAGAATACATCGCCGGTAATATCGCCCTTCAGGCATTAGCTCTGCAGAATGATTATGCTGGTGCCCTGCCGGTATTAAAGGGTTCAAGCACTGTCCGCACAGAGCTTGAAAAAGCGGTTAAGAAGGCTGCCACCGCCCAAGCCTCGGCCAAGGACGCCTTAAATGAAGCTGTGCAGGCCGCTAATCTGGCGCTGAGTGAATAATAGAATTGCTGAAATTTTCAGCAATTTTTTGAAAGGAAAACTATGAAGAAACAAAAATTACTCGTTTTTTGTCTTGATGCATTATGCACTCTGGATCTTGAATATATGAAAGAATTGCCGCATTTTAAATTTATGTTTGAAAACGGCTCAATGGTTAAGCAGGTTGAACCGGTATATCCTAGTCTCACCTATCCGTGTCATTGTTCAATCATCACCGGCTGTACAGTCAATCATCATGGTGTGCCGCATAATGAGATCGTTGGTGTTGAGCGTAAAGATGCCCCCTGGTACAATCAGCGTTCGGATATAAAATGTCCTACCCTTTTTGATTTATTTAAAGCTAATGGATATACAACCTGTTCCCTGACCTGGCCAGTGAGCGGCAAGGCGGATATTGATTTAAATATGCCAATGATTGTACCGATTGGTTATCAGGGCTTCAATCCCTATCAGTTTCTTGAGGATAACGCATCAAAAGCATTGCTGGATCGTTATTATTGGAAATATGGCCGTTATTTGAAAGGCAAAGACCGAAATCTTGACTTATATACGATGGCATTGGCAGCGGATGTGATCCGTGATTACGCGCAGCCGGATATCATGTTTGTAAAGATGTGTGATCTTGACAGTGTCCGTCATGAATACGGCATTGATAATGAGCAGGTAAAGGCACAGCTGCGCAAGCATGATGAAGAATTCGGCGTATTGGTGGAGAGTATTAAACGCTATGGGGATTTTGAGAATACTAATTTTGTAATTCTCGGCGATCATGGCCAACAGGATGTTAAGCGCTGTCTGAATATGAATCTGCTTTTGAAGCAGCATGGTTTTATTCGCTGCAATGAGAAGGGTGAATTAATAGATTATGATGCCTATTGTCATTCAGCTGCCTTATCAGCATGGATTCAGCTTAAAAATCCAGAAGATTCAGCAATGCGGGCTAAAGTATACGAATTCTTAAAAATGGTTAAAGCAGATCCGCAGTACAATATCGGTTATTTGTTTACCAAAGAAGAAGCTGAAACACAATTTGGTTTAAGCGGGCCGCTTGATTTTGTACTTGAAGGAAAAGAACCGATGTCCTTTCAGACAACCTTAGCCGGCAATGATCTCTTTGCGAAACATCTGCCTGCCGGTTATCATCAGACCTTAGCCAGTCACGGTCATCTGCCGTCAAGAGATGAGACGACAACCTTTATCGCCTGCGGACCAGCCGTGCGCAAAGGCGTTGTCATTGAGCGCTCAGCTATGGTGAATGAAGCGCCGACCATGGCTGCCATGTTTTCTCTGACTATGGATCATATTGACGGTACAGTTTGGCAGGAGCTATTAAAATAGGAGAATTTCATGAAAATTAAGATCGAAAATTTAACGAAACAGTTTGCCAATCACACAGCTGTTTGCCGCTTTAACGCGGAAATTGAATCCGGCCAGCTGATTGCTTTGCTCGGCCCTTCCGGCTGTGGTAAAAGTACGATGCTGA
Organism: Dielma fastidiosa; assembly: GCF_003475485.1. Taxonomy (NCBI): domain Bacteria; kingdom Bacillati; phylum Bacillota; class Erysipelotrichia; order Erysipelotrichales; family Erysipelotrichaceae; genus Dielma; species Dielma fastidiosa. The sequence continues at coordinate 21,037 of NZ_QRQL01000003.1, read as the reverse complement.
ATATGCTTTCTGGAATCCTTACACCAACGGAAGGTTCAATCTTCTTTGCTGATGAGGATGTGACATTCACCGCTCCGGAAAAACGCGGTGTCGGTTTAGTCTTTCAGAATTATGCGCTCTACCCGCATATGAGTGTTCTTGATAATATCTGCTTCCCTTTAGAAATTCAAAAAGTGCCTAAGGCTGAGCGTACTCGCCGGGCAATTGAAATGGCTAAGCTGGTTCATGTGGAATCTATGCTGGAACGCAAACCGGCACAGCTGTCAGGCGGTCAGCAGCAGCGTGTCGCAATCGCCCGCGCCCTGGTGAAAAAACCAAGACTGCTCTTATTAGATGAACCGCTGAGTAATCTTGATGCCCGGCTGCGCATTGAAATGCGTGAGGAAATCCGCCGCATCCAACAGGAAACCAAGATAACCACCATCTTTGTTACCCACGATCAGGAAGAAGCGATGAGTATTTCTGATGCGATACTTTTAATGAAGGACGGTGTGCTTCAGCAAATGGATCAGCCGCAGCGGCTCTATGATAATCCGGCTAACTGCTTTGTAGCCGATTTTCTAGGCAATCCAACCATCAACAAACTAAACGCAGAAGTAAAAGACGGCATTTTATATGTTGAAGGTCAGCCGATGAACGAAATCGACGCCGCTGAACTTCCGCAGCAGCGAAAGCTTATTTTTTCATGCCGTGCAGAAAGCATCCGTTTACAGAAAGCGGCAGCGGGACTGCGGGCAACGCTGATTCAAACTTATGTTATTGGTAAGGAAGTAATTGCTGCCCTGCAGATTGGCAATTCGCAGATCCGTGCTTATATGGACAGCGATGAAGCCATACCGGCAGGGTTGGAAGTGACGCTACGTTTCCGTGATAAGGGAATCTTTATCTTTGATGAAGCCAGCGGGGAGCGGTATTTATGAAAAGAAGACGCAATCTGAAAGAAATCCTTTCGCCCTATCTTTATCTGGCACCCTTCTTGATCGGTGTTATCGTCTTTACCCTTTATCCGATGATCAACGTCTTTATCATGTCCTTTAAAGAAAATTATAAGTATTTGACCGGTGCCTTCAGCGGCTTTGGCTTGGATAACTATACTACGGTATTAAGTGATCCTTATTTCCAGCAGGCAATCATTAATACCTTCAAATATGTATTAACCGTTATTCCCATCTCAACATGTCTGGCAATCGTTATCGCGGTCTTGCTGAATCAAAATATTAAATTTAAGGCATTGCTTCAGACTGCCTATTTCTTACCGATGGTTACATCGGTAACTGCCGTCGGTTTGGCATGGAAATTCATGTTTAACTATAACAGCGGTTTAATTAATTTCTTTCTGAATATATTCGGCTTTGAAAGCATCAACTGGCTGCAGAGTGCCGGCAATAATTTTCTGGCGCTTGTAATCTACGGCATCTGGAGCATTCTTCCTTTTACGATAATCCTCTTGCTTTCCGGTTTACAGAATATTGATCCCCTGTATAATACTGCGGCTCGGGTTGATGGCGCCAGTCCTCTAAGAATCTTTTTTAAGATTACCATTCCTTTATTAGCGCCGACTATTTTTCTTGTTTTAATTGTTAATACGATCAGCGCATTTAAAGTCTTTAATGAGTTATTTCCATTATTCAACGGACCGGGTGTTGCCTATAATTTATTTACTGTCGTTTATTATATTTATTATCAGTTCCGTGGACTCACACCGCCTAAATATGGCAATGCCGCGGCGGCAGCCATGGTACTCTTTGTCATCATTTTCTGTTTCACGATGCTTCAATTATGGCTTCAGAAGCGCGCGTCAAGGGAGGGATAAGCATGAAGCTCAAATTCAGCCGCACAATGATCTATCTCTTTTTATTCATGGGAGCAGCTTTAATGGTTCTGCCTTTTTATTGGATGATCAGCGGCGCTTTTAAAACCTCTGCCGAGATTACCCAATTCCCACCGGTATGGCTGCCTGCCAGCTTTAATCTGGATAACTTTAAGTTTGCCCTTGAAACAGCCCCCTTTGCGACTTATTTTATCAATTCTGTCATCGTCACTATTTGCTGCTTGGTCTGCTGCGGATTCACAACGATTCTGGCTGCCTTTGCATTCTCCAGACTGCAGTTTCCCGGCCGTGATCTCTTATTTTCACTTTTGCTCGCATTGATGATGATTCCCTTTGAGATGCTGATCATTACCAATTACCGAACCATTGTCGCCTGGGGCATTCATGATACGATCATCGCGTTGATTATTCCCTTTACATCGAGTATTTTTTATACTTACATCCTGCGTAATTTTTTCGCCAGTATTCCTGACTCTTTATATCAGGCGGCGCGCATTGACGGCTGCTCGAATTGGAAATATCTATGGAAGATCATGGTACCAATGGCTAAACCTTCTTTAGTTACCATTACCCTGCTGAACGCGATAGCCTGCTGGAACAGTTTTCTATGGCCTATGCTGGCAACCAATTCACCTGCTGTCAGAACACTGCCCTTTGGTCTTTATGCATTCGTCACCGAAGGCGGCGCTAAGACTGAACGGATGATGGCAGCGGCGGCAATCGTAGTTATTCCGATGATTCTGCTCTTCTTATTTGCCAGAAAATATATTGTCAATGGTGTTGCCCGCGGCGGCCTGAAAGGATAAGTATGAAAACATTAATCTTGGATTGTGATGGCACAGTGTATCAGGATCTTGATTTTGATCTTGTTTATTTTGAATATATTTTAAGAAATGATGCCCGTTTTGAACTAAAGCATCTTCATGAATTATGTGAACTGATCATGCAGGGAGAAATTCTGCGCATGAATACTCAGATACAGCTGCCTGAAAGACACGCGCAGACAATTATGGAGCTGACCGATATGCTTGCTCATTTAGAACCTGTAAAAGTGACTCTGAATAATGATCCGCGCTTCCTCTATCTTGGTGATTTATGGGCTGTGCTGACCTTAATTGGCAAATGTATCGGCGTTGATGAAGTGACCGCCCAAAAGGCTTTTTATCATACACGCAGCTGGCAGTTAAAGCATCTGGAAGTAAATCACGCATTAAATGATGCCATCCGGCGATGCAATGAGAAGATGACAGTTTGTCTGCTGACTAATTCCCCTGAAGATACCGCTCATGATTTTATTGTAAAGCTGGGCTTAACCGACGCTTTTTCAGTTATCCTGTACGATTGTCATAAACCTTATGGTTTAATGGATGCGATTAAAGCCTATAATCCGCAAATCTTAGATGATATTGAAAATATTACGATGATCGGTGACCACTATTATAATGATCTGTTTCAGTTTAAAGACTTAGGCGCTACTACGATTTGGATGAATCCTTATCCTAAGATTCACCGCCCAAATCAGGTCTTTGAATTAAACACCTTAAAAGAACTGACTGCCTATCTGAATTGTCTCGCAAGCGGGAATTAGCCTGTTTTCAGAAATGATTAATTATGGACTGTATTGTCCAAAATAAAAGAGTAGCGCGTCTACTCTTTTTCATATATAGGAAGTTGAAACAAATAACTTACATAGTTTTATCTACGTCATCCCAATGTTATCTACATCATTTCGATATAAAATGAGGGAGATAATCTCTATTACCTCATAGTCCTGTTTAATGATTTCGAGTAAATTTGCTAAGTTTACTTGGATAGAAAAAAGAGACTATTTGAACTTTTAGTTCTTATGATCGCTTACTTGATTCTTAGACTTTTCAGCAGCTTCATCGCGCTTTTACATATGTAAACCTTACAGCAGCCGCTTTAAAGATTCCAGAATACTTAACATCTGATATTTAATCAAAAATGTTGTGTTATAACATAATTTTAATTCAATATACACTTATATCATCTTTATTCATTACTCTATTTTATTTTCATAATCTTGGAGTTCGTGAAACAAAGCATCCACAATCACATCATTCTCTTCTACACGAAAGAGCATAAAATACCCATGTCTCTTAAATTTGATTCTTTTGTACCCCTGTTCCTTAAGCCTTCGATTTTCACATGTTTTAAGACTTCCTGCAACACTCTTCAACATCTGAACAGTTTCTTCAAAATCAGCTAGAAGATTTCTAGCTGCCTGCTCACTTCTTATTTCAAAAAGCAAATATCTAATATATCTGTCTAATTCATTTTCTGCATTTTCAGTTATGATTATATTATAATCCATACTTTGACCTAATATCAGAAATAACAGCCATTGCCTCTCTTTGCTTTCCCTGAGCGCTCTGTTCTCTTGCAATAGTTAATCTTTCTAATATTTCATCCTCAGACATCGCAGCTAACGGATGCTCATTAACTGAACTCCTTTTAATTTCAAATGGAAAACCATTATGTGCAACAGCCTGAGTTAAGAAAATTCTAATTGCAGAGGTTGTATCAGTTCCTAAATCTTTGAAAAGTTTATCGGACTTCTTCTTTAAATCATCATCAATTCTAATTTGGATTGTACTTGACATATTTAAGCCTCCTCATTATTAATATATTGCTATATCAATGTTATGTCAATACATTTATATACAAATAGTATGTTGATTTTTTATATCGAAATTTAAGGGGAAATAAAAAGAACAAATAACTTTTCCTAATGAGATATTGGGCGTTTGATACTTGAGCATGCAATTTCCTATAATGCAAAAAAAGGAAGCTGCCCGATCCATTGATGCCCAGCCTCCTTTTCAATCAAACATTCACCATCTACATAATGCACCCCAAATATTTCAGCGCATTCGCAATCCCATCCTGATCCGATGCCGTGGTGATAAAATCTGCCTTAGCCTTTACTTCTGGAATTGCGTTTCCCATCGCAATCGCTGTTCCGGCGGTTTCCATCATTTCTAAATCGTTATAATTATCACCGATACAGGCAACCTCATCATGACTTAAATGCAGATAATCCATCAAATCCTTTAAGCCGACACTTTTATTAATGCCCTTCGGCACAACGTCAAAACCATCTTCTGAATATCTGAGGAAAGCAATGCTGTTATCCTCATTAAAAGCTTGCTCCACCTTTTCAATCGGCGCATGAACACTGGCGCTCTGGGGCGCGTCATCACGCAGGTGACGATTCATCTGCGGACAATCCACAAAGGGATCGCGGCCGATATCACTGTTCATCTGACCCGCCAGCCAGTCAATCTTTTCAGGATACTGATAAATATACATCGCGTCTAGGAATTTCCAGATTAAACCAGCTTCATTGTCCGTGCAGAATTGATTCAAGCGATCCACATCAGCTTTGGTGAAATCATGATGAGAGATTACCTTTCCTTCATGATCGACGACAACACCGCCGTTCATCGACAGGATATAATCGGCATTTAAGTCATTCAGCGCCTTGCCTAGACCATAATGAGCACGGCCTGTCGCTATGACAAACAGATATCCATTTGCCTTCATTTCCTTTAACGCTTCAATACATGAAGCCGGTATTTCATGCCGAACTAAATCATAAAGCGTACCATCTACATCAAAAACGACCATTTTTAATTGTTTCATAAGATTCCTACTTTCTTAGATATGTATCTATCTGACGCTGCATACTGGCTAACCCATTCTCAATATCAGCATCATTATTCATTAATTCATTAATCTGACTGTTTGCTATTTGGATAATCTGATTATATTGATCTGTACGGCGTATTGCAATACCCTGTTCCATTACATCATTCAGAATCGTCATTTCAAAACTGCTGCTGCCAGGATTATCTGCCTTTAAGGCATCAATGACTTCAGGTGATTGCATAACCTTTCTGAGTACCGATACGGCAGGTGAATTTTTGGCAAGTTCACTTTGAATCGCCGGTTCACTGCTTAACAGCTTCATGAATTCCCATGCCATTGCTTGATTTTTACTTCTTGATGATAAACCCAGCATTAAGGTATCAATCTGCGAAATATTACCGCCGTTAGCCCCCGCCGGCATGGTGAGACAATCCCATTCAAAGGTTGAGTATTTTTTTACACGCCACGGATAAGGCATATACGTTCGATAATCACTATAATTCATCGGCTGAAAAGCAACCTGCCCCTTATCAAACATTTCTGCCGTCACCTTTTCTGTATTTAACGCGTTCAGCCTGCGCATGAAGGCCACTGTTTCCGCGGTCGTCTCATTGTTTAAGTCAACTTGATTGTTTACTTCATCATAGAAAGCAGTGCCGGTGCTATATAAAGCATCCTCCCATGTATAATCATAATAACAGAATTGATCCTGAATACCGTCACCATTTGTATCTTTGCTGATCTGATTGCAGATTGAATAAAAATCATCCCATGTCCAGTCACTGTCCGGCATCGAAATGCCTTCCTTATCCAAGAGCGTTTTATTTACAAACATTAAAGTAGGCACACTTTCATAAGGCAGCGCGTACAGTTTATTATCCTTCATTCCTTCCTTTAATGAATTGGCATAATATTCTTCTTGATGAAATTGATCGTCGTGAATACTTAAATAAGTTAAATCAGCCAGACTGCCATTATTCGCCAGCATTGAAAACATCTGCGAGGGAACAAAGAAGACATCCGGCAGCTGATCATTAATGATTTGGCGAGACAGCCATTCCTCATACAATTCCGGCCGGATACCGCTTTGAAATTCTACCTTGACATCTGGATATATTTCATTAAAAGCAGCAATGGCATTTTCAATGCGGTCATCACTTGCCGAGCTTGGTACATTCCAGTTACTGCCGGCGAAGATGCCAATCGTTAATTTCTGCTGTTTGGGAATGAAAACAAGAATCAGCGCAGCGATCATCACACATAAGCAGAGCAGCCACAATTTTAACCGTTTCATTTCTGATCCTCTTTATTTACCAGCTTATGATTCTGTACTGCCCATATCGCTAATTGAGTGCGGTCACGAAGACTTAATTTATCAAGAATCACACTGATATAATTACGCACAGTCCCTTCGCTGAAACATAGCTTATCGGCAATTTCGCGATTGGATAAGCCATTGCCCACCTGCTGAAGAATCTTCCATTCTGTTTTGCTTAAGGTCTTGATTCCCTCCGGGGTTTCTGGTTCCAGTGTGCTGTTTGCCATTTCAGAAAACATCTTCATCGCTTTAACCGCAACATTGGGATGAATAATCGCGCCGCCATTTTGAACCGTTTGTATCGCCTGATACAATTCTTCCAAAGAAACACCTTTAAGCAGATAACTGCTGGCACCATATTTTAAAGCATCGTAAATATATTCATCATCATCAAAGGTTGTCAGCACAATAATTTTAATCTCTGGATAGGCTTCCTTTACAAGCTTGGTGCATGTGACACCATCCAATTCCGGCATTCGAATATCCATTAAGATTACATCTGGTTTCGTTTCAGGAATCTGCGCCAATACTTCCTTACCATTTTTTACTAATGAACAAATATGAATATCAGCTTTTGTGCTTAACAGAATATGCAAGCTGTCACGCATTAACTCCTGATCATCCGCAATCATTACTTCAATCATGATTAAGCCTCCTTTCGAATCGGCAATTCGACAATTAGCACAAAGCCATCTGTGCCGTAAGCTCTCAAAGTTCCCTGCAGCAAGGCTACCCGCTCCCGCATATGATGCAGACCAAAGCCCTCCACAATTTGCGTACAGCCGATGCCGTTATCTTCAATAATAATAACAAGATTCATTTGATCCATACCAAACGAGATATAGATTTCCGTCGCTTTGCCATGACGGAGAGCATTCGTCATCCCTTCCTGTACAATGCGATAAATCGTATCCTCCTCATCCTGCTGAAATTCCAAGGAAGATAAATGACAGGCAAAATGCACCTGTACGCCGCTGGATTGATGAAATTCCTCAATCATCGTGGCTAATGCTTCCTTTAATGTTTTCTTCTGAAGAGCATCAGGGCGCAGCTTATTGACGGAATGCCGGACATCTTTTAAACCATCACGGGCCACATTGCCTAACAGCGTTAACTGTTTTTTGGCAAGTTCTGGGTTGATGTCCACTAAGGCGGCGCATGCTTCAAGACCTGTTGATAAACCTGTCAGGGTATGTCCCAAGGTATCGTGAATCTCTCTAGCCAAACGGTTTCGTTCACGGGTTTCACCCATTTTTTCACGCACATTGGCATATTCCTTTAAATCCTCATTCAAATTCTGCAGTTCCTCATTTAATTGCTGGATTTTCTTACTTTCATCCAACTGATTTTGAATCAGAAACAGCATATTCGCAATAAAACATATAATACACAGCGTAGTAAGTATATTTTTTACGCCCATGATTAATGAAGCTGCCTGACTCGTATAGATACCAAGATAAGCGTCAAGAGCAGTTACCGGGATAAAATTCGTAATTACATTTGTATTGGTCAGCAGATACATGAAAGTGTAGATGACTAAGGATGGGCCCCGATATTGTCTCTTTTTAGATAATGACACCATGTTGGCGATGACCAGCAGCAAAATATCATTGGTGCTGAAGGATAAACTCCACATCATAAAGTAGCAGACAGCTAGTTCCGCGATTAATAAGAATAAAGTATTCCTGAATGTTTCATTCAGTACAAAACGCAGGCGCAGCAGAATCATCAGTAAAATAAAACTGCCGGCGGTATAGAAAGGCACCCGGTAATAAGCAATCGGAATGACATTCACCTGCTTCAGAAAAGCAGCTGCCTGATAATGCTGGAGAATATGCAGTGAACTGAATACAATTAAGGCGCAGAGAAAAGCAAGCTGGAGGAAACAGATCATGACCATGCTTTGATAGGAAAAACTCAGCCGGTTTTTAATGTCTGAAAAATATGTTTTCATATCATTGCCAGCTTTCTAATGAAAATTCATCGATGTTGCTGCCATTAATCATAGTAACAGGAATCTTTTCCTCCACGATTCCGCTTTCATGATTCAGCAGCCGATAGGCACTTTCAACAGCTTTCTTGCCCATCCGCTTTGGATATTGAGCAACTGTCGCCTGCATGAAGCCCTCTTTGACTAAGACCTTTGCTTCCGGCGTACCGTCAACACCATACACCAATACCTCTGAAAGTTTGTCAGCTTCCTGTAAGGCGGCGACGGCGCCTAATGCCGAAGGATCATTTAATGCCATGACTACATCAAACTGCACACCCTCAGTAATTGCCTGCGCGATCAGCGGCATACTGATTTCAAGCTGTCCTTCACACTCAATTTCATCAACGATCTGATACTGCGGATATTGGCTGATGGCATCTTTAAAGCCTTGAATCCGTTCAATAGCTGAATAAGCCGCGTCATGACGCAGAATCATAATCTGTGCCTGATCAAGAGCTGCCATCATATTCTCAGCACACAACTGCCCGGCATGATAATTATCTGAAACTACGGTATAATCAACAAAATCCTGACCATTATAAACATTCGTATCCACGGCAACAATGATTATGCCTTGCTGCTTCGCTTCCGCCAGCACATCGATCAGTCCCTTGCTGTCCACCGGATTGACTATTAAAACTGAGCAGCCCAGATCCATCAGATAATCAATCTGATCAATTTGTTTATCAAGTGAAAGCTGTGGGTCCATGGTGATTAATACATCACCGTTTGCTTCAATCACATTCCGCATTTCCTCATTAATTACATCAAAAAAGGGATTATTCAGCGTCATATAGGTAGAACCAAACAGTATTGGTTTTTGCTTTCCGTCAGCAAGCTGTTCTTCACTGAAATTATAAAATTTAAGTAAACCGGCAATACAGAGAACCATGCATAATACAAAGCAAAGCCGGCGCATTATTTTATCGTTCATACAATCTCCCCTTGCAGCATCATTATACAATACCTGATTTAAAAAGTCCTTATCTTTCAAGATAAAGACTTTGATTTATGTTAGTAAGCAAGCTGCGGATCAAAGAAACCAATCAGTACGCCGACAAAGGCAATTACTACAAGCAGCAGCATAACCTTAATCGGTGACATTTTCTTTTTGGCAATCATGTACCAGCAAAAGAGCACAAATGCCGCGGTTAAGCCTTTGGGCAGAACTGAATTAATCTGAGCGTTTAAATCAAGGAAGGCTTCCCCAGTTTCAGCATTAATCATTTTAAATACCGTATTGACAGATACCCATGACGCGGCAACCGCACCGATAACCATACTGCCCAGCATCATGATGGATTCACGAAGCGCCATCGCTTTATCACCAGTAAGAAATTCCACTGCCTTACCGCCAAATTCATAGCCTTTGAAATAAAGCATCCGCATCCCTAAGGTAACAATTAAATTCCATGCGATAATATAGAAGATCGCACCAACCGGTGAACCATCCGTTGATAAACCTAAGGCAATACCCAACAGCAAAGGAATCAATACACCAACAACCAATGAATCACCGATGCCGGCAATGGGGCCCATCAGACCCGCGCGCAGACCGTTGATCGTATCACCGGTAACACCTTCACCATTTGCCTTCGCTTCTTCCAGACCGACAGTAACACCGACGATGACAGTACCTAACTGCGGTTCTGTATTAAAGAAGGCTTTGTAGGTTTCCAATGCTTCCTTCTGTTCATCTTTTGTATCATAGAGTTCTTCAATGATCGGCAGCATCGCGCAAAGATAACCAAATGTCTGCATATGTTCCTGTGAGAAACAAGTCAGATGACCATAATACCAGTTTCTGAATGATTTATTTAAGGTCTTTTTAGATAATTTCTTCATGATCAGATATCCTCCTCTTCGTCATCGATGTCTTGTGATGGTGCTTTCACACGAATCAGCTGAGCACATTTGATTTGATAATTCATATAGGCAAACATTGCGGCAATAATTGTAGCAACAACTAAGTTAATATTTAACGCGGCTGCCAATGCAAAGCCTACGAAGAAAGGAATGAAGTCAACACCCTTAAGAATGATTTGTTTCAGCAGGATTGCAATACCGACACAAGGCAGTAATGAACCTACGGTAAAGATTGTTTTCATTGCCAGACCATCCATCGGCAGAACGGCTTTAATGGTATCGACCATGCCGGCACCTGCCAAACAGATAATGAAGGTTGGTAAAAAGGAACAGACAATATGGGAGATCCAAGGCAATCCCATGTCAACCAGATATAATTTCTTAAATTCACCTTTTTCAATCGCTTCCCAGCCGATATGCTGCCAGATTAAATTCATTGTTGCAGTTCCATAAAATAAGACTGTACCTAACGTACCAACCATAGCGCCGAAGGAAGTCGCAAGTCCATTGCCATCAGCACTGGCGGCATCCAGGCCATAGGATTTAAGGGCCAGCATGGCTAGTGGAATACCGATATAACTAACCGCGCGCACATCTGCCGATACAGTGCCGCCCGGGGTTACCAGGGCGATATATAATAACTGCATTGCCGCGCCGACCAATATACCGGTGCGCACATCCCCTAAAATAATACCAACAACTAAACCAGCTACCAGCGGACGGCCTAAGGTATAATTACCAATGGCTGAACCACCCATGCCGGGCATACTTGCTAAACAAGCGAATAAGCCAAGTAAGCCTGCCTGAAAAACATTGATTGTCATATTCTATTCCTCCTTTTTTAATAACCAAATTGATTTTTAAACTTAGACCAATTACCGATGCTTTCATCAGGAATCAGACGGAATTCTACATCATAGCCAGCCTTACTGATTGCTTCCAAAGCGTCGGCTTCAGCCTGTGTAATGGATTGATTGTTACCTAGCTTAATAGCATTGGGACGATCGTTGCAGGGCCCGATGATGACTTTCTTTACATTGCATTTTAAGTTTAGATCGACTAATATCTTTTTCATATCCAATGGATTTTTAGTAATTAGGAAATAGTTTGTATCGGAATCCAACACCTTCTGATACTTCTTTTCCCAATCTTCCATCGTCCAGATAAAGGTTTTCTTCCCGCTGGCGCTCTTATAGGCAGCTTTTAATACACTGTTATTAGCAGCATCATCATTGACGGCAACAATTCCCTCACATGGATATTCCAAAGCCCACCGCGTGCATGTCTGACCATGAATCATACGATCATCGACACGAATAAAACTAATTGACATATTATTTCCTCCCTTTAAATTTCATCGTCATCATCTGATGACAGTTTTACTTCATTCACAGCCTGCATGCCCTCTCTCAAGGCCGCTGCTTTGCAATCTTCAAGACTTCCCTCTTTCATCAGCACCGCATTAAGCGCCATCGCCAGATTAAGACCGCCAAGAATTACTGAGCGTTTCAGCAGATTATGCTCACTGAAACAATTAATCAGTGTGGTCAGCGGTGAACCGCCGATCATATCGCCTAATACAATAAACTGATCATTTTCATTAAAGCTATCACAGCATTCATTGATACGGCTGGCCAGTGCTGCCACATCTTCCCCTGCTCTTAAGCCAATACTGAGTACATCCTCACGTTCACCGACAAACATTTTCAGTGTATCGTGAAGACCTTCGGCAAACTTTCCATGCGTTATGAGTATCACGTAATTCATTTTATTGCCCTCCGTTGTTTACGCTTTCATTTTAAGCAAAAGGCTGATTTTACACACCTGTATTTTGTCAGCACTTAATCATGAAGTTTTACAATGCTGAAATTATATTTGTCATAATTTTCATATATAGGAAATAAATGTTCACAAATCCGCGGTAAATGCACAAAAAAAATCCCAACCAGAGTCAGGATTTCTAAATTGATGAATTTATAATAATGTTTCAGGATCGGTATAAGTCATGCCGAGTGCTTCGCTGACACCGCGGTAAGTAATATGACCCTGATAAGTATTAAGCCCTAACAGGAAGCCAGGATCTGCTTTTAATGCGGCAGTTCCGTGATCTGCCAGCTTCATCAGATAAGGCAGTGTCGCGTTGGATAATGCCATTGTGGAAGTACGCGGTACAGCTCCCGGCATATTCGCAACTGAATAATGCAGAACACCATAGCGTTCAAAGGTAGGCTGATCATGAGTGGTAATATGATCACTGGTTTCAACACAGCCGCCCTGATCAATGGCCACATCGACAATGGCGCTGCCTGGCTTCATTGTCTGCACCATATCCTTAGTAACGATCTTAGGTGCTTTGGCACCTGGTACTAAGACCGCTCCGATGACTAAATCAGCGGTTTTTAATGCCCGTCTGAGATTGTATTCATTATTATAAGCCGTATGAATCGTACCGCCGGAAATATCGTCGATATACCCCATCCGTTCAGCATTGATATCAAAGACTGTAACGATGGCGCCTAAACCGCAGGCAATCTTCGCCGCGTTTAAACCCACCGTACCGCCGCCGATGATAACGACCTCGGCTGGGAATACACCGGGAACACCGCCTAAAAGCAAGCCGCGGCCATTGTTATTTTTCTGAAGCATAGTAGCCCCAACCTGTACCGCCATCCGTCCGGCAACTTCACTCATCGGCGTTAACAGCGGCAGTCCGCCTTTACGATCACGCACCGTTTCATAAGCGATGGCTGTTGTTTTTGAATCAATCAGGGCTTTGGCGAATTCAGGATCATTGGCAATATGCAGGTAGGTAAATACCATTTGATCCTCACGCAGATATTGATATTCTGATGGTAAATATTCTTTAACCTTCACAATCAGCTCCGCTCTTTTAAAGACTTCCTTTACATCCGCAATTTCAGCTCCCGCTTCTTGATATTCCTCATTGCTAAAACCGCTGCCAATTCCGGCATTCGCTTCAACGATCACCTTATGTCCGGCTTTGCATAACGCAAATACACCAGCGGGTGTACATGATACACGGTTTTCATTATTTTTGATTTCCTTTGGAATTCCAATAATCATCTTCTTCACGCTCCTTTTATAAAACGTATTATAGCACTATCCGCTCTTCGCTGAAAGTTTTTATATAAAGAAAAAGACCGGCAGGCACCGATCTTTAACGCTTAGAATAATAAATTTCTTGGTGTTCTTGGGAACGGTTCAACATCTCTGATGTTTTGAATACCCGTCAGATACATTAAGAAACGGTCAAAGCCAAGGCCAAAACCGGCATGCTTGCAGCCGCCGTAACGGCGCAGATCCATGTACCACTGCAGGTTATCCTTTTTCATTCCTAATTCATCCATGCGATGATCAAGCACATCATAACGCTCTTCACGCTGTGATCCGCCGACTAATTCACCAACACCCGGCACTAATAAATCACAAGCGGCAACTGTCTTGTTGTCATCGTTCACACGCATATAGAAAGCCTTGATTTCCTTAGGATAATCCGTCAGGAAGACTGGCCCTTTCACTACCTGTTCACAGATATAACGCTCATGCTCAGAATTCAGATCCATGCCCCAGAATACTTTATTCTCAAATTTCACATCCGCTTTTTCAAGAATTTCAATTGCTTCAGTGTACGGCATACGCTTAAACTCTGAATCACGGACATGGGTAATTCGCTTAATGCAGTCCTGATCGATCATCTTCTCAAAGAACTTCATTTCTTCTGGTGCATTCTCAAGCACATAGTTGATACAGAACTTAACCATATCTTCAATCAGATCCATGTTATCATCAAGATCTGCAAAAGCAATTTCCGGTTCGATCATCCAGAACTCTGATGCATGGCGTGACGTATTTGAATTTTCAGCACGGAATGCCGGGCCAAATGTATATACATCACGGAAAGCCATCGCAAACGCCTCTACATGCAGCTGACCAGTAACCGTTAAGAAAGCTTCCTTGCCAAAGAAATCCTTTTCATAGTCCGCATCCTTGCGTGTTGTCGCGGTAAACATTTCACCGGCACCCTCACCGTCATTACCCGTAAGAATTGGGGTATGTACGTAGACAAAGCCCTGATCCTGAAAGAATTCGTGGATTGCCATCGATAAAACTGAACGCAGACGGAATACCGCATAGAATGTATTCGCTCTTGGTCTTAAATGTGCAATCTCACGCATATACTCAAAGCTGTGACGCTTCTTTTGCAGCGGATAGGAAGGATCGCAGGCGCCTTCTAATACCGCTTCTGTCACAACAATCTCAAATGGCTGCTTCGCATCGGGGGTCAGCTTAAACTGTCCGGTCACCGTAATTGCGCTGCCAGTTGAAAATTTAGCAATTTCATCACGGTTCTTAATCAGATCACCGTAAACCAACTGGGCGTTGCGGAAATAAGTTCCGTCATTTAATTCAATAAAGCCTACTTTACCATTATCACGATTGGTTCTTACCCAACCCTGCAGCTGAACATACTCAAGGGAATCAATTTCCACATGATTGTTGGAGAATACCATTTCGTATAATTCTCTAATGGTCATAAATTCAAACATATCTTTGTCCTCCTGGATTTGTTTAAAAAATAAAAAAACGTCCCTATACAGGAACGTAATTTACGCGGTGCCATCCTGATTCACGGGACTCAGCCCATGCATCTTTTATGAGATAACGCTCTCCTTAGCGAAACCGTCTACTGTTAGTTCTCCGGTTCAGCTCCATGAGTGTTCAGTCACTGACTTTCCTTCTCTGCCTTTCACCAATACGCAGAGTCGCTGACAAGTGCCGTCAGGCTGTCTCATTTCATCGCCATTAATCTTTTAATGAATTGGTTTCAAAAACCAGCTCTTGTATAGATGATACTACATCTACGGTCTTAATTGCAACCCCTTTTGGCACTTGAAAGTGCTCATGAGTAAAATCAACGATACCGACGATGCCGGCAGCTACCATGCGGTCAACCGTTTGCTGGATATCAACATTAGCGGTTAGGATTGCGATACGGCAGCCCTGAGGAATTTTTTCTTCCAGATCTTTTAAGTCGTAAACCGGGATTCCGAAACGAACTCCCTGGCGGTCTGGTGAGATATCAAATGCACATGTGATTTCACCAACCACATGATTCCACTTATTATATTTCATCAAGGCACGTCCCATGTTTCCGGCTCCGACTAAAATGATTTTCTCATCGAAGTCAAGACCCAGCTGCTGATTAAAGATTTCAATCAGCTTGTTGACGTCATAACCATAACCCTGCTTGCCAAGATTGCCCAGGAAAGAGAAGTCACGGCGGATTGTTGTCGGCTCAATGCTGACAACATTAGATAATTCTTTAGACATAATCCGTTCAACACCGGAATTTGCTAGTTTTCGCAGTGCTTTTAGATAAACTGGGTAACGCTGCAACGTTGCCTTTGGTACATTTTTATTTGCCATTTTCATCACCGACCTTATTATAGCACACTTTTTTTGATTGTGAAATATGTGTTTTTTTAAACTACTTATAATTCAAATGCAGGATCAGCCGTACATGACGCATCGCCGCGCACACCATGCTCATAAGCGATCGTTCCAGCTACACCAATCATCGCCGCGTTATCGGTACAGCATGACAACGGCGGGATAATACATTCAATCTGGGGGAATTTTTCACTGACCAATTCACTGATGCGCTGACGCAGACAGCTGTTCGCCGCGACACCGCCCGCTAGGACAATCATTTTAGGCTGCATCTGCTTCATTGCCTTTTCAGCTCTTTCTAAAAGACAGGCGATTGCTGTTTCCTGAAAGCTGCAGGCAAGATCAGCAGGTTCAAATGTTTCATTGTTGCGCTCACAGCGTTTAATGAACTGCAGAACCCCGGATTTTAATCCGCTGAAGCTAAAATCCAATTCCTTTTCCGGATGCGGCTTAGGCAGCTTATAAATATTCTTTCCCTCTTTTGATAATTTATCAATATAAACACCGCCTGGATATGGCAGACCAAGGATACGTCCCACTTTATCAAAGGCTTCGCCAATCGCATCATCCTGCGTTGTACCGATGACCTCAAAGCTCCACTCATCCTTCATATATACTAATTCTGTATGACCGCCGGATACAACAAGCGCCATTAATGGAAATTTCAGATCAGCAATCAAACGATTGGCATAAATATGACCGGCAATATGATGCACCGGCACCAGCGGCTTATTAAAAGCCCACGCTAACGTTTTTGCTGCCTGCACCCCGACATGTAAAGAACCAATCAATCCCGGCCCCTGCGTTACCGCAATAGCATCCATTTCTTCGATGCCTAAACCCGCTTTTCCCATACACTCCGCAATCACCATTGAGATATTTTCCACATGAATTCTTGACGCTACTTCAGGTATTACACCGCCGAACTTCTTATGTACATCAATCTGGGTTGCGACTACATTGGATAATATTTTTTTGCCGTCTTCGATAACGGCTGCCGCTGTTTCATCACAGCTTGATTCAATCGCTAATATCTTCGTCATCTATATTTCCTCCCTTCATATCTTCTATACGCTTACGTTCCGCTTTAATTTCATCTTGTAATTCATTCACGGTCGGCAAGGCAAACAAATATTTTGAAGCAAATACTTGCTTCGCATCATTTAATACCGAATACTTTGCAATGGCTTCATTCTTCTGAGAACACAAAATGATACCAATTGTCGGATTGTCATCCTCGTTCTTATAGATGGCATCATACATACGAATGTAGCTATCCATCTGTCCAACATCACCATGAGTTAGTTTTCCGATTTTTAAATCAATCAATACATGGCATTTTAAAATACTATGATAGAATACCAAGTCCAGATAAAAATCTTCATCTTCATAGCGCATCAATTTTTGACGTGCCACAAAGCAAAATCCACGGCCTAGCTCTAGAAGAAATTCTTGTAATTTATCGATTAACGCCTGTTCTAAATCAGATTCACGAAGCGCTGGGTAATTTTTCAAATCCAGAAAATCCAATACATACGGATCTTTTATATAGTCATCCGTTGCTAAAGGTTTCAAAAGTTCGATTGCTTCTTCCTTTACTGGTGTTTTATCCTTACTTGAAAGCAGTCTTTCATAATATAGCGTAGATATCTGTCTGTCTAGCTGTCTGCTAGACCATGCAGATGCGGCAGACTCATTCATATACCAAGCTCTCGCATCATCGTTTTCTACTTTCAGTAAAAGACGGTAATGTGTCCAGGTCAATTCGGAACGCAGTGCGTTCCAATTTGGAAAGCGGGTATAGAATAGACGCATATTTCTCAAATTTCGCTCATCAAATCCAGATCCGAATTCCTCTGTTAACTGAACGGAAAGACGCTTTATCAGCGATTTCCCATACTCAGCTCGTACATTTCCCTGCTGCTCAACTTCAACGATGATACGGCCAATATTCCAGTACGCTTTTACCATCGCAAAGTTCACGGCTTTATAAGCCTGATTTCGAGAAGCAAGCAAGGTATTTCTAATTTCAGAATAAAGTTCCTGATAGCTTGTCAATCCACCCATGCCGTTTGTCCTCCCAAAGGCTTGATCATTAAATAAGCATCTTCACCGTCAGCATAATAGCCTTTGCGGATATTCACATTGATAAAACCATATTTTTCATATAATTTAATTGCCGGGGTATTGCTGATACGCACTTCCAAAGAAAGCGTTGAACAGCCGGCCGCATCAGCATCCTGTACAATCTTATCCATCATCAGTGAGCCGATTCCCTGTCCTTGATGTGACTTACGGACTGCAATCGTAGCAATCTGCGCATCATCAAAGATAAGATAAGACACTGCCGCACCGACAATTTGTTCTCCATCCACCGCGACAAAGGCTGTGGAAAATTCATTCTCACTGATTTCGTATTCATAAGCTGTACGCGGCCAATGGTCACTGAATGCCTCATTCTCGATTTCTAAGACGGCATCAAGATCATCAAGCTTCATTTCTCGTAAAATCATTGCTTAACCAGTTCTTCCTGACTTTTAAGATAATGCGGAACTAAAAGATGCACATGTTCAATTTTCTTCCAATAAGGCTTAACATCCATCATATTCTTCACAAAATCTATTTCTTCATATTCATGTCCTAATAATTCTATATCACCGACAATCAGCTCATGCTCAGCATCGATTTTTATCTCATCCAGCGTCTTGATACATTCACTGATCAGCTGACCTTTTTCACAGATTCCCACATAGGCACGATTGCTTCTGGCATCAAGAATGACTTCACAGCGATCCTGACTGCCGGCAACCATTTGAAATGTTGAAATGGTATACAAAGGCTTTTGCTTAGTGGTGCATAAGACTTTAGCTATCGTCATCGCGATACGCTCACCCGTGTAGCTTCCCGGGCCCTCAGTTATCACGATCTCATCTAAGTCATCCGCACACCAGCCTGCCTGTTCCATGCATGCCATCAATGCCGGAAAGAATTTTTCAGACTGCTGTTTCCATGCTCTTTCCGATGTTTTCGCAATTAGCTTTTCATCTTCAAATAAACCGATCACAAGGAATTTGTGCGCGGTATCCATACATAATGTTTTCATATCAGTTTCTCCACGATCTCTTCATACTTACTGCCAAGCGCAGTACAGATAAATTCACGATTTTCATCACTGCCGTTATGGATTGTTATCTCAAGCCGCTGGTCTGGCAGCTGATTTGCCATATAATCAGGCCACTCAATCACACATACCCCGTCACCTTCGATAAATTCATCAAAGCCAAGATCCTGCTCTATGCCTTCAAGACGGTAAGCATCAATATGATAGAGCGGAAATTTGCCATGATAAATTTTTAAGATGGTAAAAGTCGGTGAATTGATGGTTTTATTTACGCCGATGGCTTTACCAATCGACTTTGTCAGCGTTGTTTTGCCAGCGCCCAGATCACCGCTGAGGGTGATGCACATCCCTTCATTCAAAAGGCTTCCAAGCTTTAAACCAAAGGCTTCGGTTTCTTGCTTGGAATGAATTTCTATCGTTTTCTTTACCATGTTTTATGCCTTCACTTTCATTTTCTTTCTTAATTTATAAGCCATTTCACTTGCTTTATAGAGACTTTTGTTTACTGGCAGATCAAATTCACCGATGGTTTCATCAATCGTAGGATTAAAATTGGCTTTAAATTTTGTTAATCCATCATCTAAAGTGCCTTCAACACCACCCATATTACACCAATGGCAGCCATTTTCAAAGGCCCAATTCATTTGTTTTACATAAATACTGTATTGCGGCATAAATTTTTTAAAGCGTTCATCCATACCGGCATAAAGCATTTCCATGGTTGGACCGTATTTCACTGATAAGCAGCCGGCAATCACCATTTCACTTTGACCCTCAACAGCGGCGGCTATTTCAGTATATTCACTGAGATCCTTACGCAGGCTGGATAACTGTTCCTCAAGCCGGCGGCGTTTTTTGACTTGGTTTTCCGGTAAGTCATTATATTCCTGAGTCATTGTCTCAAGAGATGTTTGGGTAGTATCCACAAGCTGTTTCACGTTCACCTTAGCCAGCAGGATTTTAGCATCATCACCATAGGCGTTCATCAGCTTTTGAAAATATTGCTCATTACGCAAAGCGATTTTCTTACGATTCTCAGTTTTCGCAACGACCTGCGCGAATTCCTTTACCAGTTCGCTGCCGCCCATAATTAACTGTACATGACGTTTAAGCGCGTCCTTCATCAGCCGTTTCGTATGTCTTGGCAAATTTTCTTCAAAGTTGTCTACTGCATAGACATTGGCTTGATAACGCGGCTGAATGGTACTCATAATATCTTTTGTAAAGCCTTGATGAATCGCTCCGCAGGCTCTTAAACTGTTCATTACCTGTTTACATTCATCATTTATTGATTCATTAGCTTCTTCGATACGATATTGGTTCTTTAAAATATATGGATCGATTTTGATATAGAGGCAGTGATGCTTTTTACCTAATTTTTTTAGTTCTTTCAGCATAAAAGCGGTTAATGCCTGATCCTTATAATCCATAATCGGACCTCTTGGGATATAGAATAAAGTAAAGCCTAACGGCAGTCTTTTGATTAATACCATTGCTGTCGCAGCTAAACAGCCATCTTTTTTGACACCGGTATAACAATGATCCCAATTTGATTTTATATCTGCCCAGGAGGATGATTGAAGCAGATTGCAAAGCGGATGAGCTTTGACAAATTCATCATTTTCTTCACGGCTTAATTGATCTGTAAATTCTAACATATGATTACCTCCACAGTTTAGATATTATACCACAAATGCCAATGGATAAACAAAAAAAAGACCCAATGAAGGGTCGATCACCTGGCAGCTAGTTATCTTCACGGGA
>NZ_QRQL01000022.1:0-753 GCF_003475485.1 Dielma fastidiosa | reverse complement strand
GAAGCGTTTGGCTGGCATGTGATCGATATTGACGGTCATGACTATGAAGCGATCGAAAAGGCATTTGAAGAAGCGAGAGCGACTAAAGGTCAGCCGACGATGATCCTTGCGCATACGATCAAAGGCAAGGGCGTCAGCTTCATGGAAAACAATGCGGCATGGCATGGCAGTGCGCCAAGTGCAGAACAGTGTGCGCAGGCAATCGCAGAATTGGGAGGCGAATAAGATGGGCAAGACAGCAACAAGAGAAGCGTACGGCAAAGCGTTGGCAGAGCTGATCGTCGAAAATGAAAAAGTAGTGGTATTAGATGCTGACCTGACAAAATCAACAAAAACCAGTGATGCGAAGAAAGCCTGTCCGGAGCGCCATTTCAATATGGGAATCGCGGAAGGCAACATGATGGCGGTAGCGGCAGGCTTAGCGGCGAGCGGCCAGATCGTCTACGCGTCAAGCTTTGCGATGTTCGCGGCAGGCAGAGCGTTTGAACAGATCCGCAACAGTATCGCCTATCCGCATCTGAATGTGAAAGTGTGTGCGACACACGCGGGATTGACCGTGGGTGAAGACGGTGCGAGTCATCAGTGCATCGAGGATTTAGCAATCATGCGCGCGATCCCGGGCATGAAGGTGTTCCAGCCATGTGACGCGGCAGAAACGAAAGCGATCATCAAAGGTATCGCGGAAATCGATGGGCCATGTTATGTAAGACTGGGCCGCGGCGGTGTAGAAGATGTATTTGATGAGAACTATAA
>NZ_QRQL01000021.1:0-781 GCF_003475485.1 Dielma fastidiosa | reverse complement strand
ATAAGCTGAATCATTTGAACTTAGGCATGAGAGCCGCTTGCTTTGGTTCTAGGAAGAATCTGCATCATGATCTTGAAGCTTATCGGTATGAGCGAAGAAAGCGGATGCTGATACCTGGCAGACGACAGGGAAAATACAGCAACAATCTCTTCAAATATCATCTTGAATCCGGGATCATGGTTTATCGAGGCACAGAGAAAGAGGTTCATTTACCGATCCGTTTTTATCATCATGCAGAGAAATTAGAAAGAGCAGTCAGATTACCGCATAATACCGCTGGTAAAGCCGTAGCTTATGAACTCTATGATCATGGTGAGTATTTCATCATCAAAGCGATCATTGAGGTGGAACCTAAAGTGATCATGACCAAAAAGGAAGAAGGCAGTATAGGTATCGATATCAATGTGGATCATATCGCGGTTGCCCACATCGATCGGCAAGGCAATCTGTGCAGACAACTAATATTACCCATGAAGTTAAAGGGAAAGACAAGGAATCAGCGAAAGCATGAGATTGCGGAAACAGCGAGTAAGATCATTCATGAATGTGTACATACCCATAAACCATTAGTGATGGAAGCCTTGGACTTTAGTGATAAAAAGCGGAAGCAGCGTTATCAGCCAAAAGGACTGAATCGAATGCTGAGTGAGTTTGCTTATGCACAGATCAGTGAAGCCATCGAGCGAAAAGCAGCTTATGAAGGAGTTGAAGTGATCAAAGTTGATCCAGCGTATACGTCACTGATTGGAAAATTGAAGTATGTACGGGATAAGGGAATGAG
>NZ_QRQL01000020.1:0-1411 GCF_003475485.1 Dielma fastidiosa | reverse complement strand
TTCGTAGAGTACATTACTCCACGAATCGCATTCTTCTCTGTTTTTTTTAGTTTATATCTTTATTTTACAAATTGTCGCACTGTTTGTCAATATGTTAGGGACATAAAACACGAGGTTTTGCACAAAAATCCATCTTAGAAAGTTCCAAAGTCACAATTTGCCGTCAGAATTATAGTCATATTGAAGGAGGTGTACCTTATGGCACGAAAAGGAGAAAATATTTACAAAAGGAAAGACGGCAGATGGGAAGGAAGATACATTAAGTCCCGATCTTCTACAGGCAAAGCCAATTACGGTTATGTTTATGCAAAGTCATATCGAGAAGTCAAGGCAAAACTTATCAGTCAAAGTTCGTGCACGAGTAATTCTGTCACTGTCGATCCAGAAATTAGCTCAGATCAATTTGAACAGGTTGCTATGGAATGGTTTCAAGCTATATGTCCTAAAGTGAAGGAATCTACAAGCAACAAATATAGGAATCTTCTCAGCTCGTATATACTTCCTGTGTTCGGAAGCAAACAATTGCGTGATATAACACACGAGTTTATTGAAACGCAGTGTAATTTTTTCCTTGTTTCTGGTGGATTAAAGGAGAATGGACTTTCCTCTAAAACTGTTTCAGATATTTTATCTCTAATTCGAAATGTCTTACAATTTGCCACCCGAAACGGGAAAGCCATTTCTTGTGACGCACGATCTATACAGATAAAACGTCAAACGAAGGAAATGAGAGTTTTGAGTCGTGCTGAACAGGAAAAATTATGCCAATACTTGTATTCTAATCTTGATTCCTGCAATATTGGTATATTAGTATGTTTATTCACTGGTCTCAGAGTAGGTGAAATTTGTGCGTTACGATGGGAAGATGTTTCATTCTCAGATTACACAATCCACGTGCATCAAACGCTCCAGAGAATCCAAGATAGAACCAACAGTGAATACAAGACAAGGATTGTTGTTACCACACCAAAAAGTGCTTGCTCCATCCGTACTATTCCAGTACCCCATGGCTTAATGACTATTCTTACAGCACACAAAGCTTCTTCTACTGGCTACATCCTAACCAATAGCGATCAGAATCCATTAGAACCAAGAACCATGCAAAATCATTTTAAGAAGGTATTGAAAAACAGCGGAATCACCTCCGCAAATTATCACTCGTTACGTCATACATTTGCTACAAGGTGCATAGAGCTTGGATTCGATGTAAAAAGTCTCAGCGAAATATTGGGTCATGCCAGCGTGAATATTACAATGAATCGCTATGTACACCCATCCATGGATTTAAAAAGAGAAAATATGCAACGGCTTTCTGATTTATTAGCCGTCAAATAAATTGTCAACACCGTCAAATAATGCTGAGTTTTCAGTGTTTGGCGGTGTTTTTTCGTGGAGTAATGTACTCTACGAA